>QBMS01000040.1 GCA_003249095.1 Snowella sp.
GTTAAGTCCTTGTCTTGTAAGGATTTCATTCTAATAATTAGACTGAACCAGTGCCTGGCAAAATTAATTTCTATATTCACAAAAAATTCACAAAAATGTTGCATAAGTATTTCATGTTCACAAAAAACTTAAGTCAGTGCTTGTGTTCACAAAAAAATCACAAAAATGCTGTACCACTACTTTATGTTCACAAAAATTTTATCAAAATCATGGGCATGAATAATTCAGAAATTACTTTTAAAATATGGGGTGATCGCGCTCTTTTTACCCGCCCTGAATTTAAAACGGAGCAAGTTACCTACGATGTAATTACACCATCCGCCGCGAAAGGAGTCGCGGAAGCCATTTTTTGGAAACCAGAGATTCGGTACGAAATTCTCAAAATCGGGGTTCTTCGTCCCATCCAAAAAGCCTCTATTCTCCGCAATATGATCAAATCTCGTCAATCGGAACGAATGGCTAAACAAGGTAGTGTGCTGGAAATTGAGTCCGATCGCACCCAACGCCATGCCCTGATTCTCCAGAATGTAGCCTATCTGATTACGTTACAGATTCATCTGAAAGATCATGCCACAGAACCTTTGAAGAAATATTTAGAAATTTTTCGACGGAGATTAGCCAAAGGGCAATGTTTTCAGCAACCCTACTTTGGTTGTCGAGAATTTATCGCCTATTTTTCTGAACCCGATGAAAATGATCAACCCTTAAAGTCCCTAAAAACGGATTTAGGATTAATGCTCCATTCTATTGATTTCACGGCGGAAGGAACACGACCCAACTTTTTCCAAGCTTCTATTGAATCAGGCATCATGGAGGTTAGTTTATGACAATTCTTCGGGAATTAGTTCGATTTAGCGAAACCATTGATTTACCCGCCCAGGGTTATGCTGAATCAGTTGTTTATTACGAAATCACCTTAAATCTGGATGGTAGTTTTAAACGGATACGGGCATTAGAAACCGAAATAGAAGATCGTCAGGGAAACGCGAAAAAACCCAGACTTGGTAAAAAATTAAGCTGTCCCCATATTCGGCGAAATGCCATTCAAGCCAAATTAATCACGGATACCGCAGAATACATTTTTGGTGAGGGAAATAAGGCTAAAGCTTATTTGAAATTACTAGAAAACTGTTATCAAAGTACCCAGGAACCTGCTGTTCAAGCTATTCTTATTTTCCTTGAATCTAATCCGTTAAAAATTGTTCCTGGACTCAAGGGAATAGATGCTAAACAAGTGATTACCTTCCGCATTAATGGCATGGAGGATTTGATTCATAATTTGCGCTCAGTCCAACGATTTTGGGCCCATTATGTGGATGAAATTACGGGGAGCGATCGCCCAAAAATGCAGTGTTTGGCCACCGGAAAAATGGCTTCTGTCACCACCAAATTTTCCCTCCCGATCAAAGGTGTGCCAGGCACCACTACCCAGGGCGGTTCCTTAATTAGTGCCTATTCCAGTGCTTGTTCTTCCTACAAACTTTCAGGAGCCTTGGTTTCTCCCATTAGCGCGATCGCCGATGAACAATTTTCCCAAGCCCTGAATTATCTCTTAAGAGAAGACCGCCACCATCTCACTATTGGTAATATCACCTACGTCTTTTGGAGCGATTCGGGAAAAATTGATGCTAACTTTTTTGAATCTCCCGACGATCCATCGGTAAAAGATTATCTGGGTCTCGTCAATCAAGCCGATACACCAATTCATCCCGAATGGCAAATTCATATTCTTGCTTTAACGGGAAATAGCGGTCGTCTAGTGGTACGGGATTGGATGGAAATCAAAGAATCGGACTTCGCCAAAAATTATCAAACTTGGCTGACTAATCAAGAAATTATTGGTTGGAATAATATTGAAGAACGGGGTCATTTAAACATCTGGCAACTGGCCCGTTCAACGGTTCGAGACAGCAAAGAAATGTTACCCCGTACCATTAATGCCTTCTTTCGTAATGCGGTTTATGAAGAATCTTTGCCTATCAGTTTAATTCAAAATGTTTGTCATCAAAATCGCACCGAGCGGGATGTCAATTATTTTCGAGCAGTCGTTTTAAATCAATTTATGGATAATCAAAAAAGGAAAAAAATTATGATTACAACCCCAGAAAAAATTGCTTTTGAATATGGTCGTTTATTAGCCGTTTATGCTCAACTCCAGCGACAGGCCCAGCAGAAAAAAATCGCCTTGCCAAATACGAATGCGATGAAATATTATGCTTCCGTCGGTTATTCCCCTGTGATGATGAGTCATCGATTGGCATCCGCTGCGACCAACCATATGACCGCCCTAGCCCGCCATCCCAATAAAAAATTATTACCCCTCTTCATGGGTAAAGTATCAGAAATCAAGGCTAAAATTGCTGAACTTTCCCAAAAATCCAAAATCCCTAGTATTTTCAGCCCCGAATGCCAAGCGGAATTTGATTTAGGTTTTTGGCAAGAAATTCAATATATCCGTAAGGCGATTAAGGAGGTTGAACTGGCTAACGAAGATAACTTTATCCCTCTTTCAATTCAACACAACTACACCGCTATTTCCCAGGAGGTAAATTAAGATGAATATTCATTTAGACCCTACTAAAAAACACGATTTTATCTGGTTATTCGATTGTATAAACGGTAATCCTAATGGAGATCCCGATGCCGATAATGCCCCGCGTATGGATTTACAAACGGGTCATGGATTGGTGTCTGATGCTTGCCTAAAGCGAAAAATTCGGAATTATATTACCCTTACTACCGATGAACGCATTTTTGTGTCGGAAGGAGCCATTCTGAATGATGCCATTGATGAAGCGATCGCCGCGCAAGGTCTGGAAGATAAATTGGACAAAACCAAAAAACGCTTAACCGATGCCAAGGATGTGTCCGAAGCTAGGAACTGGATGTGCGAAAATTTCTATGACATCAGGATGTTTGGTGCGGTACTTTCGACGGGAAAAAATGCAGGTCAGGTAAGGGGAGCCGTCCAATTAGGATTTGGGGAATCCTTAGATCAAGTGTTACCGATGAATTTATCCATTACTCGTTGTGCCGCTGCAGACGAAAAAGAAGGCAAGGACAATAAGACAATGGGACGTAAGAACATTATCCCCTACGGTCTTTATAAAACCTATGGCTTTATTTCTCCCCAATTTACCCGACAAACGGGCGTTACCTCCGAAGATTTAGCCCATTTTTGGGAAGCATTAGTAAAATGTTTTGAAATGGATCGGTCTTCTGCCAGGGGATTAATGGCAACCCAGGGAGTGTGGATCTTTAGCCATGAAAGTGCTTTAGGTAACTATCCGACCCATAAATTATTCGATTTGTTAAAAATTAAGTCTTTAGCCGAATATCCTCGCCACTTTAAGGATTATCAGGTTAATATGAACCCAGAACTTCCCCCAGGGATTTCCCTGACTTACTTAAGTTAACATCTTTTTTCATCAATTCACAAAATTTTGAATCACAATTCTTTTCGGTAGGATTTGAGGATTGAAACGTTTCATCAGTTAAAATTAATTCACCGTTACTAAAATAACAATTTTCTGGAATGGGAATTGAGGGTTGAAACCATCTTATAATTTAATAATTGATGAATTGATGGGTCAAAAAATAGACTCATCACGACTCTTTTTAAAAGAGTTGAGGATTGAAACATTCTAAGGTATTCTAAATTTTTCCCAGTTCCCTAAAAGGGAATTGAGGGTTGAAACGGGCTACTGGCCCCTATGGTTTAGGGGCTGATAGTCAACGGTTTTCTCGACAGGAAACTGAGGATTGAAACGGGCTTCTAGCTCCGATTTATTTGGAGCTAATCGTAAGATAATTTTACTACGATTTTTCCGAGGAGAAATTGAGGGTTGAAACAAGTTTTTTTGATCATGTAAAATAAATGGTTGTGGCGGGACTACAGCAGTTTGCGATCGGCATTCTATGAGAAGAGAGCAATATACTGTTAGTTACCGTCATCGCTATCTTTTTTTTTTGAATTTACGCTACTGTTCATTATATTTTGATAACGCGATCGCATCCAGAATCTCTTTCCTAAATCGGCGATCGCATCAGCGAAAATGGCATTAAAATATATTTGAGCAGTATTTAATATTGAAATTTGAAAACAACATCTTATTTTGACTCTACTAGAAATCGTCCAGATCGTTTATCTATCAAAGAAGAATGGAGCGCTTATGTTATAGAAAATCCTGAACGAATTCAGATTCAAACAGATGGTAGAATTCGGATATGGGCAAGAATTAATGAAGCTGAGGGAAGGTATCTTCGTGTTGTTCTTCTCTCTGATAATGAAACCGTTCATAATGCTTTTTTTGATCAAAAATTTAAACCATGAAACTCCAGTATTTTAAAGATACCGATACTCTCTATATTGAGTTTAAAAATTCTGATATTGTTGAAACTCAAGATCTTGATGAGAACACTTTGTTAGAGTTCGATAAAGAAGGTGCGATTTGTGCGATTACGATGGAACACGCGAGCCAAAGGGCTGATATTCATCAAGTCACAATGGAAGGAATCGCTGCCTAAATGGGCGATCGCGTCGAGAATTTTATTCCAAAATCTGTACTCATCTTTGATCAAAAAAAAGAATATTCACTTGAATGCGATCACTGATTTCAAATGTCATCCTAATCAAACTCAAGTTTTTATTTTATGGTGAAACTTATTGATAGCTTTTTATAAACAAATATCTACCTTGACCAAGTATGATTCAATTGTCATTATGTAAAAATTTCTCATAATGATTTGCCAAGGCTTCAGAAGATGGTTTAGCATCTCTTTTGTGTGGTAATTTAAGTACTTTTTTATGTAGCTCTGTATAGCAAGTATTCAATAGTTGCGATGAAACAGCTACTTGATTTGTAATTGGATCAATCGAAATTAAATAAAGATCAAAGAGCGTATGAATATCCGCACGAAGTAATAATCCATTTGCAAGACAATTTGTTTCAATTCCCAAATAGGAAATTATGTGTGCGGCTTCTAATACGGCTTCTACATCGCAATCCGTAATGGCACATTTTCCATTATAAGCTTTTAATAGTTCAGAACGAAATTTGGGTTGCCCTTGACGTTGAACAATTTGCGTATAAATTCGCTTTCTAGCATCAACTAAACTCTTCGGATTAAAATCTAATTTAGATTCAATTTCTTTTCTATCAATTTCAGATTCGTCCCCGTTTTTTGGGTTAGGAGCAATTAATTCAGATTCAACATTCTCTGGATCATCATCATCAACGACTTCTTTTGTTTTGTTTTGAAGATAACACTCATTAAACTTATTTAGCATTTCAGTAAAACGAGTTTCTTTACCATCTCCAATTGATATGAATAAATCTAATAGAGGATAAAGTCCAACAAACGCTAATTCAAGTCTCCATAATTCATTTTCAAAATTAGTAGGAAAATCAAAAGATCTACTAAAAAAATAGAGTTTTTTGATATTTTTATTGTTTAATAAATTAAAGCTATCTAAATTAATTAGATCATAGAAATCATCAGAATATTCACCTGTTGGTAAATTATAATAAACATCAATACTCATCAAAACTGCATTAAGTAATTCAAAATTAGACTGCATTTCCTCTTTGACTTTATTAATAAAGCTTGATTCAACTGATGATATTGAGCAAAGAGAAAAAACAACTGTTATGTCGCCGTCTGGAGTTACTTCAAAAGTAAGAAGACTAGAGTGAATATATTTTGATTTTCCTTGAGCATTTCTAACAGCAAGTGGTGGATCATTTTTGTCTCTCCGTTTTCCTGAAATGCCAAGAGAAGCGCGATCACCTCCCGTATTTGTTGTTGCATCTTTTCTA
This sequence comes from Snowella sp., assembly GCA_003249095.1. Classification (GTDB taxonomy): domain Bacteria; phylum Cyanobacteriota; class Cyanobacteriia; order Cyanobacteriales; family Microcystaceae; genus Snowella. The sequence continues at coordinate 5,820 of QBMS01000040.1, forward strand.
TTATTGGGACTAGAAATATTTCCCATTCCTATCGATGAATCAATATCATAAATCGTCTCAACAAGCTCTAAACTACTTTTCCTAAGTAATTCTAGGCGAGGAAAAAAGTGCTTTCTGATAACGGCAATGCGTTCTTTTATGTCTTTAATCTCGAAAACTGCTAAATCTTTTTGATCAAACTCTATTTCATTGACATTAACTGGATTAATTATAGTCATTGGATTCAACTCCTTTATTTATAGTAATGGTTAGTAAACAGAAAATCACCTTAAACTAAATTTGACTTCTAAGTTTTTTTAAAAAGACAGCAACATTGGCAGTAAATATGATCAAAATCTAGACAAAAATTATAAATTTGTCAAGTTAAAATTTCTTTGCCAACTATTTTTTGACAACGCTCCTCAAGCTACCGTTTCAAGGACGTTATTTGTTAAACATGATAAATCGAAGAAAAAATGACTGATTCAGAAGATTTTAACCAATCTTGCCATAGAGCAGGATCAGCAGGTTTGCCATCCTCTAATAATTGCAAACTTCCCAATAAAGCTCCAATATCATCCGCTTGAGTTTGCTCGTAATAAGTTTCGAGAAATAGGATCATTGCGTGAAAAGCTTCTACAGTTGTTAATTTTTCCATTGTTGTCAATTTCCTCAGTATAAAAATTTATTGAATAAGACCTGTAGAACGAAACCATAGACGTGATGATGAGTTAATTCCCCCATTAATAATTTCTCCCTTTCTAATTTGTACCCAAATTTGTTGACCATTGGGAAGAGATGTAGCATACCAATTGTTGCCCCATTTATCTATTCCCAGATAATTTTCTTTATTCATCGCTGTATTGATTAGTAATTGACGGTTTATTTCGTTATCTTCGGTAAAATGACCTTCCGCATTGCGAAAAATATGGGCTGAACGTTGACTTAAACCTTTTTCTAAAAGAAAGCGATTCATAAATCATAATGTAACGCATTTTTTGAATTCTCATTAATTGAGAACATCTTAATTATAAACATATCAAGTTAAAATTTCTTGACCAATCATTTTTTGATAACGAACCTCAAGCTCGTGCCTCAAAGACGGTAAATGACTCAAACTTTGATCCGCCATCATTAACTTCTCCGCCGCCTCCCTCGCCAATAACAAAACCTCCTGATCCTCCACCAAACTCGCCAACGCAAAATCAGGTAAACCCGACTGACGACTCCCCAACACCTCACCAGGCCCGCGCAACCGTAAATCCATCTCCGAAATAAAAAAACCATCCTGGGATTGTTCCAACACACTTAAACGCTGACGAGCATCCGCATTTTTACTACTACTCATCAACAAACAATAGGATTGATGGGAACCCCGTCCCACCCGACCGCGTAACTGATGCAATTGAGATAACCCAAAACGTTCCGCATTTTCGATTAACATCACCGTTGCATTCGGCACATCCACCCCGACCTCAATCACCGTTGTCGAAACAATAATTTGCGTTTGGCGATCGCGGAAAGCATTGAGAGCGGCTTCCTTTTCAGCAGAACTCATACGGCCATGCAAAAGCCCAATTTGAAAATCAGGAAAAACCACTTCCGATAAATGCTTATGCTCCTCAACGGCAGCTTTTAACGCTAACTTTTCAGACTCTTCAATCATCGGGAAAATAATATAAACCTGACGACCTTGAGCCACTTCTCTGCGAATTAGATCAAAGGCTTGAGAGCGTTCCTTTTGGGTTAAAGCGGTTGTTTGAATCGCCTGTCTGCCTGGCGGTAATTCATCAATTTGACTCACATCTAAATCCCCATGTAAGGTTAAAGCCATTGTCCGAGGAATGGGAGTTGCGGTCATCGTTAAAACGTGGGGAGATTCACCTTTTGCTAACAATTTTGCCCGTTGTAAAACTCCAAAACGATGCTGTTCATCAATAACCACTAAGCCTAATTTTTGAAAATTTACCTTCTCTTGAATCAGGGCATGGGTTCCCACTAATAAAGGCAATTCTCCTGTTTCTAATTGAGCATGAATTTCTCGTCTTTTAGCAACTTTTGTGGAACCCGTTAATAATTCCACAGGCAAATGGAGCATATTAAACCAACCCACTAATTTATGATAATGTTGTTCTGCTAAAACTTCTGTAGGAGCCATTAAGGCCCCCTGATAACCCGATTGAATGGCCGCTAAAAGAGCAATTACTGCCACAACCGTTTTGCCTGAACCCACATCTCCCTGGACTAAGCGATTCATGGGAGTTGCTAACTCTAAATCTGCCAAAATTTCGTTAATGACTCGACGTTGAGCGTTGGTTAAACTGAAGGGTAAAAGCTTATTGAAATTTTCAATTAATTCACCTCTGGGCGTAAAAATTGCACTTTTTTCCGTACTTTTTTGTTTTTGCCGACGGTGGAGAAAGCCTAATTGTAAATAGAAAAATTCATCAAATACTAATCGTCTTCTGGCATGAATTAAATGTTCGGAACTTTCGGGAAAATGGATATTTTTAATCGCTTCTGGTAAATCTATTAAACCGTAGGATTTTTTAATACCAACAGGTAAGGGATCTTGGAGTTGTTTAATCGCTCCCATTGCCATCAAGACAGCTTTACGAATCAAGTCGGCAGGAACGCCTTCGGTCAAAGGATAAACGGGTAAAACGCGACCAATCGTGACAGATTCGATGTGGGAACTAATGCTATCAAGAATTTCTAATTCAGGATTATCTAGCGTCAAGCCATATTTAGTTTCTTTGACTAAACCCGATGCCGCGATCGCGGTTCCAGGGGCATAAATGCGTTTAATACTTTCTTGCCAGCCCTTACTGCTGTAACGATGACCCGCATAAAAACGATTTAATTTGATTCTGCTGGTATTATCCCTAATTAATAGCTCAAAAATGGTTAAATTTCTCTTGTTAGGACTAGAAAAACAATTACAACGAACAACTGTTCCTACTAGCGTTACCGTTTCCCCTGCGGTCAATTGGGAAATAGTTACTTGACGGGCATAGTCGATATGATTGCGGGGATAATAAAACAATAAATCACGGACAGTTTCTAATCCTAATTTTTGCAATAAACTACTTTTTCGCGTGCCAATTTCAGGAATTTCTTTTAATAATTGTTCAAGTTTAAGATCACTTGTTTGAGTAATCGTAGAGGCAATCGTGGTGATTTCTTTCACCTTGGGGATTTTGGGCGGAGGCGGTTCGGTGGGCTTCTCTAAATCTCGACGGAGTTCCAATAAAAAGCGACGAGTCTCCCCAATTAGAGTTTGTCGTTGGGATTGGGTAAATTGGGGATATTGGGCAAATTTCGCGCCTAATTCCTGCCAGCGACGACGCGAATCTGTCGGCGTTCCCTGGGGATGCCTATTCCCAAAGGTCAGACAAAAAAATTCACTAAAACGGTACTGATTTCCCTGAATATCCATAAAACCACGCTCTGCTTCCACAGAGAGGGCTTTTTGTAAGCGTAACCAATCGGGCGTGTCTTGTTCTCCCACAGATGTTCATCAAACCTTATTTGTTGACTGTTGATCTACTATTTTAATCAATTATCTCAAATTTTCATCTTTTTCTATTGTTCAAAAAAATCCAAGAAATCGATGAATTCTATTTTTTTTCGATTCCTAACAGTAGCTAAAATTCTGAATCTTTATTCAAGTATTAATTTAAAAATTGTTAAGTTAATTGATTTTAGGATTTATTTGGAATTTTTGAGTAAAAAATAATTTTATCACGTTAATTAATAACCTTAAATTACCTCAGTTTCACAAAAAAAATGACAAATATGAGCATATTTTGCTATAAATCTGGGAACAAACTATCAATTAAATTTCATGGATGAATTGGTTGAGTCATTGAATTTTTATGCTATTCTTATATTGAAGTGGATAAAAAATATCTGCGATCGCGTTTCTTCTAATATGCTTTCGTGGTATTCCAATTTGGATATGATAGAATATGAAAATAAATCAAAAATATATATTACTGATTAGCATACATGGTCTGATTCGAGGGAAAGAGCTTGAGTTAGGACGAGATGCAGATACGGGAGGACAAACAAAATATGTTTTAGAGTTAGCACAATCTCTCTCAAAACATCCTGAAATCAAACAAGTAGATCTGATGACTCGGCTCTTAATTGATCCCCATATTAGCTCGGATTATAGTGAACCCATCGAAATCTTAAATTCTAAAGCTAACATTATTCGTATTACCTGTGGTTCAAATGAATATATTCCGAAAGAAGAATTATGGGACTATTTAGATAATTTTGCTGATAATGCCATTAGTTATCTACAAAGTCAGGAAAAAATGCCCGATGTTATTCATAGTCATTATGCAGACGCGGGATATGTGGGAATACGTCTTTCCCATCAACTCGGCATTCCTCTCGTTCATACAGGGCATTCATTGGGACGTAGTAAAAGAAAAAGATTATTAGCAAGTGGTATCACCAGGGAAGTCATTGAAAAACGTTATAATATGACCCGCCGAATTAATGCAGAAGAAGATACTCTCAGTTCTGCTGAAAGGGTTATTACTAGCACGAATCAGGAAATTAATGAACAATATGCCCAATATGATTATTATGAACCTCAACAAATGCGGGTTATTCCGCCAGGCACGGATGTAGCACAATTTTTTCCTCCCGTTGGTAATGAATGGGAAAGTCATGCTTTTGAGGCGATTGCTAAATTTTTAAAGGAACCTAATAAGCCAATCATTTTAGCCCTTTCCCGTTTAGATCAACGTAAAAATATTCAAATTTTAATTGAAGCCTTCGGCCAATATCAAGTCCTACAAGAGAAAGCAAATTTAGTGATTTGTGCAGGGACGAGGCATGATCCCCAGGATTTAGAAATTGGCGCACAGGAAGTTTTTAGTAACTTACTTTTTGCCATTGACCGTTATGATTTGTATGGTAAAGTCGCTTACCCCAAAGGACTTCCCGCCGAAGATATTAGCGTTATTTATCGTTTAGCGTCTCTCTCTAGAGGTGTTTTTGTTAATCCCGCGTTGACCGAACCGTTTGGATTAACTTTGATAGAATCTGCGGCGAGTTTTTTACCCATTATTGCAACTAAAGATGGTGGCCCTGTTGATATTATTAAAAATTGTCAAAACGGATATTTGATTGATCCCCTCGATCCCGATAATATTACAGAGACGGTTTTAAAAGTTTTAAATAATTCTGAACATTGGCAAGCTTTAGCGCAAAATGGATTCAAAAAAGTTAAGCAATACTATACCTGGGATTCCCATGTCGATAGTTATATTAAGATGTTGCAACCGATTATTGATAAAACTGAACGACTACCAAGACGCTCTTTAAAACGCCGACCGATGATGTATCATAATGGCGCGATCGTTTCTAGTATTGATCAAAATTTATTAGGTGATCCAGAATCCTTAAAAGAGTTAGTAAATCTATTGACTGAAAAACGTAAAACTATTAGTTTTTGTATTGCCACAGGAAGACGGTTAGATTCAGCCTTAAGAGTATTGCGCCAACATAATATTCCCCAACCTGATACCCTGATTACTAGTATGGGAACGGAGATTTATTATTCTCCTGAATTAACAAGAGATGATGCGTGGACAAACCATATTAATTACCTCTGGAACCGTAAAAGAGTAGTTTCTCTACTAACAGAATTATCGGGTCTTACCTTACAACCGAAAGAACAACAAAGTGCTTATAAAATTAGTTATTTCTATGATCCAAATATCGCACCAAGTGTGGAAGAAATCAAAAAGATTTTGCTTCAAAATGAACAAACCGTCCATGTGATTTTCTCGTTTGGTCAATTCTTAGATATTGTCCCCATCAGAGCCTCTAAGGGTTACGCTTTACGCTGGTTTGCCCAACAACGAGATATTCCCCTGACTCGCATTCTGACGGCAGGAGGTTCGGGAGGAGATGAAGATATGATGTTAGGAAATACGTTATCAGTGGTAGTTGCAAATCGTTATACAGAAGAACTTTTAAAATTTAGTGAAGTAGAGCCAATTTATTTTTCTGAAAAACAGTTTGCGGCAGGAATTTTGGATGGTTTAAATCATTATAACTTTTTCGCGCTTTGTGAGGAAGTATCGGGATGATTCAGCCTCTTTTGATTTGTACGGATTTAGATCGAACGCTGATTCCCAATGGAGAGCAACCCGAATCTCCCCAAGCTAGACCATTATTTCGTCAATTAGTCTCCCATTCTCAGATAACCCTTGTCTATGTGACAGGAAGAGATCAGGTTTTAGTTCAAGACGCGATCGCGGAATACGAATTGCCCATTCCTAATTTTGTGATTGCCGATGTGGGTTCAAGCATTTATGAAATTAAAAATAATCAATGGTTACGTCTGACTGATTGGGATAACCAGATTTCTGTGGATTGGCAGTATAAAAATCAACCTGATCTAGTCGCATTTTTTACCGATTTTGATCATATTAAATTACAAGAAATAACTAAACAAGGTTTACACAAACTGAGTTACTATGTTTCTTTAGATATTGAACTAGAACCTATCATCACAAAAATACGAGCAAAATTAGAAGCGGAAAAAATACAAGCTAATATTATTTGGAGTATTGATGAAAAGGCTCAAATTGGACTTCTGGATATTCTGCCCCTGAGTGCTAATAAATACCACGCGATCGCCTATTTAATGAAAAAACAAAATTTCACGCTCGATAATACAATTTTTTCAGGAGATAGCGGGAATGATTTAGATGTATTAATGAGTCCCATCAAATCTATTTTAGTAGCTAATGCCCATTTAGAGGTGAAAGAAATAATTCAATCCAAAATAGAGCAAACAGGTCTAAAAGATTCAATTTATATTGCCCAAGGTCAATCTTCTAAACTGAACGGAAACTACAGTGCTGGAATTCTTGAGGGCATCTTTCATTATTTTCCTGACCTTCAAATTGAGAGTAAAAATTAATGACCAATCAATCCGTGATTATCTTTGGCGAAGTTTTATTTGATTGTTTTCCTGATGGCAATGTCATTTTAGGGGGCGCACCTTTTAATGTCGCTTGGCATTTACAAGCTTTTGGTCTTTCTCCCCTATTTATTTCTCGTATTGGTGATGATTCCTATGGCATTACTATCAAAGAAGCAATGCAAAATTGGGGAATGGATTTAAGGGGATTGCAACTCGACTTAGAGCATCCAACGGGAACGGTTCAAGTTAATTTGATTAATAACGAACCCCATTATGAAATTGTCGAAAATAGTGCCTACGATTTTATGGAATTTTTGAGTCTTCCTCCTTTACCCAAAAATTCTATTCTCTATCATGGAACTTTGGCCTTAAGAAGTCAAGCTTGTGTTGAAACGCTCCAAAAAATCAAGACAGATATTTCTCCTTCAGTTTTTTTGGATGTAAACTTAAGAACACCCTGGTGGAATTTAAAAACCGTTGAATTACTTTTAAAAGAAATTTCCTGGTTAAAATTAAATGAAGAAGAATTATCTCTCATTGTTCCCCAGGAAAGCAATGCCGAAAACCGTATTAAATATTTATTGTCAACTTTCCTCCTGAATAACATCACCCTAACCCAGGGCAAGGCAGGGGCAATTTCTTTTAAACCAAATGGCGATCGCCAACAAATTATTCCATCCCAAACCACTCAGATTGTTGATACTGTAGGAGCAGGGGATGCTTTTAGTAGTGTTTTAATTTTGGGAATTGTTAAGGGTTGGGATACACCAAAAACCCTAGTTCGAGCGCAGGAATTTGCCGGTGCGATCGTCGGTATCCGAGGAGCAACCATTCAGGATAAATCTTTTTATGAATACTTTTTTGAAAAATGGGATTCACTTGTTTAATTTAGTTAGTATCTATTAAAAATCAACAACCTAAAAACTGTCCGTAGGGACATAATATATTATGTCCTTAATTATGTTCTCAAAACTATCTTCTTAAAATTTATAACAATTTCTAAAAAATAACCTATGTATGAGCAAATATCCCATTCTATTCTCAATGAAATTCTAGATCAACTCAAACCAGAAATCAAAGAACAAGAGCTAAGTCATTTTTATACTAGATTAGGGGCAAATTTCTATAGTCTTTTTTCCCTATTTCAAAAACTTTATGGAAATCGTAAAGATTTTAAACTACAATTATTAAAATTAGTGGAAGTAATGGCTCGTCAATATATTCTGCGATCGCCTGAACTCAAAAAAACAGATCTCGCCAGGGAAAAGGATTTTAATTGGTTTCTCAGTCCGAAATGGGTAGGAATGACCCTCTATGCCGATGGTTTTGCCGATAACTTAAAAGATTTACAATCAAAAATAGATTACTTTGAAGAATTAGGCATTAACTTAATTCACATCATGCCAATTTTGGAATGTCCCAGAAATGCCAGCGATGGGGGATATGCCGTTAGTAATTATCGAAAAATAGATGAGCGAGTGGGCAATTTAGAAGACCTCCAAAATATTGCTCAAGAAATGAAAAAAAGAGATATTTTATTAGTATTAGACGTTGTGGTTAATCATACCTCTAATGAACATGAATGGGCAGAAAAAGCTCGTCAAGGAAATCAAACCTATCAAGATTATTACTATACCTTTAAAAATCGAGATATTCCTGATACTTTTGAAAAAAACTTACCTGATATTTTTCCCCAAACGGCCCCAGGCAACTTTACCTGGGATGAAAGCATGAAGAAATGGGTGATGACGGTCTTTAATAATTATCAATGGGATCTCAATTATCAAAACCCTGCTGTTTTCTCTGAAATGTTAGATATTTTACTCTTTTGGGCAAACCAAGGAGTGGATATTTTACGGCTGGATGCAGTCGCTTTTCTGTGGAAAAAAATTGGGGGAAGTAGTCAAAATGAACCTGAAGCCCATATTCTCTTGCAACTGTTTAAAGATTGCTGTCAAGTAACCGCCCCAGGGACTTTATTTATCGCTGAAGCGATCGTTGCGCCAGTAGAAATTGTTAAATATTTTGGAGAAGATGCGATTAATGCTAAGGAGTGTGAAATTGCCTACAATGCCACATTAATGGCTTTATTATGGGATACTGTAGCAACTAAAAATGCCAAATTACTTAAACAAGGAATTAAAAATTTACCCGATAAATTAGAGCGTGCAACTTGGCTCAATTATATCCGTTGCCACGATGATATTGGCTTAGGTTTTACCGACGAAGATATTGCTCAAGCGGGTTATGAACCCAAACTTCATCGTCAGTTTCTCTTGAATTATTTTTCAGGAAAATTTGATCATACGGCGGCACGGGGTTTATTATTTGCCCAAAATCCTAAAAATAATGATGCTCGTATTTCGGGAACCTTAACGTCTTTAATTGGATTAGAAACTGCTTTGGAAGAAGGCAATTCAGAAAAAATTAATCTGGCTACTCAACATATTATTTTGTTGCATAGTATGATTTTTTCCTTTGGTGGAATTCCCCTGATTTATTATGGGGATGAAATTGGGACAATCAATGATTTTTCTTACATGGGAAATCTCAGTAAAGCGAATGATAATCGTTGGGCCCATCGTCCTAAAATTGATTGGAAAAAAGCCCAATTACGCAAAATAGCTGGAACCATTGAACAGACGATATTTTCTGCATTACAACAGATGATTAGAGTCAGAAAAAAGATTTCTGCCTTTGGTGATTTTAATAATCGCGAATTAATTAATCTCAGCAATCTCCATTTATTTGCTTTTCTACGCATTGATCCTAACAACCAAGATCATGTTCTGGTTATTGGTAATTTTGATGGAAACTATCAATCGTTGAATTTATCGGAAATTGATACTCCCATGGTGCGATTCAATGATAACGAAAACATTAAAGATTTATATTCAGGGGAATCTCCTAGTTTATTCAAAAATGAACTGGTCTTACCTCCCTTTTGTTTCTATTGGTTATCGACTTATTAAATTTTATCTATTTTGAAAATTTTAGTTTTTTCGCCCCCCTAGCCCCCCAACTTTGGGGGGAAAAGTTAAAACTAATCTAGATCTGGGAAGTCCCCCAGAATTGGGGGATTTAGGGGGCAATAACTGTGTTTTTTGAATTAAATCGGGCTTACTTCAAATATTTCCTAACAATTTCAACAATCCGATCGCTGGCTTTTCCATCTCCAAAGGGATTAATCGCATTGGCCATTTGGTCATAGGCAACGGAATTACTTAATAACTCACTGGCGGCATTGAAGATCACATCAGAATTGGTTCCGACTAACTTTCCTGTTCCTGCCGCGATCGCCTCTGGACGTTCGGTGGTTTCTCGCAAAACGAGGACAGGTTTCCCTAAACTAGGAGCTTCTTCCTGTAATCCACCTGAATCAGTTAAAAGCAGATAGGAACGTTGAATTGCGCCGACTAATTGGGCATAATCGAGGGGTTCGGTCAAAAAGACCCTGGGATTATCACCTAAAACTTTTTGGATGGGTTCCCTGACGGTGGGATTGCGGTGCATAGGTAGTAATAGGGCCGTATCGGGAAATTTCTCTAAAATCAAACGAAAACCCGTCAAAATATCCTCTAAAGGCTCTCCCCAATTTTCTCTGCGGTGGACGGTCGCCAGTAATACGCGATGATTTTCCCAATCCAAGCCTGAAATCGGACAAGCGGGTTTCTGCTCGGCGACTCTTAACAGGGCATCAATCACGGTATTACCTGTTAAATGGACTTCTCCCGTCACGCCCGATCGCTCCAAATTCCCCATTGCCATCTGAGTTGGGGCGAAATGCAATTGGGCGATTTGGGAAATTAAACGACGATTTGCTTCTTCAGGAAAAGGATTATAGATATTATCGGTTCTAAGACCCGCTTCCACGTGGCCAATGGGGATTTGTTGATAAAAAGCCGCTAATGCCGCCGCAAAAGCCGTTGTGGTATCGCCCTGGACAATCACGAGTCGGGGATTGAGTTTCTCGAATAATTTTTCCAGTCCCTGCAAACTGCGATAGGTGATTTCCGTCAGGGTTTGTTTCGGTTGCATGATTTTCAGGTCTTCATTAGCCTCAATCTGAAAAAGCTGCATGACCTGCTCGACCATTTCCCGATGTTGTCCCGTCAAAATAACCTGGGTTTGGAAATCTGCATGACGGCGGAATTCCTGAATGACAGGGGCGAGTTTAATGGCTTCAGGACGGGTTCCCAGGGTGATGCAAATAGGAAGGGGTGATGAGTTCATGGAAAATTAACCGAAGAAATGACAGGCGATCGCAAAAAGGCACTGCGGGATCGAAAAAGTCAGAGCAACCCCCATTTTAATCAAGATTGTCCTTTTGATAGAATTTTTTTTACTCGCGACAACATTCCCTTTAAGAGAACGGCGATTAGCTATCTGTCATTAATGCCTGTCTGAGAGAGGGAAAAGTCTTAATGGTCATAGATAAATTTTCACCATCAAAATTAATCACTTGAGTCTCCAATCGGATGATATATTCCTGAAGTTGTCTAGCGGGATAGGTTGAATGAAGTTCCTTTAATCGTTGGAGGAATTGGCGTACATCTCGCATAATCATGCACTGATATAGTCTTGGCCAGAGGGTTTCTTCCTCTTTTTTGAGTGCTTCAAGTAATTCGGGAGAAATAACTTCCTTTTCAGTAACGACAATCTCAGTTTGAGTTGATTTTTCTGAATTTATTAGGGATTTCCCATAGGGCAAAATATTTTTTAAAATACTGACTAATTGAACGCGAGTCAGGGGCTTATGGAGAACACCTTGACAGAGGAGAGCCATTTCTTTTTGAGATTGATTGAAGTGGGATGCCGTAAGAATGACAATGGGAATATCACAGGTCATTGGATTTTGTTTTAGGGTTTGGGCGACTACTTTTCCGTCCATATCGGGCATTCGCATATCCAACAGAATCAGATCGGGTCTTTCTTCGTGACTTTTTGCGATCGCTTCTTTGCCACTTTCTACCAAAATAATATGGTGATGAGTATTTTCAAAATAGCCTTGAATCAGCTTTAAATTTGTAACAATATCATCAACAACCAGAATTTTTGCGGGTTTAAATTGATTGAAATTAATATCAAGATTTTGGTCTGTTAAAGAGACTGTGTGGGTATCTGAAACGATAATTTCAGGAAACATAAACTGAAAACAGCTACCGTGTCCAGTTTCGCTTTCAACCTGTACCGTGCCTTCTAGCATTTCCACTAATCGACGAGTAATGGCAAGTCCTAACCCCGTTCCGCCGTATTTACGGTTACTTTGCCCTTCACTTTGGGAAAAAGTATCGAAAATATGCTTAAGAGACTCTGGGGAAATACCAATTCCTGTATCAATAACACGAATCTTTAGGCCAATCGTAGGGGCATTGCCTGTTGCAGGCGTTTTTTCCGTTTGATACTTCGAGACTTCTACTCTGACTTGTCCCTTTTCCGTAAACTTGAGAGCATTACCCACCACATTAAATAAAATTTGGCGTAATCGAATTTCATCAAACAGAATGAAACTGGGGACATCTTCCGCGATCGCCCAGGACAAATCAATCTTTTTTTGTTGAGCCGTAATCGAAAAAATTTGTCCAACCTCTTCAATGAGCGATCGCAGATCAAAGAAATCGTATTGTAATTCCAACTTACCCGCTTCAATCTTAGAAAGATCGAGAATATCATTAATCAACGCCAATAAAGTTTTTCCCGCCGAATCAATGAAATCTATATAGGAAAGAGAACGAGGTTCCGCGATCGTCTCCTGCAAAAGACTACAAAATCCGAGAATCGCATTCATCGGAGTCCGAATTTCATGACTCATATTAGCCAAAAACTCACTCTTTGCTTGGTTAGCTGATTCTGCTACCTTTCGGGCTAATTGAAGTTCAGTATTTTGCTTTTTTAATAACTCATTTGCTAATACTAATTCCTCAGTTCTAAGTCTTACCCTTTCTTCTAAATCTTTATTCACCTGTTGTAAAAGAGACTGAGTTAATCGTTGCTCCGTAATATCATTAATCGCGATAACAACACTGATATTTTTTGAACTATTTCCTTCTCCCATGACCAAATACGTTGCCGAAATTTCTAAAACTTGTCGCCGATCGCCCATCCTAAATTCATAATCCCCCGTAAACTTCTCTCGATGACGAAGAGCGAGATTCAAGGGATGAAACTCCAAGGGAACAGAGACATTAGACTGCAAAAGTGGCAACAAATCCACAAGATTTTGACCAAGGATCAAAATGTGTCGTTTATTAATCAGAGTATCAAAGGTTTTATTACACCATTGAATTTTTCCCTGTTCATTAGTCCAGACAATAGCACTATCCACTTCTCCCAGAGCAACTTCCATTTTACCGAGAGTCGTTCGTAGTTCATTTAATTGTTGGGTTTTTGGGTCAGGAATAAACGCTTCTTGAGTCATGGCGATATTGATAAAAGTTATGCCCATTAGATTGCCCTGAACCCATTATATTTCTATTGGACGGAGAGTAGCTCCAAAAAACCATTGTCCGTTAATTTTTTCAGCAATAATATAATGTTCAGATAGAATTTCTTGATTATCTTTGGTGATAACCTTGAGTTCTAGAGGATGGTTGAGAATCTGGGCAATTTCTGTTGAGCGAAATCTAGAAAATCCTAAATGATGGGCATCCCGAAAGTAAATAGGTAAAATTACGGAAATCATTTGTCCCTTAATTTCTGCTTGCTTCCAATGGGTTAATTGTTCAAATGCAGCATTGACTTCCGTAATAATGCCTTCCTGGTTTGCGATCACCAAAGGAAGGTGTGTTTCTCGAAGTTCTGCTAGGGTCGAAGGATTTGACATAAACGAGCTACTTTATTTAATGAGTGCGGATTTTTAATTTTACTAGAAAACAAACCTAAAAATACTGACAAAAGTAGATTAGGTTATGCTCAAATTTATCATTGATTTTTAATGACAAAATATTTTAAATAAGTCTGATCTTGAAAAATATTATTCTGTGATAGAACAATTTCTCCCCCTGGATTTTGCGTTATAAAGAGCCTGATCTGCCCGTTTAATAATTTGATTTACATCATCATCTAGAGAATTATAGCTTGCAATGCCAATACTAACGGTTGTTTGAATAATATGTTCCTCAATGTTATGTACAAAATTAGCAATTTTCTCCCGAACTCTTTCTGCAATAATAACGGTATTTTCTAAATTCGTATTGGGTAAAATAATAACAAATTCATCCCCTCCAAAACGTCCCAGATGATCAACATTTCGCAGACTATCTTTTAAGATTTTAGCAATATTTTTAAGAACTTCATCTCCCAGTGGATGTCCATAGATATCATTTATTTTTTTAAAATCATCTAAGTCAATCATCATTATCGAAAACAAGGAACGGTAACGTTGAGCCAGTTTGATTTGTATGTCGCCAAACTCCACAAGAGAACGACGATTTTCCAGTCCCGTTAACGGATCGATACTAACTAATCGCTCAAGCAACGCATAAGCTTCTAATAGTTCATCATTAGATTTTCTTAGTCCTGCATAAGCCTTATTTAATTTCAACTGATTTTCGACTCGGAGCAGTAGTTCTGCTTTTTTAAATGGTTTTTTAATGTAATCGATCGCCCCCATCTTAAAAGCCGTTGCAAAACTTTCTGCGCTGTCATCGGCTGTAACAAAAATAATAGGAATCTCTTGATGCATAGGATTTGACTTGAGAATATTACAAACCTCTATTCCATCCATTTCTGGCATCATTAGATCAAGAAGAATTAAATCTATTTGTGTTGACCTATTTTCGATTATTTCTAATGCTTCTCTTCCTGAATTGGCAAAGACTGTATTGTAGCCTATTCCATCTAATATTTTATCTAATAGACGGATATTATCAATGACATCATCTACAATTAAGATCAAACATTCTTTGGGTTTAAATAGTTCCATTGTTCACCTTAATTTACTAATTTTTTTAGATAATCTATAAAATGGAAATTATCATATAGCCATAGTTATGACTTTTATAATTTATCCCTGTGTGTTTTTATGATTAACAAAAATTCGTCTAATAAGTTCATTATAGACTAGAATCAATGCTTTAATACTGCATTAAATCAATGCAACATTCATGATTGAAACATATAACCTTATCAAAGATTAATCGCAACTAATTGACTTATCTAGTCGAGAATTCGTTCCCTCATAATTAAAGCATATAACAGTCAAATTAATACAAGTAAATGATTGAAAATTTTGCTTGGCTAATTCATCCCTCAATTGTTGAACTTGAGCATTTTCGACATTATCTTGATAAGTTCGTAAATGGGAGTCAGTTGTTCCATCATAATTTTAGCAAGACTAGTATAAAGTTTTCGATTATTAAGATTTTTAACTCAAGGATTTTTGATAATAGATCAATTTCTATTTATCCAATGAGTATTGGGCGATAAAAACTCTATTTTGAATGGTGGGAGTCTAAAAATTGTTATAAAACTCTGAAGATCTCCCCCATCAGGATTTTTAATCCTCATAAATTCGACATTCATCCGCATCAGGATTCATGTCGCAGTAGTTTTGGAAAGACGTTTTCGTAGGTGTCTTATCACGGTGATGGGATGCTTCGGCTTGTAATTCTTCAACCACATCCCAGGCCGCCGCACATTCAGGAGCGATCGGGCCTTTAGATTCGCAGATAGTACGAGCTTCTTCACGGGCAACCTCAATTTGATCTTCAATAAATAGTTTTTTAGGTTTTTCCACAAAATCACTTTTATGCAGAATATCAGTAACTGAAATTATTCCTAACAAATTGCCCTTAATCACAGGAGCGCGACGAATATGGGTAGTCGCAAAAAGACGAGCGACATATTCAACACCTAATTCTGGATTGACTGTGATGCAAGGTTTAGTCATAATTTCATAAACTCGCATTTGTTTCGGATCATGCCCGTAAGCGGCAACCTTATTGACAATATCTGTTTCGCTGATTATTCCGTAGGGGTCATTCTCATCACGACGTTCTACGATTAAACCCCGTAGTTTTTTGGTTTTCATCAGTTCAACCGCATCAGCAACGGTTGCTGAACCGCGAATAGTAACAACATTAGTTGTCATGATATCTTGTGCTTTCATCATGGGAGGTCAAGTTTCCTAATTATTTGAGAAGTGGATAGGATGATTTTTTTGAGGGTTGTCTTTTGAGAGCTATCTATCGATAACACCAAGTATGGAGAAGTTATTCCTGGTGCATAGGCTTCAATCACCCTCGCATTTCGACTGCACATAAGCATTAAATAATCACAAGCGGGGCATTCTATTTGAATTACTTGATTACTGGGGCAAATACGATGACTGAAATCATCGCTCGTAAAATAATTACGCCAAGCATAACTCCCACAATTTGGACATCGAACTCTTTGATTAGTCTGCATGACAATATTTCCTGTTGAATGATAGTTTAAAGTCTAAGAATCATCGGGGATTTTATTTATCACGCAAACAAATCGATGCCCCATGATTTCAATTTGGGGAGTTAATACAATGCGTCCTCTTGGTGGGTGAGAATGGTGCAATTAGACTTGGGGTAGGCAACGCAGGTGAGGACAAAACCCGCCGTTAGTTGCTCATCCTCTAAGAAAGCTTGGTCGGATTGGTCTACTTCACCTTCAACCACTTTCCCAGCGCAGCTAGAACAAGAACCAGAACGGCAGGATACGGGAAGGTCGATGTCGTTTTCCTCAGCCGCATAAAAAATATACTGGTCGTCAGCAACGTCAATTGTCTTGTCTAATCCTTGATCTGGGTTGAGTAGTCTAACTTTGTAGGTCGTCATGGAGTCATCCTTTGGGAGAAAAACAATAATTTCAATAGGAGTTGGCAAATTCTGCCATTTTGTCTGAGTGAAGATTTCTGACTTTACACTGATACTAAAAGTTGGAGTGATTGCTGCAAGAGGTGATTTACCTCAGCGACAGGGAAATTGCCATCAACGGTATTGAGACAGCGATGCCTCCGGTAAAAAGCAATTAAGGGAGAGGTTTCTGCTTGATAAACTTCTAGACGGCGGCGGATAGTTGGCTCGTTATCATCTTGACGACCTCGCTGTAACATCCTCTCGACTACAACTTCGGCAGAAACTTCAAAGTTGACTACCTGGGGACGGGGCTGTCTCATAATTGACAACAGTTGCTCTAGGGCATGAGCCTGGGATAAATTTCGAGGAAATCCATCCAAAATCCAGCCTCTTTTCACATCGGACTGTCCAAAGCGTTCCCGCATGAGTGCCATTATTAGCATGTCTGGGACTAATTCTCCGGCATCCACATGAGCTTGAGCTTGGATTCCGAAGGAAGTCTTGCCGGTGATCGCCTGTCGTAAAATATCGCCCGTGGAAATATGGGGAATTTTCCATTGTTCTGCCAAAGTAGAAGCCTGAGTGCCTTTACCGGCTCCAGGGGGTCCTAAGAAGATTAATCGCATTGTTTTTCAGGGTATTGATAAACTACAAGGTAAGGTCGTTAATTGGCTGACAGCTATGACAGCTAAAAATTTAGAGGTAGTGTCCTGAATCGGTGGATAAGACACGTCACAAAGAATAGACTGACTGCCTTTCAGAAATACAATCCACAGGTCTAGAACATTACCGGAATGACTCCAATATTGCTAAACAACAGGAATTAATCTTCGTAGATGCGCGACTCAAGCGCATCGGGATATTCCTCGCAGTACAACTCGAAGTTGCTCTTGGGCTTCTCGACAAAATCGCTCTTCCTCAAGATGTCGCTAACTGAGATAATTCCCAGCAAATTTCCTTTAATCACGGGAGCGCGGCGGATGCGAGTGCTGGCAAACAAGCGAGCTACATACTCGACCCCCAATTCTGGATTGACCGTGATGCAAGGTTTCGTCATAATTTCATAAACTCGCATTTGTTTCGGATCATGCCCATAAGCGGCAACCTTATTGACAATATCTGTTTCGCTGATTATTCCGTAGGGGTCATTCTCATCACGACGTTCTACGATTAAACCCCGTAGTTTTTTGGTTTTCATCAGTTCAACCGCATCAGCAACGGTTGCTGAACCGCGAATAGTAACAACATTAGTTGTCATGATATCTTGTGCTTTCATCATGGAAAGTAAAAGTTCCTAATTATTTGAGAAATGGATAGGGTGATTTTCTGGAGAGCTATCTATCGATAACACCAAGTATTGGTAGATTTATTGGAATACGAATTGCAAGAGATTGTGGTGAATTTAAACATTTATTTTCCTGGGAAGACATTATCCCTGGTGCATAGGCTTCAACCACCCTCGCGTTTCGACTACACATAATCATTAAATAATCACAAGCGGGGCATTCTGTTTGGATTACTTGATTACTGGGGCAAATACGATGGCTGAAATCATCGCTCGTAAAATAATTACGCCAAGCATCACTGCCACAATTTGGACATCGAACTTTTTGATTAGTCTGCATGACAATATTTCCTGTTGAATGATAGTTTAAAGTCTAAGAATCATTGGGGATTTTATTGATCAGGCAAACAAATCTATGCCCCATGATGTTCAATATGTTGTCTAAAGATGTTTTTCTAGTGCTTCACTAAAAACTTCGTAGCCAGCTTTACCTACTAAGTTTTCAACGACTTCACCTTGTTTAAAAATTAAAACGGCGGGGATACTACGAATGCCATATCGTTTGGCATTATCCTTGTTTGTATCGAGGTCAAGTTTTACAACGGTCGCTCGACCCTCATACTCCTCTGCTAACTTATCAATTAAGGGAGCAATTACTCGGCAAGGGCCACACCAAGTTGCGGTATAGTCAACCACAACAGGCCAATTATGGCTTAGAAGTTCTTGAAATTGATTTTCATCTTGTACATAAGCGGCGGTAGTCATGGGAATTTTCCTGTAAATAGTGTGAATAGTTTTGAATGTTCATCAAATAATAGTCATGTTTGAAAAACGAATATTTCTTAACAATGACAATAAAATTAAAAAGTTTTTCTGGTAAGAGTCTGGTAAAATGTGAGTTGAGGTTATTTCAAGGCCGACAAGATGACTGCCCAAAATTCAAACCACTTAACTATTTGGGAACGACTTGACCAAGGACGGCAAGAGAAAGCCGCCAGTGGAGGCTATGCTGGTTATGGTTCACCCGCTTTTGGCGAATGCGCTCAAAATGGTGAATTAGTCGAAAATCCCCAAGAAAAGATCATTATCGAGTTTATTCGTCGCCATCATAAGTCTGGTAAATCGCTACAGCAAATCGCAGACTGGCTAAACCAACAAGGTTATCAAACTAAACGAGGTCAACAATGGCAAAGAATTTCTGTTAAACGGGTTTTGGATAGATTGTATGGAAAAACCGCTAGAATATCTAGCTTGTCTTCTTAAAATCTATTATTCCGTTTTGTAATCGTTGAATTACTGAATATCTTCCGATTGTGGAATTGCTCTACTAGCTTAGACCTCTATCTAGCTCACTTTTTGTCCCCAAAATTCGCGAATTACCTTTTTAATCTATAACCCCCGATGAGAAAGGACTTTAAGCTTTTCTTTGTAACATCCCTTTACTATATACCTATTCGTGGGTAATGTCTATCTATATTTAAGGTTTTCAGTATTTTTTTTGTAACATCCCTCTATAATTCATTCTCATCAATGTCTGCTCGCCTCACAGATTACTGAATCAAAGCCAGAAAAATAACCGATTAACCTTTATACTTCCCCATGATCGATAGATATGGACATTGATAATCTGTTTCTCTCAACCCCTGCTTTTAATGAAGCAATTGATTCCAATCCCCTGCTAGTTAATCCTGAAATGTTGGTGGTGGACGCAATACGATTAATGAGTCAGGTTCGGGGTCAATGTTGTGCAATCCCCAATTCTGATCACTCAAAAATAGATATTGATTTAGAAACTAGTCGTTCAAGCTGTGTTTTAGTGATGGAGGCGGGAGAATTAATTGGTATTTTTACGGAGCGAGATATTGTCCGATTGACCGCAATGGGAGAATCCTTAAACGGACTTACCCTAGCAGAAGTCATGGTGAAACCCGTTATTACCCTTAAGGAAGACCTTTTTAAAGATATTTTTGCGGCTCTTTTTCTCTTTCGTCGTTATCACATCCGTCATTTACCAATTTTGAGTGAAGGCAATGAGTTACGAGGCGTTGTTTCCCCCGAAAGCATTCGCAAAGTTTTACGTCCCGCCAATTTACTGAAAATGCGCCGAGTTGCTGATGTGATGACCAAACAGGTTTTTCATGCGCCACCGACAGAATCCGTATTGAATATCGCCAAGTTAATGGCTTCTAAAAAAGTAAGTTGTATTGTGATGGTAGAAGAAAATCAAAATGATGGCCTTAAACCAGTGGGCATTATTACTGAACGAGATATCGTTCAATTTCACTCTCTAGAATTAGAATTATCGATAATCCAAGGGCAGACTGTGATGAGTACGCCTCTATTTCTCTTAAATCCAGAGGATTCCTTATTAATGGCCCATCAGGAGATGGAAAGAAGACACGTTCGTCGCTTAGTTGTTTCTTGGAATTGGGGAAAAGGGCTGGGATTAGTGACGCAAACTAATTTATTGAAAATTTTTGATCCAATGGAAATGTACAGTGTTATTGAGATGTTGCAGCACACTATTGAGGAGTTGACTTTAAAAGCAGGACAAGTTGATCATTGGAATAATGATTCAAGTGATCAGTTAACTTTGACGGAAGAAAAGCTTGATAATTTAAGGTATGACTCACAAAAGTCTCATTTCTTGGGTTTAACTTCTTCGGTCTAGTTCTGCCATTTATTAACGTATTATCTATCTGTGGTGTTAACTATAACCATTTTCACTGAGAAAGGCCAGACTGATTTCTTGATGACGCGATGAACGCTGATCGCGATCGCCGAGAAGTTTTTCCACGTATTTACCTAAAATATCACCCTCTAGATTGACCCAATCCCCTATTTTTAAATAATTTAGATTTGTTTCGCCGTAGGTCACAGGGATAACTGCGACCTTAAACCAGTTCCCCTGGTCGTCACAATCTGCGATCGTCAAGCTAATGCCGTTAACCGCAATACTTCCTTTAGAGACGAGAAAACGGGATAAATATTGTTGCCATTGTTCTGTAAGCCCCTTGGGAGCCGAAAAAGTCAATTCCCAAGAATTTTGCGTGATCACAGATTTCACTAAACTGCCGATGCCATCGACGTGACCCGACACAAAATGTCCACCGATTTTTCCCCCTGCCCTGAGAGAGGATTCAATATTCACGTAGGACGAGCTTTGACTCGCTTTTTCGAGGGTGCTACGTTGCAATGTTTCGGGGGAGACGGACGCAATAAAACCTTCTGACGCAATTTCTTCAGCCGTCAGACAAACGCCATCTACTGCCACACTGTCACCTAGTTCCAAGTCGGGTAGAATTTTTTGAGCAGTATCAGGAAGTAAGTGAACTAAGACGCGGTTTTGGGAAAGGGCGTTGATTTGTCCCAGTCCTTGAATAATTCCAGTGAACACAGCTTTTAGGAATAATGTTTTCTACTGTTTGAGCATAACATTCCTGTTTACTCGATTATTCCCATTTCAGCATTCAAAAAACAGCCAGTTCTAAAATCCCTGCAAAGGTGGCGGCAACCAAACTAATTTTCAAGAAACGGCTACCTTCCGAGCAGAGCCAATCTCTTTGCTTTTGAATTTCGACATAGATGTGTAGCGCACCGACCATGAAGAAGAGGAAGGCGACTAGACTCATTTTTCGTTGTCCCGTCTCGATTGGAGACGCTGACCAGGATTGTTGCTGTAGCATAACTGCTTTCTCCAATGGTTTCAAAGTTAATCATTAACCCTATGGTAAACGAGATCTTGTCAATTGTAAAGTTTTGTATCAAATTCTTGACAAAAGAAGGGAGGGCAAAGGTCAAGCAAGCTTTGGCTTGGGGGATTCAGATGCTATGCTATCCAAACGGCTACTCAGATAATTTTATTGCATGACACAGATACAATCTTTTGCGGAACTTGTCCCCCGATTTGAAGCAGAGCCGCCTCAAGTCATATTTTTCGATGCAATGGGAACACTTTTCGGTCTGCGGGGGAGTGTTGGCGATATTTATGGAAAAATTGCTCAATCCTTTGGTGTTCAAGTAAATTCAGCCCAATTAAATCAAGCTTTTTTTGACAGTTTTAAAAATGCTCCTCCTTTAGCCTTTGGGGAATCCGATCCAATTTTATTAGCTGATCTGGAATATGAATGGTGGTACGCGATCGCTTCCCAGGCATTTAGTCAGATTGAGGCATTAGAAAAATTTGACGATTTTGATCAATTTTTTCAAACACTCTACGAACACTTTGCTAGTGAGGAACCCTGGTTTGTTTATGCTGATGTAATGCCGATCCTAAAGGATTGGCAACAACAGGGAATTCAATTGGGAGTGATTTCTAATTTTGATAGTCGTCTTAATCAGGTTTTAACTCATTTAGAATTAATTAATTTTTTTAATCAAATTATTTATTCTTCGAGGTACAAAATTGCCAAACCCGACCCCAGAATTTTTCAATTTGCCCTAGATAAATTTAATTGTCTTCCTAGCCAGGCTTGGCATATTGGTGATAGTTTACGAGAGGACTACAATGGAGCAAATACCTTGGGAATAAAGGCCTTTTTGATTCAACGCTCAGATTAATTACAATATAACGCTTCTAGCAATTGTGTCCTGTAACAATTTCTTTGAGCAAAGCAATTCTAAATGGTATTGTTAGAATTTCTTTTTGTCCCAATCTTCGACACTAATGACCACAAAATCGATTCCGCCTTGATTAATGACTTGTTTGACTAAGTTTTGTAAGTTATTGATTGATGGTGATAGATTTTATGTTTGCAATCTTTATTAGAAGAAAGCGAAAAAATAAGCTTTTTTTTACCTTTGGTAAAATTTGAACAAAGTTACTAGTAGTTTAACATCTTTTGGGTATGGATATAGACTATTCATTGGTGGTTTAGCTAAAATTTCAGTGATGAATTGGAGCCGTTTTTATATCAAAAATATTTTCAGTTAATTTTCTGGAGGATGCCAGTTTAAGCCAATCCAAATTGCCCTTGCCTGGACAATATTTTCATTGTTTAAACGTAGCGATAAAACAGTGGCTCTTCCTGTTGCGGTTATTCCAATAATATGTGTACCGCCATTTGCCCAGCTAAAGTGATCTGACCATTTTTCTTTTCTGGGATTAAATAACAAAATAAATTCATTCGTGACAGGATCATTGCTAGTAATTTTTGCTCCTTTAAACTCATTACAACGATAGCAAGCTGCACATAAATTATCGATTTCATTACTTCCCATTAAAGAGGTTGGCACAATATGATCAATTACCAAAGGGATTCCTGTTAAACGGCTAGAAGATCGACAATATTCGCAGCGATTATCTGCTTGATTAATAATTTGTTCTCGAATGGATTTAGAAATAGGTGGCACAATTATTCTTTTGGTAATTGATTCAATTCTGGAATAGGATAGCCTTTCCATTTCAATACTGACCAAGCATAAGCTTTTTTGAGCATAAGATAGTCAGCATTAATTCTTAATGATTTAAGTAACTGTCGCTCTGAATCGGTTAATTGGTCATTTTGATTTTTTTCTAGTAATTGTAAATGAAGTTCTTGTTGAGAAGGAGAAATTTGTATTTCTGTAATAGCTAAAAGTTGCCCTACTTCTAAATTTTGCATCGCGACTAAATCGGCTCGTAGTTCCGATGGGGCATAATCAACAGTTGGTGGAGGGTTGGTGATCAGAGTCATTTTTAAAAATTATTAATAGGTTAATTATTTAGGGATTTTTGATGCGATTGATAAACAAAAAAGAAGGGCGATCTCTCTTAATTCTTGAAGGATTTAGGTCTCAAAAAAATACCAACATGTTTATCATTATCGGAACTTTTAGAATTATTCTCTGTGATTTGATTGCTTTGAGTGTTGAATAAATCACTAGAGATTTTGTAAGAGTTTTTAGGAAGTTTATTGAATAAATCTGATTTAATAAAGCTACTCACGGAAACCCCCAAGTTATCTCCATGTAATTCATCCAATTTAGGACATTTTTCCGTATCATATTGTACAAACTTTTTTGCAGCCGCATGAATAGCAACTAACTCATTTTTTGAATTAAAAACTCCACTTCCACTCATTCCTTCAATGGTTGGATTGCTATAGTTAATATTATGTCCATCTTGACTCTTTGAAGGGGTCAAAATAGCTTCTATTTTTCCCGTAGTCAATTCATACGTTGGTTGTTTATTGCAAAATTTCCACCCAGAAATAGTTACACTCTCTTGGCGTGAGATATTACCATTTAAAGTAAAAAAAGAGTGTTTTTTATTACTTTTAAATCTGATTAATACCAAATCAATTGACGAACTTTCACTACGGTAAACATCTGTATAATAATCAAACTCGTATTCTTCTTTATAATTTTTTCCATCCGAAAAATAAATTTTATAAGGATCGCTCTTTTCTCCAGGTTTAATGTTAACAACATGTCTGGCCGTTAAAACATAATACTCATCACCATCTTTGGCAATAACAACTCCAGAACCAATTTTGCCTATTCCCTTAATTTGTGGAGTATTACTAACTTCAGTAGTGTTTGTGTAAACAGTCGGTTGGCTATAATTGCCTGCTTGCGGAAAATATTTATTTTGAGACTGACATCCAAAACAATATGTTGCAACCAAAAGCAGCAAATTTAATAAACAAGCAAAATGAATTTTTCTACTCATAGTCTTGTGTAATTCAGTAACGGGTAAGGAGGACTAACTTGAGGTTTTCCAAAATGGCTATTAAAAAGATTATCATTAAGTTTTATTTCAACTAAATCTTCAACGCCTTTCTTGTAAAGACCAAATACCATGATATTATCTCTGGTAAATTTTTTAGAAAAAAAATACTGCCTTGGTTTAATTGGATACGCCACAATAAATAGTTCAGTTTCGTCAAATTGACTAGCAAAATTTCTTGATAATTGACTGATTTTAACATAACTTTTAGAAGTCTTAAGGTCATAACCGTTTTTCAGAAAATCAACAAGGCTCAGATCATCATGAAAATCGTTTTCAACGCAATTATTGTCAACGGAAATTTTAATACCAATACGCCATTCGCTCTGAGGCCATTGATTTTGATATATGTGAAATTCAGCTATTAAAACTTTTCTTCTAAACCGATAAAAACAAAACACTAGCGAGACTAACGTTATAACTATTCCAACCTGGACAAAGAAGCTATTTTGTAAAAAAAAACTGGAGTTGCGCGAAGATTCATCTGACAACGAAACAGTACTCTCAACCTGACTTTTGTTTAAAAAGTAAAGTGGTTCAAAATTCTGAGATAATGGCGGAATTTTTTTAATGAAGTCAGTTAACAACTTCTCACGATCCAAGCTTGAATAATGTTCTATGGGTAATCCCAGTGCTAAAGGGGCGTTATCTCTAATAATGTCAGGAACAACTGGTTGATCTGCATATTGATATTGGGACGCATCAATAACATAATTAGGACTTCTGCCTGTAATTCCTATTAATTTTCCTTGAATATTAAGATTAGCACCACCGCTCATACGGCAATGGTTCAGCCTGATTAAAGGCAGAAAGGATTACTGGGCAAAGGATTAGAGAAACAAAGAAGCAAATATAAGCTTGGAAGTAATGGTTATAACTTTACAGGGGTGTTAAGGGTAATAATACTATAAATAAATCGGTAAAAAAAGGAGAGAGAGTATGTCAATCCAAAAGATAAAGCCAATCCAAGAGTTTAATGATTCTATATTTTGCAATGGGAAAGAAAAAGAATTATTTAAACGAGACTGTCCTCATTGTCACAGCGAGGAAGTGAAAATTCATTCTCATTACAAAACGAAAAATAATGGAGAGAGAAAAATATTTATCTGTCAAAAATGTGAGTCACTATATTCAGAAACGTATAATAC
>QBMS01000041.1 GCA_003249095.1 Snowella sp.
GTATTATACGTTTCTGAATATAGTGACTCACATTTTTGACAGATAAATATTTTTCTCTCTCCATTATTTTTCGTTTTGTAATGAGAATGAATTTTCACTTCCTCGCTGTGACAATGAGGACAGTCTCGTTTAAATAATTCTTTTTCTTTCCCATTGCAAAATATAGAATCATTAAACTCTTGGATTGGCTTTATCTTTTGGATTGACATACTCTCTCTCCTTTTTTTACCGATTTATTTATAGTATTATTACCCTTAACACCCCTGTAAAGTTATAACCATTACTTCCAAGCTTATATTTGCTTCTTTGTTTCTCTAATCCTTTGCCCAGTAATCCTTTCTGCCTTTAATCAGGCTGAACCATTGCCGAAACTTATCGCTAACTTAAAATTCTATATAAAATATGGGACGGGCATCCTGCCTGTCGAATCTCATCTTGATTTGGGAGAAATGAAAAGCCATTAAAAAAGGACATAATGGTATTATGTCCCTACGGATTTTTTATCTACATTTTTTATCGTTGAATACCCTATAACAAAAACGCGATCGCCCTTAAAACTTATTTAACATTAATATTGAGATAAACAAAATTTGATCAGGAGGGGTCTATGTCCACTACCTATGATAAAGATTTAACAATCTGGGCAAAAGATACGGCTCAACTTTTGCGGGAACGTTGTTGGGATGCTATTGATTGGGAACATTTAATTGAGGAGGTTGAGGATTTGGGGAAAAGTGAACGCAGTGCGATCGCGTCTCAAATGGAACGCATCCTGGTACATCTTCTGAAGTGGCAATATCAACCCCAACGGCGATCGGATAGTTTGTTCATAACTCCAAAAAGCTTGGCAAAGCCCTGTTGAGTTCTTTGTCAAAAAATCTACTTGCTTAACTCCCCGAAACACCTATTGAGCCAAAATATTAACCTAAGAGTTCTTATGGATGGGTTCCTTACTCTACAATTTGACGACGGGCGCATTCTCTAGCAGTTTACTTGCCACAACTAATAAAGGTTCCATGTCCATCTTGTTGATAAACATCGAATAGGTTAGTAAAGCCAATAAATAACGAGGATCACTCACCCAAGGCGGTAAATAAAGCGGCGCTTGGCATAATCCCATTGTATAAAGTTCACAAATAGCGGGAATATCCATAAAATCCAGTTTTCCACAAAAAAGCAACTTCAAGCAATCTGAACGACCTGCCGCAAAAAAGGCACGGATCGCATTACTGACTTGCAGTAGCCCCAACAGATACACAACGTCTTTGGTAAAGGGTGCGCCTCCTGTAATCACGCCTCCTCGAAAGACCCGTCGAGCATTCTCAAAAGCTTGATCGCGATCGCCGACCTTTTCTAAAAAGTAGCGATACACCTCCAGAAAATCTGCTCCCTCGACTGCCATTTGGATCGCAAACACCCGATCCGCTAACCGTCGCATTCGGTCTAATTCCATTGAACCACTGATAATTTCTGCATACACTGCTAATCCTTCCTGAGTGCGTGTTGTCCCAGGATGGCCTGCGGCTAAAATAGGCAGATCGGTCTGGGCGCGACCATTAAGAGAAGTCGCAACATGAATATGGGCTTCGTGATGTAGAAGTTGGCTGGCATCGCGGTCGGTAAAACGGGCATCACGGCGAATTTTAATTGCACTGGTGGTTGCTAGGGCATTAGCCGAAAGTTTATTCACCAATTCGATTTTAGGAGCATCTTCCCCAAAATGTTTTTGGACAGCGCGTTCCATATCAACCGCCACTTCCTCTGCACTGTGATAGGTCGGTGGGGCAATGTCCATATCAATACAGGCAAGTTGGGCGATCGTGTCACTAATGCTTTGGGACAATTCTAGGGGCGAGAGGGGAAAATAGCGCAGAGGAGCGGTGGGATCTCCATAAATCTGGCGAGAATATTCAAAAAAAGCGGGAGTCCCTACACCTGCAAGCATTCTAGCTCCCTTTTCAATACTATCCGCTTGATGTTCTAGCCAGAGATCGATCGCTGAAATGGGGACGATCGCACGGCGGGCATCACGCACAAGGTCAAGAACAGGGGCGGGATCGAGGGGCGTATAGCTGACTTTGGGAAGTTCCTTAGCGTTTTGGGCAAAAAATTCTTCTTTAACTCCGCTCGGCCAAGCTATCGTCCGTAAAATGCGGATAGAACGGCTGGCTTCGTATAATATACGGGTCGTTTGGCGGATTCGGTCTTTTTCTTGATCGCTAACCTGAGTATTCATCTTGGTTGCCTCCAAGGCGATCGCACTGACTATATCTTCATTTTAAGTGGCTTCTTTGATTCTCAGAGTTAGTGTTCCCATCTTTAAGAAAAATTAACAAAGCCCCTTGTCAGATTGACAGTCACAACAAATTTATAGTTATCTCCAAAAAGATAATATTTTTTTGATTCTAGGATTATTTTTTATGAAAGCATTGTCAGTATTTTTCGGAATTAGCATTGTTATTACAATGGGATTTAGCGTAAATGCTCAACAAAAAAAATCCCCTAATCCTCCTGCTAAAAAGCCTGAATGTCTTATTAAAGGAAATATTTCAGTAAGTTCAGGGAAGAAGTGGTATCACCTACCTGGTATGGAAGATTATGAAAAAACACGGATTGATCCGCTCAAGGGAGAGAAGTGGTTTTGTACCGAAGAAGAAGCTCGTAAAAGTGGTTGGAAAAAAGCACCTACTAACTGAGTATTTAATCACAAATTTCTAGAATTTTCTCACAAATAGCACATTGTTCTTGTTCAAAAACAAGTTCTAACATGAAATTAGTTTCAACGTAAATATTCGCTAGTGTCTTTATTTATTCGCGCTCCAGATTTAGGCTTTCTGAAACCCTTATGCAGCAAGGATAGATTTTTTGTCTTTTACCCACTGCGAAAGATTTGTGACACTAACCATTTTTCGCTATGACTATATCAACTTGAGTCGCCGTGACATTAATCCCCAAAACTAAGCCTGTCAAAGCAACTAGACGAAGAAACGGATGTCTGTAACTGAAAAAAATACTGGCTTGACAAAGCTTGTCCGTAGCGTTACTATCGAAAGCCAATATAAACCACTTAGAAATAAATATGGATCGTAGCATAGGTTTACTGGGCGTTAGGCTTGTCAAAAACACAATAGATAACAATACCTCTATTGAAGATATGGGGTCGGATCTCCAAAAACTTTCAGAAGAAATTTTTGGAGATAGCTCGTCTCCACTCACAGACTTTGTCAACAATAAGCTTCCTGATATCGTCCACTACCTAGAGCAAGATTTAACCCCTGAAGAAGTTTGCGATGCTTTAATGCTTTGATTGGTGTGATCGCTGTTCTTTTTCCCTTTAGTGTCTTTAATTTATTCGCGCTCCAGATTTAGGCTTTCTGAAACCCTTATGCAGCAAGGATCAATTTTTTGTCTTTTACCCAGCGCGAAAGATTCATGACACTAACAAATATTCACTCAATCGCTCCATATTTTAAATTTCCTCCTGATATCGCCACATATAACCCTGAGTCAATTAACCAACGTTGAGATTCATCGAATTCTTCGGGTAATTGTTCAGAGTTAATCACATCAGAAAGCCAAGATGCCACTAATAATTCAAAACTGTCTCCTCGAATTTTTCCAGGTATTATTCCCGCTCTTTCAAAATAAGGTTTGAGGACGGAAAGAGTATCAATAGAATAGATCCGTTCGATTTGACTTGAATAAATTTCGGGGTTAGTACACAGGTAGAAACGATCTGGAAAAACCATTAAAAAGAAAGGAATTTTTTGTATAGGATTATCAATTAAGATATTATGGCGAACTTGTACGCCCCTAGCTGAGGACGTATTAATTTTACTTTTGACCTCAACTCCAAGAATCAGCTTTCCTTGATAGTTATTGACCAATAAATCCCAATTTATATTTTCCGAAACATCTAAAATCTGACTTTGCGATTTTTCAATCAGATCATATTTATCAACAGATCGTTCTATTTTTAATATAACATCATTACAATAGGTTGGGAGTACAAACTCATAATGTGTGAGGACTTTTCCTTTTTCTTCTAATAAATATTCATCTATATCACGATTTATAGAAAACAATATATTTTTAGCTTGAAGGTAAATTTGTCTCAATTGTGTTATAGAAAAATATTCAATAAAACTATCTAAAGTGTTTAAAATAATCAGCAAACCTGACCCTATTCTGTTACGATCTTCTTGTTTATTACCTGTTCTTCTTTCGTTGATATTAGAAAGTCCAAGAAATATCAAACAATGTGCTATAAAGTAATTTTTTAAATTATCTATATATTCCATTAAGTCAATTGCTTCGGGACGATCTCTATAGTGATGCCAATGATTGAACCAAATAGTGTTTAGTTGATCAAAAATTTCGTGTTTTTCATAATACGTTTTTGAGTCATCATTGGCTTGTTTCAGTAAAATATCCGTTTCTTTTATCAGATTTTCAGCCAAAGTTTGCTCAAAAACTTCAAGAATCTCATTGAGATGCTGTTTTAAATTCTCAACATTTTCTAAATAATTTTTTTGATTAGAGATATTGTTAAATTCTTGTACTTGAATATTTTGCATACTAAGAACTCCTTAATCGGATATAACCTAATATAACTCGGATTTTATTTGTTTAATAAGCTCCTTTGACTCCTGTTTGAACTTGCCATAATCCTGCATAAACTCCTGCTTGAGCTAATAAATCCTCATGGGTTCCCTGCTCAACAACCTCACCGTATTCCATTACATAAATCTGATCGGCATAACGAATCGTTGAAAGTCGGTGTGCGATCGCAATAGTGGTTCGGTTGCAAGTAATTTTTTCTAACGAACGAACAATAGCCGCTTCGGTTTCGTTATCTACCGCCGAGGTTGCTTCATCCAAAATCAGGATCGGCGGATCTTTGAGAATGGCTCTCGCGATCGCGAGCCTTTGCCGTTGACCACCCGATAATTTTTGTCCCCGTTCCCCCACAATCGTGTCGTAGCCTTGGGGTAATTTTTGAATAAAACTATGGGCTTCTGCAATCTCGGAAGCCTGAACAATTTGCTCAAAGGTTACATCGGGACTGCCATAGGCAATATTATCCCGCACTGTTCCATGAAATAGAAAAACATCTTGGCTTACTAATCCCATACTGCGCCGTAAATCCCCCAAATGAATGTCTTGAATATTGATACCATCGAGAGTAATGAGACCCTCTTGAATTTCATAAAGTCTGAGCAATAACTTTACTAGAGTGCTTTTTCCTGACCCCGTAGAGCCGACGATCGCAATGGTTTTTCCTGCGGGAATTGCTAAGGATAAATTTCTTAAAATGGGATAATCTTGATGATAGCCAAAGGTTACATTTTTTAAGTGAATTTCCCCTCGAATTTCGGTTAAAGGTAAACTTAAATGACCCGAATCGATCGCGATCGGTGTATCTAATAAATTCATTACCCTTCTGGTGGAAGCCATTGCCCGTTGATACAGATCTAGAGTTTGACCTAAACGAGTTAGAGGCCAGAGCAGGCGTTGGGTTAAAAAGACGAGAACACTATAGGTTCCCACTGCTAATTTCCCGTTCACCACATCCATGCCACCAAATAATAAAATTGCCGTAAATCCCGCCAAAATTATCACCCGAATCAAAGGGACAAAGGCGGCACTCAGCGCGATCGCTTTCCGATTACTTTGCCGATAGGCTTCACTATCTTCCCGAAGTCGTTCTACCTCATAAACCTCCGAAGTAAAACTTTTAATCGTCATGATGCCACTGAGATTATTCGACAAGCGGCTATTGAGTAAACTAACTTTTTCTCGTACTAAACTATAACGAGGAGCTAATAGATTTTGAAAGCCAATTGACCCTGCTAAAATAAAGGGAATTGGTAACATGGCCATCCAAGCAATATTCGGGGTAAAAATAAAAAAAGCACCGCTAATAATCACAACCGTTGTTAAAACCTGAAGGATTTCATTGGCTCCCACATCCAAAAATCTTTCCAGTTGATTAATATCATCATTGAGAATGGATAATAATCCCCCCGTACTGCGTTCTTCAAAATAGGCTAATTCTAGTTTTTGTAAATGATCGTAGGCTTCTAATCGTAAATTGTGTTGAATATTTTGCGCTAAATTTCGCCATAATCGTTCATAGGCATACTCAAAAACCGATTCTAATCCCCAGATGATCATGGAAAGTAGGGTTAGAAATACGAGTTGACTAAAAACATCGACAATTCCCCATTTCGCTAATACAGAAGTCTCTTTTTGTACCACCACATCAACGGCTATCCCAATAATGGCAGGGGGAGCGAGATCAAAAATTTTATTGAGAATAGAACAAGTAACGGCTTGCCAAATCAGGGTTTGATAGGATTTTCCGTACTTAAACAGTTGTTGGATCGGGGGAATTGGACGAATTTTTTTTTGAGCAATAGTCACGTTATTCAGACAGTTAGGGAATTTTATTTTAGCGTTATCCTTCTATATTTTGATTTCAGTGCGATCGCCTTTAAAAAAATGGGGATAGCTCAAATCAATTAGGAAAATGGGTTCTTCAATTATTGGTAGCCAACCTCAAGTTCACCCACCCACAAGGCTTGTCAAGAGAGTTAAGCTACTGTAGCGTAGAAATAGAGAACAACCGAAATATTTAACAAATAACTAATAAATGACTGACTTTCTCCTACAAAATAGTTGGTTTATTCCCTTTTATGGATTAATCGGCTCTTTAGTGACGCTTCCTTGGACATTAGGGCTGATTCGACGAACGGGGCCGCGCCCTGCTGTGTACTTGAATTTATTGATGACGGTCATGGCAGTCATTCATGGCTCCATTGCTTTTTTTGCCGTGTGGCAAGGAGAAAGTCAGCACCTCGTTCTCGACTGGTTAAAGGTTGCAGATTTAGAGTTAGACCTATCCATTGAAATTTCCCCCGTCAGTTTAGGGGCGTTAGAAGTCGTCACAGGAATCAGCTTACTTGCCCAGATCTATGCCCTGGGTTATATGGAGAAAGATTGGTCAATTGGTCGTTTTTATGGGTTAATTGGTTTTTTTGAAGCGGCATTAAGTGGATTAGCCCTGAGTGACTCTTTATTTTTCAGCTATGCGTTACTGGAAATGTTGACGCTTTCTACCTATCTCTTAGTCGGTTTTTGGTATGCCCAACCCTTGGTCGTTAGTGCGGCGAGGGATGCTTTTTTAACAAAACGGGTCGGCGATATTATTTTGTTAATGGGCTTAGTGGCTTTATCGAGTTACGGGGAAGGTTTGACCTTTTCTCAATTGGAAGACTGGGCGAAAACCTCACCGATTCCGACAGTCACGGCGACACTGTTGGGATTATCTTTGATTGCGGGGCCAATCGGGAAATGCGCCCAATTTCCCCTGAATCTTTGGTTAGATGAAGCGATGGAAGGCCCCAATCCTGCGGGAATTATGCGAAATTCCATTGTGGTTTCCTCTGGTGCCTACGTTTTAATCAAGTTACAACCGATTTTTACCCTTTCTCCGTTGGTTTCTAATACGCTCATCGTGATCGGTACGGTGACGGCAATTATTACGTCTTTTATTGCGATCGCCCAAATTGATATTAAAAGAACCCTGTCCCATTCCACGAGTGCCTATTTAGGATTGGTTTTCGTGGCGGTAGGCTTGGGTCACGTTGATATTGCCTTTATTATTTTCTTTTCCCACGCGATCGCCAAAGCTCTGCTGTTTATGAGTATTGGTTCAATTATCTTGACGACCAGTAATCAGGATATTACGGAAATGGGGGGATTATGGTCGAGAATGCCCGCGACTACGACTGCTTTTATGACAGGATCGGCAGGTTTAGTCGGCTTACTCCCTTTGGGGATGTTTTGGACATTCTATCGTTGGTTAGATGGTTCCTGGGATGTGGGCTGGCCATTGCTAATCTTACTGTTATTTGTGAATGGCCTGTCGGCCTTGAATCTCACACGGGTATTTCGCCTCGTCTTTTTAGGCAAACCCCAAAGTAAAACCCGTCGTACCCCCGAAGCGCCTTGGCCAATGGCCTTCCCGATGGTAACTCTCAGCATCGTTACACTTCTGGCTCCTTTGGTTCCCCTGCGCTGGCCCCTTTGGTTATCGCCGAATAATCCCCTCATGAACCAAGAGACTTTCATCGTCCATTGGTCAATTCCCCTCTTGATCCTCTCTGGGATCTGCGGCTGTGCGATCGGTTCTCTAATGGAATTAAGACGTGCTTTAGCGAGATCTACCCAATTATCTCTGCGTTTTTTCCAAGATTTGTTTGCTTATGACTTTTATTTAGAAGAAATCTATGCCCATACTGTTGTAGCTGCGATCGACGGTTTATCTCGTTTAACCGCTTGGTTTGATCGTTATGTAATCGATGGAGTTGTCAATTTCGTTAGTCTGGCAACGATTTTTAGTGGTAGCGCACTGAAATACAATACATCGGGACAATCCCAATTTTATGTATTAACGATTGTTGTGGGAGTCGGTTTATTAATGTGGTTGATATTGAGTGGTCAATGGTCAATCATTGGTCATTTTTGGTCATCTTTTATGACTCCTGCTTAATTCAATGCCTCTTCCCCCGGGAATTAGGGAGAATCTAATTCTCTATCTTTTATCAATAAAAACTATTAACAAAAACCCTTTACCATGCTCAGTGCCTTAGTCTGGATTCCTATTATTGTTGCGTTAATCATTGCTTTTTTTCCTGGTGATTGGGTAGAAACGCGATCGCAGTCTATTGCTTTTATCAGTGCAATTATCGTTGTAATCCTCAATGTAGCGATCGGATTCCAATTTGATGCCATGAATCCAGAGATGCAGTTGGTAGAATATATTCCTTGGATCAAAGGAATTGGTTTAAATTATCATTTAGCCGTTGATGGACTCTCTTTTCCCTTGTTATGCCTGAATAGTTTGCTCACCTTAATTGCCATTTATAGTAGTAATAAAGACTTACTTCGCCCTCGCTTTTATTACTCTCTCTTATTATTATTAAGTGGTGGCGTTGCAGGAGCATTTTTAGCTCAGGATTTATTATTGTTTTTCCTCTGCTATGAGCTAGAAATTATTCCTTTATATTTCCTCATTGCTATCTGGGGAGGAGAAAGAAGGGGCTATGCGGCCATGAAGTTTTTACTTTACACCGCCCTTTCTGGATTTTTAGTTTTAGTTTCTTTTCTCGGTTGGGTGTGGCTGACCCATTCCACCACCTTTGACTATGACCCGATGCGATCGCAACTGTTACCCGTCAGTAGCCAATTATTGTTACTCATTCCCCTCCTAATCGGATTAGCGATTAAAATCCCCATTTTCCCCTTCCACACTTGGCTCCCCGATGCCCACGTCGAAGCGTCAACCCCCGTCTCTGTGCTATTGGCAGGGGTTTTATTAAAATTAGGAACCTACGGCCTACTCCGTTTTGGCGTTGGATTATTCCTAGATGCCTGGGTTATTGTTGCCCCCTATTTGGCCACGTTGGCCGCCATTAGTGCCTTGTATGGAGCCTTGTGCGCGATCGCCCAGAAGGACATGAAAAAAGTGGTTGCCTATTCTTCCATTTCCCACATGGCCTATATCTTGCTCGCGACCGCCGCCACCACTCGTCTTAGTATCGTCGCGGCTAGTTGCCAAATGCTCAGTCATGGCTTAATTTCCGCCATGTTGTTTTTACTAGTAGGAATTGTCTATAAAAAAACAGGTAGTCGTGATGTCAACTATTTACGCGGCTTACTAACGCCCCAACGAGGCTATCCCATTACAGGAAGCTTAATGATTTTAGGCGTAATGGCGAGTGCAGGAATTCCTGGCTTAGTCGGTTTTGTCGCAGAATTTTTAGTCTTTCGGGGTAGTTTTCCGATTTTTCCCGTCCAAACACTTTTGTGTCTAGTTGCGAGTGGTTTAACGGCTGTTTATTTCCTCTTGATGATTAATCGCGTCTTTTTTGGTCGCCTAACCCCCGAACTTTCCAACCTCCCCCGTATTATCTGGAAAGAACGTCTGCCCGCCGTTGTGTTAGCAATTTTAATTATTGTTCTGGGTATTCAGCCCCAATGGTTAGCTCGGTGGAGTGAACCCCAGGCAGGAATTTTGTTAACAGGTTCCTCCGATTTGGCGAGTTTACCCCCTGTCTCTCTGCCTTAATTTTTTAGGGTAATTGTGAAAAACTTTTTTGTAAAATAACTGTATTGTTAGCCATGCCCACTACTCTTTTAGAACCCTCAAAACATTCCCTATCGGATTATATTCATCGTCTGGAGTCGGGTGAAGCGTTGCTCAAAGATTCTCCTGAAAATGTCATCGAAGTTGTCGGCATTCTCAAGAGTTATGGTGTCGTTTTAGATAACTATTCCCGCAACTTAATTTATATTGCGGAAAATCAATTTTTAGTGCTATTTCCGTTTTTTAAATATTTTAATGGTAAGGTATCTTTTAAACAATTAGGTAAACACCTATGGCACGATCGCATTAATTTTGAATATGCAGAATATTGTATGAAAACCATGTTATGGCATGGTGGCGGTGGACTGGATAAATACTTGGATAGTGATGATTTTTATAAAAATATAGAACAGGTTATTAAAGCAAAAATCAAAGGCAATCTATTTATTTTAACGCTCCATAAAATTTTTCCTGAATTTCTTCCTGAACAAATGCGAATGATGGCCTATTATTCAGGTTTAGGTCAATTTTGGCGAGTCATGGCCGATATGTTTTTGGCCCTTTCTGATCTCTATGATCAGGGGAAAATTCAAACCATTCCCCAGGTCGTTCAACATATTCAAGATGCCTTAGTCGCCAATGCCGCTAACCCCATTACCTACGAAGTTAAAATTGGCGATCTCCTTTATCCCATTCTCCCTAAATCCGCAGGACTAACTTTTCTAGCCGATACCGCGATTCCCTATGTAGAAGCCGTTTTCTTTCGGGGAACACCTTTTCCAGGAACGGTTTCCTTTAATGCCCAAGCGGGCCAAATTCCGGACGATCAAGCCATTTTTGCCTACGGAGCGTTGTATGCCGATCCCTTACCCATTGGTGGCTCAGGCATTCCTCCCACTTTATTAATGCAGGATATGCGCCATTTTCTCCCTGAATATCTTCATAAAATCTATCGTCAAGGCGATCGCCAGGAAGACGATTTATTAGTGAAAATTTGTGAGACTTTTCAGAAATCCATGTTTTGCGTCACTACAGCCGCTATCAAGGGACTCGCTCCCCATCCTCTAGAAACGAAAGATCCTCAAGAACAACAGGCCAATCGAGTTTATTTAGAAGGCTGGATGAATCGCTTTAAAACCTCTCGAATTGAAGACGTTAATCGTTAATGATCAATTAATTGGCTATTTTTAAGGGATCAAAAACGGGATTAAGGGCGATCACGATTTAACATTTAATATGTTGTCCAATCTTCAATCAATAATCCTGGAATTTTGCTGAAATGCTGATAATTACGGGTTAATAAAATTAATTTATGAGAAAGGGCAATCGCAGCAATCCGCGTATCCATTTTTGCTAATTGAATTCGCTGAGACTGTATTTGATTAAAGATGATGGCAGCATTTGTATCAAAAGGTAATAAAGGCAATATTTTAAAGTCATTAATAAGACGAGTCATTATTTCATATCCTTTTACCACATCCGTTACGTTCCGCGCTCGATTAATGAAGCTATGACAGCCAAGAATCTGTTCATGAAAGGTTATTGTCGAAACGGTAAAGTCGGATAGCAGATAATCAGCCATTCGTCTCGAAAGGTTTTGATAATCTTTTCCTGCTTTGCGTTGAAGAATGCTGAGGTGATCTGTATCTAATAAATATTTCATTGCGCGTCTTCTAGTTCTAACAGAGATTGATCACCCTGACGAATTGCCTGCCCATAGGCTAATATTTCTTCAAAAGCAAGTTCATTTTCAAAAGATCCTGTAATTTGTTGTAGCCAGTTAATAGACTGCGGCTTGGAAATTTGTTCTTGCATTGTGATGATCGCGTTTTCTACTGCACTTAATCGATCTTCGAGGGAGAGGTTGGCTGTCATTACGTGATTATCCTATTTTTAGTTTCAGTGTAATAATTCTAGACAATGTTTGGCAAGGCGATCGCATTTTATCCGATGTTAAGGAGAATTCCTACCGATTAGGAATCTTAGGAATCAAGATTGCCAAAAAATAAATCTCTAACCAGAGAGGGAAGCGTCCCTGGGATAGGTCACAAACAGGAACCAGCCACTAGAATACAGTAGTCTATAGAATTAATCCTCCTCACTCGTTTATTTTCAATTCAGATTACAATCAAAATCCGAATCCTAAAAATCGCGGCTAGAGCCACGCGCCCTACCGTCCGAGGTGTGGGAGAAACCAATTATGTTAATTGATCCCCAAAAATCTGAGCAACCGTCAAAGAATCATCCCGTTTTGACGGAAAATTCCTGTTCTCCCAAATCCCAATCCTGGTTAGGACGACGCAATCTTTTCTGGGGAATGGGCGGAGTGGGATTACTGTTATTGGGAGGAAGTATCGCCTATGGACATTATTTTGTCCAGACCCAAATCGCGCCCCTAGTCGAAAACAGATTGGGGGATCTTATTAATCGTCCCGTCAAAATAGGGGCTGTTCAAGCGGTTTCTCTCCATCATATTCGCTTCGGACAGACGGAATTTCTACCGACAAGCAACGATCGCGATCGCGCATCCCTAGAAGTTCTGGAGATCTCTTTTAACCCTCTGCAATGGCTTTTGAGTCGCAAATTAAATCTCAATGTTACTGCCATTCAACCGAAAGCCTATTTAGAACAGGGAAAAACAGGAAATTGGTTACTCACGCCGATTGATAAAATTGACCCCAGCCATCCGATTCAGCTTGACCGTTTGAATCTGGAAAAAGCCCAAGTTACCGTAATAGCACGTAACCCCCAAGGAAACTTTAAAAATCCTGTCTCGGTTTATCTGAATCACGCGAAAATAGAAGCCAAAAATCAAGGACAACAGATCGGTTTTCAACTCCAAGGAAATTTAGGAAAAGGCGGTCAATTCAAATTAAACGGT
The DNA here is from genome assembly GCA_003249095.1 of Snowella sp. GTDB lineage: Bacteria > Cyanobacteriota > Cyanobacteriia > Cyanobacteriales > Microcystaceae > Snowella. Next base: position 13,035 of record QBMS01000041.1, read on the forward strand.
TTCCATGATCTGGCTGCGATCGCGACTAATTTGTCTGTTCAGGGTCATAATTTGGCGATAAATGACATTAATAATTTATTGACCCTACCGATCGCCCTCAATCAGGGAAATCTGGACAGCAATCTGGATATCCAAGTCCGTCAAGAACGTTTAACGAGTTTGCAGGGAATCGCTAATCTACGGGGAGTAACAACGAATTTAGCCGTTCTGCCCCAACCGTTACGGAATATTCAGGGAATGTTACGGTTTAAGGGAACAAAAATCGGCTTCGATGGCATTAAGGCAGATTTAGGAGCGATCGCCACCGAGACAGGGGGTTATGTTGATTTTCAGAAAAATTACAACTTAACGGTCAACACCCAGCCGATCGCGATCGCTAAAGTTATACAAACCTTTGCCTTATCCAAACCCCAAATTACCCTCGACGGAAGCATTGAATCTAAGATTCGCATTAAGGGCGCGTTATCCCATCCCCAGATCACTGCATCCATTCAAAATGCTGGAAAAAATCTGATTCAGATTGATAAATTTAATTTAAAGTCCATTAAAACCGATTTAATCCTGAATGATTCTAGTATTGTCGTTTCTCAAATCAATGCTATTCCCCAAGAAGGCGGCAGCGTCACAGGAAAGGGAATCATCACGGGAAAAGTCCAGCCCACAGGAAAAGTCGCCCTCAAGGATTTTCAATTTAATCTACAGGGTTCCCAATTACCGATTCAGGCGATCGCACCCGACTATCAGGCTAATTTACCGACGTTTGCGGTTTCGGGTCAGACTAAAATCTCAGGTCAATGGGGACAAGGGCAATCCGTTAAGGCGATCGCGAATTTAGCCATACCCCTCGCGAATGGCATGGTCAGAACTCAGGATTTAACCTATCAAAGCGGAAATTGGCGCGGGGAAGTGCAAGTTTCTGGCGTTAATTTGGCTAGTTTATCCTTACCGATTCAACCTCGATTTCGTCAGGGAAGCTTGTCAGGAGATTTTACGGTTCAGGGAAAAAATCATGATCTGAACCAGTTGCAAATTTTAGGGCAAGCAACTCTGGCTAATGCAGGGGGAATAATTCGGGCAAAACAATTTTCTTTAATTCAAAAACAATGGCAAGCCAATGTAATCACCGATCATCTGAATTTGCGCCGAATTTTACCGCGTTTTGCTTCTTCTAACCTAACGGGTCAGGCTCTGCTCACGGGTTCCCTCGAAAAGCCCCTCGATCAATTGCAGGGTAAGGGTCAAATAACGGTTCATTTACCCCAGGGACAAATCCGAGCGACTCAAGTTTCCTTTGACTCCCAAGGTTTCCAGGCAATTCTATCGCCCCAATCCGTTGCTTTAAATCCGTTTAATGCTAATTTACGAGGAAATTTAGATGGAAAAATAAAAATTCAAGGAAATTTAGCACAATGGCAACCCCATAATCTACAAGCTGAGGGAAAGATTAAGCTCAGTCAAGGCTTACCTGGGTTGGAACGCCCTCTCGCAACCCGTTTTCAGTGGAAGGATGATCGATTAATCCTAGAAGAGGTGACAGCGAAGAATTTAATTGCAAGGGGATCGGCGATCGCGTCTTTAGATTCATTATTTCGTTCTGATCTGTCTGTAAACCTGATCCAGGCGGTTGATTTAGAGGTTAAGGTTAAAAATCTGGCGTTAGCGCGACTTTTTCAGGCTGTCTCACCTCAAAAAATTACCCAGACAGGAACAGTTGATTTTGACGGAAAAGTACGAGGTTCCCTAAAAAATCCTGATATCCAAGGCAATTTAGCTCTACAGGATTTAACCATTAATCAGATCGCTTTTGATCCCTATTTACAAGGAAAAATTGATAAAACTACCGCGAAAGGATTAACCCTAGAATTACTGGGAAAAAATGATCAGCTTAACCTGTCCCTCGATCCGCAATTTAAGCCTGTTTCTTTTAATTTCAAACGAAAAGAGATGCAGGTGACGGGCGATCGCCAACAAAATCTTCTCTTTGTCACGGCTCAACAGTTTCCCCTGGCTCTAGTCAAAGAAGTTGCGATCCAATCGTCCCTAGTTACCGCGAATACTGATTCTATCAAACATTTAACGCCCTTCACAGGTGATTTATCGGGAAATTTCAGGATTAATATTTCAGATTCCAGTATTTTAGGGGTAAAGGTCGTTATTAATAAACCTCGTTACGGAACGCTGAATGGCGATCGCCTTTTGGGAAGTTTAGCCTATCGCCAGGGCGTATTAACGGTCAGCAATAGCCAATTATCCCTGAAAAATCAGAACTATCCCTTCCAAGGAAAAGTGAGCTTTAATAGTCAAAATCCTCGTTTTCAGGGTGAAATTGGCCTACCAGAAAGCAATATTGAAGAAATTCTCCAAACCCTGCAAATTTTCCGTCTTGATGACCTCAAACGCGGCTTAAATTTACCCGTTTACAATAAAGCCACCGATCTCTATGACAAAACGAATCCCACCCAGGCATTGGCCGAAGTGGGTTTGCCCCAGTCCTCTATTCATACACAATTAAGTTATCTCTCGGAAATTAATGCCCAACTCAAGCGACAACGGCAACAACGGGCGGAAAATTCACCCCTCCCCGATCTGGACAGTCTGCGGGGTCAGGTAGCAGGAAAAATTGCAGTTCAGGGAGAAATGGGCGGAAAAATCGAAACCGCTTTTAATTTCACAGGAAAAGATTGGCGATGGGCTAATCTACAGATAGATAACTTGCAATTACAAGGCAATTGGCAAAATGGCATCCTGACTTTAGAGCCGTTACGCTTGGAAACTGGAAAAAGTCTCTTTGTTTTGACGGGAAAGGTGGGAGAAGAAAGCCAAATCGGAGAATTGCAATTAGCGAATATTCCCCTTAAACCCCTAACAAGTCTGATAACGAATCCCCAGGGCTTAGAATTAGATGGTTTCCTCAATGCTACTATTTCGTTGGCAGGAAATCGCAGTAATCCCCAGGCAAAAGGGAATTTGCAAATTGAGAATGTGACTCTCAATCAAACCCAGTTACAGGCGACCGCAGGAAATTTTGCCTATCAAGAGGGACGTTTTGATTTTGCGATCAATAGTATTCTTCAGCAGAAAACTGAACCCCTGATTTTAGAGGGATCGATTCCCTACGTTTTTCCCTTTGCATCGGTGCAACCCGATAGCGATCGCTTTAATCTGAGTTTTAAGGCTAAAAATGAGGCATTGAGACTGATTGCCCTAGCGACTAAGGGAGAACTGCGTTGGATCAACGGAAAGGGATTGGTGCAACTCGATGTTTTTGGGCGCATCGATCCCCAGACCCAGATTTTGAGAGGAATTCAGGGAGAAGGGAATGTCAGCTTAGAAAATGCCACGATCGCGGCCCAAGTTCTGCCCAATGCCCCTTTAACCCAAGTGAATGGCAATTTACACTTAGATCTCAATCAATTGGATGTTTCCTGGACGGGGCAATTAGACGGCGGCAACGTGGCGATCGCGGGATCATTACCCCTTTTTAAACCCCTAACCCAAACGAATCCTTTAACGATTACCTTTGAAAATTCGGCCTTTAAACTTAAGGAACTTTACCAGGGCGGGATCAAAGGAAATATTCAGATCACAGGAAGCGTAGTCGAACCCGATATTAGCGGAAATCTGGATTTATTTAAGGGAAAAATCCTCCTTGGAGAAGCTTTGCCTACTAGCGAAAATACGGGGGAACTCAATCACACGGCTGAATTTAAGGGACTCAATTTAAACCTGGGTGAAGATATTCGCATCCAACGCTCTCCCGTTTTAGACTTTTTGGCAACGGGAACGGTTACTCTCAATGGCAATACGGGGCAACTGCTCCCTGAAGGAACCATTTCTCTCAAAAGCGGACAAATTAATCTGTTTGCCAGTCAATTACGGTTAGCAGGAGGCAATGAAAATGTGGCCCAATTTTCGCCCCATCGCGGACTTGATCCCTATTTAAACCTCCGTTTGGTCAGTGCCGCCACCGAAACCCGTCGCAATAGCCTGAATGCCAGCCCCCTCTCTTCGGAAATTAATGAACCTTTTTCGGCGAATAGTGAAAGTTTGCAAATGATCAGAATTCAAGCCCTAGTTCAGGGTTATGCCAGTCAATTAACGAAAAGTATCCAATTAAGCAGTAGTCCCCGTCGCAGTCAACGGGAAATTATTGCTCTCCTGGGTGGGGGGTTTGTCAATACCTTAGGTCAAGAAGATAGTGCGATCGGTTTAGCCAATTTAGCGGGATCGGCGGTTTTAGGGGGAGTTCAGGGACAAATTGGGGAAGCCTTGGGCTTGAGTCAATTCCGCATTTTTCCCACGCCCTTAATTAATGACCAGGAAAGAACGACCTCCAATCAGTTAGGAGTTGCCGCCGAAGCGGGGGTGGATTTGAGTAATGATTTATCGGTTTCGATTCAAAAGATTGTGAATACCGATCGCCCGCCCCAGTGGGGATTACGGTATCGTTTAAATGAAAATATAACGATTCGCGGTTCTAGTAATTTTGCCGATGATAATCGCGGTATTGTGGAGTATGAGCAACGTTTTTAAACAGTATTTCACTCATTCAGACGGTTATGCTTGAAGATAGTCAAAAACCAGCTACCCAGGCAAATTATTTATGGAAATCCCCCTTGGTCGGAATTTTCTCAAAACCACTCACTTCTGCCAGGGTATAAAGCGGTCGGCCTTTTACCTCTTCATAAATTCGTCCAATATATTCTCCCAAAATTCCAATACAGACCAATTGGACTGAGCCTAAAAATAAAATAGCAATCATAATTGCCGCAAATCCTGTTAGGGGAGAATGGGGTTGATATAAACGCCAGTATAAAACTAATAAAGCCATTAAAACGGCTAAAAATGCAGAAAATAAGCCTAAATAAGTGGAGAGACGCAGGGGAACCTTAGAAAAGGAAACCAGGCTATTAACCGCCAAAGTAAAGGATTTACGAAAAGTATATTTAACTTCTCCCGCAAAACGCGGATCTCGTTCAAATTGAATGGCAGTTTGCCGAAATCCCACCCAGGATCGAAGTCCGCGAATATAGCGATTTTGTTCGGGCATGGAGTTCAGTAAATTGACGACTCGTCTGTCCATTAGGCAAAAATCCCCTGTGTCGGTGGGAATATTCACATCGGCTAATTGTTGTAACAGTCGATAAAAAATATAGGCGGTAAAACGTTTGAACCAGCTTTCTTTTTTGCGTTTAGTGCGTTGAGCATAGATGACCTGGTAGCCCTGTCGCCATTTTTCTAATAGATCGGGAATCAGTTCGGGGGGATCTTGTAAATCGGCATCAAGGATAATCACGGCTTGACCCCTGGCAAAGTTTAGGCCTGCGGTGACTGCAATTTGATGCCCAAAATTTCTACCTAAGCTCAAATAACAGACGCGGTCGTCTTTTTCCTGTAATTCTCGGATCAGATTGAGGGAACGATCGCGACTGCCGTCATTAATAAAAATTAGCTCTACGGATTCGTCTAGGCGATCCATGACCGAACGAACGCGGCGATAGAGTTCGGCAATGTTTTCTTCTTCGTTATAAATGGGGATAATCAGGGAATAAACGGACATATCGACTGTTTAAGACAAAATATTTTTTGTTTTTAAGTTCTGAAATTTTTATTGGCGTTCACCCAATATAACCCAGATGTTGCAGGTTTAAAATCACTGGAAACTATTTATAGGCAAAGAATTTTGGAAATTTAATCGAACCGCGATCGCCCTTTAGAAATTTGACTAGCCCAACTGGTTGAGAGATTTTATGACTCGTTAGAGGGAGCATCAAGAAAAATTCGGCAACTCACAGAAAATTCACAAAAAATTTGTAGGCTTCACGGTGTAGGACAAAATCTGAGTTTCACCCGATTCCATCTTTTGGTTCTATCACGAACGGCGATCGCTTACTGTTACCTAATTTATGAGGGCAAATGAATTAACAATCTGAAATTCAAGCGAAATCACTAATTCAACTAAAAAATGTTGATGTCCTAGAGAATACACTGAAGTTCCTACTAGAATTAAATCCCTAACTCTACGAGTTTTCTCCTGTATCTCTACAAAAATTGTCAATTTTTCTTGCTTTTACTCTTTGTCGTGATCTAGATCACAGTAAAAAGTGATCCAAATCATGGATTATAGAGAAGTAGGAAGTTCTGTTTCCCGACCTATGGGTTATGGATGTACCTAGTACGCTTATGAATCCTTTTCTTTTTTTTCTTTGTTCCCACCTCAAACTGAGATCTCTTCGTCAACTAAGCCTGTCTAAGGGCGATCGCGGTTTTGTTTTACCGTTGGTCATCATGATTGGTCTGGTGCTGATAGTGGCCAGTTTGGGGATTATGGCTAGTTCCCAAAATAGTCAAAAAAATACGATTGCTCAAAAATCGACTGCCGAGGGATTGGCGATCGCAGAAACAGGGATAACTCGTATTTTGGATTTAATCAATCAAAATCGTTATATTTCCATGCTTCCTGACTGTGTTTCTCGGAATAGCAGTACTGGAGCCTGTAATGATGCCAGTACTTCCCCCGTACCCAAAAGTTGGGCTACGATTACCAGTTTTCCCAGTGTTACCGTTTGTGGCTCGGCAGGATCTCCGTCAGAGGTGCAAGCCGTTGCCTCGACTCAAAGTTGGGTCAATGTTAATGGCAGTAATACCCAATATCGACTAGTCAACTACCAATATTCGCCGACCATTGGCGTTGCCCCTGGAACTGCTTCCTTAACCATTGAAGGCCGTATCAACAATGGTAGCCCAAGCAATTCAACCTCTCGACTAGAGGTTCAAATTCCCGTTGAACCAGGCCCCCTATTAACAGAGGGAATTCCAGGAGTCTGGTTAGTTAATGGTAGTACAGGAAACAACAATAAAATTCAGGGGGATACCTTAATCAATGATTGCACGGTGACTCAAGCCCAACTAGATGCAATGAACACCAATACCATTATTGGAAATGATCCGATTACAGGACAGCCCTATGAAGCGAAATATACGGCAATGACTTTTCCTGATTTGCCAACTAAACCCAGTCCTTTTCTCAATACCTTAAATTTACCCAATAATACCAGTGGAATGATTACTCTTCCTTGTCTGACGACTCCCTGTGCTTATTCGACCACTCCAACGGTGGCCGATCGGGCTAATGCGAATGGGGTTTATGAATATTCCGCTAATAATATCAAACTGCAAACTGGTTCAAGTAAGTTGATCATTACCCCAGGACAAAAAGTCACTATTTATTTAGATGGCGAAATCGATGGGAATACGGAAATGGTTCATAATTGTACGGGAGTCACGGGTTGTAAGCCGACGAATTTCCAGATTTATGGCTATGCTCAGAAAACTACGAGTCCTAATTTTACGCCTCAAATTTGTCTAATTGGTAATAATGAACTCGAAGCTTTTATTTATGCCAAAGAATATACTGTCGGGGTTGGAGGAACGGGGGTTTTTCGTGGCACGATCTGGGCGGACGCATGGTCAACTAGTGGAGGGTGCGGTTCCAATACGAGCAATATTGTGGTAGAGCAATCGGCTCGTTGGAGCGATCTGGGGCTACAACCCAAAAATACTCCGCCTCTCCTCAGAAATATTTCTAGTTGGCAACGGAAGCAGCGATAGGGGGATGCTTGAAACAAAATGTTTAATAAATCTATGGATCACAAATTTCTTTTGTTTTTATGCCGATCGCGATCGCTCCCTCCCGATTCTGGCTTATCGATGCTAGAGGTTTTAGTGGCCATGATGGTGGTCTTTTTTACGATGATGGGTGCATTGAATGGACTTTTGTATGCAACGCTTTTTCAAGTTAAAGCAGAAAGACAGGCTCAAGCAACTTATTGGATTCAGCAAGATTTGGAAAATGTGAAATCTTTGGCCGCCGCTCAAGCGACAAATACGGCACTATGTACCTCTGCTTTTAGTACGTCTTATGCTGGGGCATTAAAAACAACTGTAGATGCGATTACACCTTCAACCTCAAATCCTTTATTGACGAGATATTCAATGATTCGGACTACAGCTGGAACTAATACAAACCCCCAAATTCTAACAATTAGCTATACGGTGAGAGAAACCAGTGATACAACTAAAGTTTTGGCAACACTTTATACAGAAGTTATGCCTCCCCAAGCCCTTAGCTGTTCCTAATCAGGGTTGGACTCTGATCGAGATGGCGGTGATTTCAGTTATAACAGGTATTCTGGCGGCGGCGGTACTGCCTCAGATGACAGGCTTGATGGCGAGAAATTCCCTGCAATCTAGCATGAGTCAAGTTACTGGCGCGATACGAGAAGCTCAACGCGCTGCCATGAAAAATGGGAGATCCTGCTGGGTCAGCATAGGTACTAGTTCCATTAGCACAGATAATACACGTACTGATCCTACTCAAACAGCAAATGCTACTACCAACCCGCCCAATATTTGTATAACTAGCCCTGTGACGCTTAGTTCTGAGACACCTTTGTCTGCCGTATCAATATCAGGCTCTACTGTTACCGCTTTGACTTTACCTCAATCATTAATTTTTTCCTATAAAGGAAATCCAAATAATGCAAATGAATTAGTTCTTATTCTTTCTTCAACAAAAACTTCTACTCAACGCTGTTTGGCTATTTCCGCAGGAATCGGAATTATGCGATCAGGCACTTATGAAAATAATTCCTGTACTTCATCTTTTTAAAATTTCACTTCACAGTAAAAAGGTAACATCTTTAAGCCCGAACCCGAAAAATCCTGAAAAATCTTAATACAATATGTGACAATTCTAGTCTTGTACTGTTAAGGAGAATTAATCAGGATGCTGAAAACATTTTTCTGCTTAGGCTTTTTTTCAAGCAAGTGTCGCCGTTTTGGTTCGGATCTGGTTTACAGGAATTCAGGATGGACACTCCTCGAAACGATTATTGTGTCTTTGATAACAGGAATTTTAGGGTCTATTGCTATTGTCAATATGTTGGGCATTATGAACAAAAATAAGGTTCAAAATTCACTTTATGGAGTCAAAGGTGCTTTACAGGAAGCGCAACGGAATGCGATTAAAATGGGAAAAGACTGTAGGATTTTGCTCAAAAATAGTGACAACGGCCATAGTACTAATGCGATCACTATTTATGACAACACCTATGCAGGCTGTTTAAGTCAGGAAGTCGTGTTAGAAGGACTAACAATGACAGAAAATGTTACTGGCAATGCTATCCGTTTTTCTTACAAAGGAAATACAACAAATATAGGGACAATTTTAATTCAATCACCTTATACAAAAACTAAATACTGTCTAGTGGTTTCAGCTTTCTTGGGAATTATGCGAAGCGGTGTTTATAGCGAAACAGCGACTGGCCCAATTTCTGCGAATAACTGTCAATCAACTATCTAGGAATCAGCACTATGAAAAACTATCTTAATCTCATCAGAAAAACAGCTAATTCTGGCTTTACTCTCGTTGAACTGATCCTCGCCTCTTGTCTAATGGTCGTTGTCGTCGGGGCCGCTGGCTATGGGATATTAGTTATGACGAGAGAAAATGTTTCGGCCAATGCGGCTGGTGATATTCAATATAATCTTGGCCGCGCTGTCGATTTTATTAGTGAAGAAGTTAAAACAGCTTCTTCAATTAGGGATAATGTTTCACCGACAAACTTGACCGCAAATGCTGCTAATTTTGCTCAAGCAGCAGACAAAACCGTTGTTTTAGCGATAAGAGTACCAGGGACTTCTCAGGATATTATTTACTACACAAAAGCACCAACAGGCAGTGAGGTTTGGTTAGGGCCTTTAGTGATTTATCGTTGGGGGCCGAGCCTTGACTCTACTGGTTCTTATAGTAATCCTTCAACTCCTGCCAACTGGACGGATAGTCCTTTGATTGATCTGATTGCCACAACTCCCAAAACAACAACCTGTACTACAAACTCATGGATAAAGATACCTAGTACAACTAACGGTTTTTTTGTCTGTATTGATAACACGACTGGAACCAGTAACAATAGAAAGTTTGTCGAGATTCATGCTTCTGCCTCCGCACTTAATAGCAATTCCTTGAAGTGGGTCAATAGTTCTTCCACGAACTCGCGTTTTTACGATAAGGCGACTTACGAAATTATTACTCAAGCTTTGGCACGGGCTAATTAGTTTTCCCATAATTACCGATTAACATAAAGGACATAAAATATTATGTCCCTACAGCATTTTGTCTTTTTTAATGGCCTGCCATCCGTTGCCCAATCATGCCAAAATCGGCTTCGGCGATCGCACTGATTATTTTTATTCTGGGTAATGATAGCGACAAGAAAGAATTGTTAGATAATCATCATCAATAGCATAGACAAGACGATTTGTTTCATCAATGCGACGAGACCAAAAACCTGACAAATTCTCTTTCAGAGGTTCGGGTTTCCCTATGCCGACAAAGGGATTAGATAAAGTATCTTCAATAAGCTTATTAATTCTTTTTAAAGTTTTTTTATCCTGAGATTGCCAATAAAGATAATCTTTCCACGCTTTGCTACCCCAAGCTAATTTACGCATCAATTAAATCGTGTTTTTGTGTTTTTCCTGCCTTGTACTCGGCGATCGCTTCTGCTAAATGTTGAGCATTTGCGGGAGATTTTAAAAGATAAACGGTTTCCATCAAACTGTCATAATAACTTTTAGACATGACTACAGCTTCTTCTGCATCCCTTCTAACAATTACAGCACAATTTTTGTCATTAGATACAGTATCTAATACCGATTTAAAGTTACTTTTTGCTTCGCTAAAGTTGACTATGTTCATCGCTAGAGTTGTACCTCTATAAGTACAAGTATTATTGTAGCCCGTTGTTCACCTTCTTTTTAATGGCCAGCCATCCGTTGCCCGATGATCCCAAAATCGGCTTCGGCGATCGCACTTTCATAGACAATTTTTCCCTCACTCATCACCAGAATACGGTCAGATAATTTGAGGAGTTCATCCAAATCTTCACTCACCAACAACACTGCAACCCCCCGATTTCGTGCTGACCCAATTTGACCGTGAATATATTCTACTGCTCGAAAATCTAACCCAAAACAAGGATTTGCCGCAATTAAAAGGTTAATATGACTCGCTGAAAGTTCCCTCGCTAAAACAGCCCTTTGCACATTGCCCCCCGACAAATTCGCGATCGGTGTTTCAGGGGAAGGGGTTTTAACCGAAAACGTTTCAATCAGACCTTTAGCCGCGTCTCGAATGGCTCGGAGGATCAATAAAAAACCCGCCTTTGCCTGGGGAGGACGATCAAAGGTTCGCAACGCCATATTTTCCGCCACACTCATCGACGGGACACAGGCATTTCTCAGAGGTTCTTCAGGGAGCGCGAAAACCTGATGACGGAACATTTCCGCACGGGTCGCGCCATAGATTTGACCATTGACGAATAATTGACCCCTGGTTAAGGGTCGTTGTCCTGCTAAAACCTCGACTAATTCCCGTTGCCCATTGCCACTCACCCCCGCAATGCCAACAATTTCTCCCTGATTAACCGTTAAATTAATTCCTTCGAGGGCGGGCAAACCGTTATCTTTATTGGCGTGAAGTTCCTGAACCTGCAAAACCGTATCATGGTTCGATTGGACGGCCTTTTCGACGGATTCTGGCTCTTTTTTTTCTCCCATCATCATCTGACTCATATCAGCGACGGTCAATTCTTTGACAATTCCATGACCTGCTAATTTGCCTTTGCGTAGGACGGTAATTTCATCGGCAAAAGCGGTGACTTCTCGAAATTTATGACTAATCATCAAAATACTTAAGCGTTTCTCGTCCACTTCTTTTCGCAGTAATCCTAAGATTTCATCTGCTTCCTGGGGCGTTAATACCGAAGTGGGTTCATCCAAAATCAGAATGCGGCTTTTGAGATAGATCTGTTTGAGAATTTCTAACTTTTGCTTTTGACCTGCGGCCAATTGGGCGACAGGCGTATTGAGGGGAATCCGAAAGGGGGTCGTCTCCATGAACGCTTGTAGGTCTTGATGTTCCTGTTTCCAGTTGATGAGATTATCGGAATCCAAGCGAGACAGGACTAAATTTTCAGCGACGGTCATGGAGGGGACTGAGGTGAAATGCTGATAAACCATGCCGATACCGTAATGGTGGGCATCGCGGGGAGTATTAATTTCGCGCGAGTGTTTCCCGACTAAAACATCACCGTGAGTGGGAGTATAGAAACCCATGACGCATTTAACGAGGGTGCTTTTGCCTGCCCCATTTTCGCCGAGAAGCGCGTGAAAAGAGCCAGATTTAACCTTGAGAGAAACCTGATCCAGGGCGGTAAAGGAACCAAATTGTTTGGTCAAATTAACGACTTCGAGTTCGGGAGGATCGATGGTCTGAACATCGGGACTGAGGGTTTCAGTGGTCATGGATTGAACTCCTTTTGCGATTTCAGGGATGTCAACAAGATTTCCTCTAACAATAGCTTGGCAAAATCTACTTAAATTTAAGGTATTAATGACTACCCAATTACGATTCTTAATGTTTTGGAAACTCAAAAACAATCCTAGTAAATAGAAAAAACTGTAACAGAACGGACAAGATGCTTCAAAATGGGATAAGGAATCTCGACGGAGTAACCCTTCATGTTGGCATATATCTTAGCGATCGCGATTGCACTGGCTAGTGTTGTCCTCTTCTTTTCTGCATTTTTTGCGCCCAAGTTGCATCGTAAGGATGATTTCTTGTGGAGTGGGGTGGGATTATTCTATGGGTTAATTCTCTGGGTGTGTGCGGGACGCTTTACGGGCGGTGCTTTGTTAGGACAAATGGCGGCAGTGGTGCTGGTTTTGTCCTTTGCTTGGCAAACGATTTCTTTGCGGGCCGCGATCGCCAATCCCGAAAAACAAGCGGGCATTAAAACCTTTTCTTTGCTGGATTGGATCGGGGGCGGATTAGGGAAGAAAAAAGCGAAAGTCCAACCCATTGCTAAGACTGCGGTTGAAACGGTCGCGCCTGTCGAGACAACGGCATCTTTGACGGAAACGCCTGCTGAACCTGCTGATGTTGTGGAAACTGACATTCCTGAATCGGTATCACCAGAAGACGCGATCGCCCCTAATGCCAATGAGGAAATCGCTGAGGAAATTCCTGAGAAGACGGTTGAGCCTGAAAGTCCTGTTACCCCAGAAGTTGAAGCGGTGGAGCCAGTCTTAACGGCAGAAGCGATCGAAAGCGGTGGTGAATCCCCTTTACCCGAAAAAACTGAAGCTACCATCACCCCGCCCAGAGCTAGAACTTCTCAACCGTTTGCCAAACCTAAAAAACAGGGATTTTTTAGTAAATTATTCGGTAAAAAGCCCACACCTGCTAAAACGGAAACTATTACTGCCGCCCTAGAGGCGATCGAAACCGTTGAGGATGCTGGGGAACCCAAGGAAGCAACCAATCCCGTCGCGGTCATCGAGACTGAAACTTTTCAAGAGAGCGTGATCACGACCGAAAATTTGGACTCCGAAGAATCCGATATCTCAGTGACGGAAGTAATGACTGAAATTGAAACTGTCGAATTGCCTGAAGGGGTTCCTTCTTCCGAGACCTTAGCCGAAAACGAAATAGAAGAAAATTGGGATGATGATTGGGAAGAAGAGAATGATTCAGAAATCTCCCAAATCATTACCGATCCATCGGCACCAACCATGATCGAAAAAGCGATCGTCGAAACGACCCTCGAAATAGCCTGTGAGGAAGAAAAAGAAGAAGACCATGAAGAAGAAAGTCCCGAAACCGAGGAACCCATAGAAACCATCTTCCCACCCTCAGAAAGTGAAACTCCGCGATCGCCCCTAGATTCATCGGATTCATCTGTCTCAAAAACAGACCCCAATTAAACAAAGACAAAAAAAGACCTACCCCAAGGAGAAAGCATTCAAAAAGCTCTCTAGGGTAGGTTTAATCACTCACTGGAGCAATGAGTTAATTACCACAAACCTCGCACAGGACGAGGAGTTGGTGGGATGTAGGGAAGAGCCTGGGGAGCAATCAGAGGGGGCATGACGTGGGGATTGAATTCAGCAGGAGGCAACTCAGCAAAGCCCAAAGGAGCCTGATTTATGGCAAAAATTGGACAGTCGGAAGCAAATCTTTCATAGGACAACGTTCTGACAAGACTTGCTTGGCTTGCCTGGAGGGTATTCATCGCCGTTTGGGGTTGTAGTCCCGCCGATTGAGCCACGATCGCCACACTCTCTCCAGTCGCTTGAATAGCGGTATTAGCTCTGACGGGAGCGAAGAATGGATCTAAAACGACCCAGGCGGCGGCATCAAAGGGTTTAACCATCGATTTTCCCCCATTGGTTACCGACAGATATTCTCCTGCGGTCACTCGAAAAGAACAGTTGGAGCGGGGTTGTTGGGCATCACTTCCGCACAAGCTCTGGGTATTAGCAGAGGTTAGGACGGAAGCGATGCGATTTCCAGTGAAAACAAAAATTTCGGTACGTTGTTTCTTATCATTGCGAGTGAGCAAATAGGTTGTCGAAGGAGTTGTCACCGTCGCTTCATCGGTCATTATCCTTAGCCCCGAAGAACTGGCAGGAGTCATCACTAAAATAGAACCCTTCAGCAAACAAAGTCTTTGGTTGGCAGATTGCTGAATTCCAGTTGTATCCATTGAGGGGTTCCATTCGCAACTTCTGCCGTTGCTAAAACCAACCTGGGTTTCAGGTTTGAGCCAAACAAGTGTGCCGTCGTCAAACTGGAGATGGGCTTTGGAATAGGTTGCGGTTTCTAAAACGTTGTTGGGAAACAAGGAGTTGCCAGGAGAAGGATCGGCAACAGCAAAGGCACTGATCGTTGGTTCCAAACGAGCATCGGTCTCAATACGGACTTGCCCAACCGCTCCACTGAGTTCTACTCGGTCTGGGGTTGCGTTGTAGATCTTGGCACAATTGACGGAACGACTGCCATCAGCAGAAACGGGACATTCTTGGGCTTGAACGGGGGAATTTAGCAGAGGAAACAGTCCAATAAACCCTAATAAACTACTAATGCCTAAAGTATAATTTTTCATACAGCTAACTCATCTTAATCTCATTAGTCAAGTTGTTGTGACTATCATAGCTAAATTTGTCAAATAGGGGTACTAGTTTTATGGGTCAAGACTAGATTAAAATTGGAGTTAATTTTATGACTTCTTTTTCTCATTAATTCACAGTTTATAAAATGGAGTTTTTCAATAAGCTGAATGATGCGATCGCCCTTAATCAAAGTTTACTAGTGGTTGCCCTAGATCCGAACCCAGAAATCATGGGAAATTGGAAACAGGATGACGCAACTGCAACGATAATTGAGCGATTAGAAACTTGGTTAAGTTTTGTGATTACCGAAACCCAGGAATTAGTTTGTGCCTATAGACCCACCCTCGGATTTTATGAAGCATTAGGGAGTGCGGGTTTGGATTTGCTGACCAGAATTTTGGGAAAAATTCCTGCCCATATTCCCCTAATTTTGGATGCTAAACATGGAGATTTGAATACTAGCACTGTCTTTGCTAAAGCTATTTTTGAAGATTGGAAAGTTGATGCCGTTACTTTAAATCCCTTTGCGGGATTGGATCAAAGCGCACCATTTTTGGTGTATCCCGATAGGGGGGTTTTTATCCTTTGTCATACCTCCAATCCGGGCGCGATCGCCTTACAAAATTATCCGACGGCGGAATCTCCTTTTTATTTACAGGTAGTCAAGGAAGTGCAAACCTGGGGAACTCCAGAGCAATTGTACTTAGAAGTGGGAACCAATGATGCGGAAGTCATTAAAAAAATTCGTTTAGCGGCTCCTGAACGGACGATTCTTTTAAGAAGTATCTGGTCAGAAAATAAGGCCAATCTCAAGGATATTCTCAGGGCGGGATTAAATAAATTAGGGATTGGTTTATTGGTTCCCGTTCCTCAAGATTTATTGATAGAAGACAATATTTTTGACCAAGTTAGTCTGCTAAAAAATGAAATTAATCAGATTAGAGATCAAGTCATCGAAATTGATTCGAGTTGTGATTTATGGACACCCGATGTTTGTTTTTTGGAAAGTCATCCCCATCAATCTTTGATTTTGCAATTGTATGATATTGGCTGTTTACTATTTGGGGAATATGTCCAGGCTTCGGGCGCGACTTTTTCTTATTACATTGATCTTCGTAAAATTATTTCTAATCCCCAAATTTTTCATCAAGTGCTACAGGCCTACGCAGAAATTTTAAGGACATTAAGTTTCGACAGAATTGCGGGCATTCCCTACGGTTCTTTACCAACGGCAACGGGGTTATCTTTATTATTACATTATCCGATGATTTATCCCCGCAAGGAAGTCAAAGCGCATGGGACTCGTCGTTTAATTGAGGGGCATTATGAAGCAGGGGAAACGGTTGTGATTGTGGACGATATTTTGATTACGGGAAAAAGCGCGATCGAAGGGGCGGGAAAGTTGGAGTCTTCAGGTTTAAAAATTAAGGATATTGTGGTTTTAATTGACCATGAGGAGGGCGTTAAGGAGCGGATAAAGGCTGAGGGTTATAATGCTTATTCGGTGTTAACTATTTCTGAGATTACGGAAACGCTCTATAGTTCAGGCAGGATTAATCAGGAGCAATATAATCATTTAAAAGAGGCTAAATAAATGGGCGATCGCTCTTTTCTTAGCGATCAATCTGAAATGCGATCGCCATTCTTCTAATTTGTGGAAAAGCACTGATTTAGAGAACGGAATAACTATCGTCACCTTGAGACAGAGTGTTATAATTAAGCCATTACGTTTAACGACAATACCATACTATTTTTAATGACTTCCCTATCTTTTGAGTGGGACAAACAAAAAATCTAACCAATCAAAAGAAGCATGGTGTTTCTTTCCAATCAAAAAGAGTCTCAACAATATCGAGGTTAGTTTTGATGAAACCAGAGTATGATCTCGCTAATATGAAAAGTCGTCCTAATCCTTTTGCTCAACAACTGAAGCAGCAGGTTACTTTACCTTTAAGAATTGATGTGATTAATTTCTTTGAGAAAAAAGCAAAAGAAAAAGGAATTTCTTATCAGGAATTAATTGATTTATATCTTCAGGATTGTGTTACGAACGACCGAGAACTTTCTTTTTAGTGATCGCATTTTATGAAAATGGAATGGAAGCCGCGATCGCACGAATCCAAAATGATCGCTTTTTATAAAACTAGAATTTGGAATGGCGATCATCTCAGTTTTTTGTTAAGCAGAAGTTGAGTAAATTTTTAACAATCTGGATGCTTAAATTGATTGAGTTATGAGCAGGCTAAATTAATTTTTTTTAGAATCTGGTAAAAATGCCAGAATAATATCATCTTTTGAAATACCCCTTTCAATTAAATCTTGAGTAATTCCATTTTCCAGACCATCATACTCGATAACAACTTTATTGTTTTCAATATTGACATAAATTAAATTGCCACGAACCCGACGTTCTCGATCCCAACCAACCTGCATTAAAGCATAACGATTATGATGATCATCGAATACTGGATCAAGATGAATATCGCCGTGAGATGGCCGCAGTTTTGCATAATCACTAATCACTTGTTTAATAATTTCCTGATAAGTTTTTAAGGTATCCATTGAATGATCTCCTGATGCTCAATATTGATAATAAGAAGTTTTAACGGAATTTCGGCGATCGCCAGTTGGCCAATGGGTTCGCTAAATATATCATTATAGGTTGTTTCAGAAATCGCTAGATAGAGATCACGGTCTGGATCAACCTGATTAAGCAAGATTTTATACAATAAATATTGACCAATAGCTTGCTCTAAATCAGTAACCTGGGATTGACCTTTAAATTGCTTAATTTCAACCGCAATGTGTTGATCGTCACGACGAATACCAATAAAACGATTTGCACCTAAATCAACAAACAAAAAACGATCGCCATAGGAAATAACATAGGGATCATCCGTAATTACCCAACCATCATTAATGACTGCTTGTTTAATCGCTTCGTGACTGGAATCTCTAGCAGGCAACTTAATTACTCCCTATGTCTTTTTTTCTAATAATATAGACTAACACTAATGTTTACCTAAATTCCCAAAATAATCGCATTTTATAAGACCGGAATAAGAAGAGTGATCGCACTAATTTAAAATGATCGCTTTTATAAAAACAGAATAGGAACTGGGAACGGCGATCGCATCCTATAAAAATAGAAGTGGAACAGTAATCGCACTAATCAAAAATGATCGCTTTGTGTAAAATCACAATTGGAACGGCTTTTTATAAAACTAGAATGGGAACTGGGATCGCTTTTTATAAAACCAGAATAGGAACAGGGCAATGGTTCAGCCTGATTAAAGGCAGAAAGGATTACTGGGCAAAGGATTAGAGAAACAAAGAAGCAAATATAAGCTTGGAAGTAATGGTTATAACTTTACAGGGGTGTTAAGGGTAATAATACTATAAATAAATCGGTAAAAAAAGGAGAGAGAGTATGTCAATCCAAAAGATAAAGCCAATCCAAGAGTTTAATGATTCTATATTTTGCAATGGGAAAGAAAAAGAATTATTTAAACGAGACTGTCCTCATTGTCACAGCGAGGAAGTGAAAATTCATTCTCATTACAAAACGAAAAATAATGGAGAGAGAAAAATATTTATCTGTCAAAAATGTGAGTCACTATATTCAGAAACGTATAATAC
>QBMS01000042.1 GCA_003249095.1 Snowella sp.
CAAGGTGGCTAAAGCCACCACCGTGTTCATCCCCATAGCTAAAGCTAGGGGCTTTCCACTCGCTTTTCGGTAAATTTGGGGTTGATTATGTCTGATGTTATTGATCTTCTTGATGGGTTTCAATCATTTCAATCGCTTCTTCACACCACAGTACCCAATCGGATTCAAATCTAATCCCTCGACGCAGAGTTAAATAGTCGAACTTTTCCGCTAGAGAAAGGGTTTCTATCTTGCCAAATTCTTCTTTTTCAATCGTTTTAAGAACCGCCAAATTTTCTAGGTGAATTTGATGACGACGCTTCAATTCATCCAAAATAGCGGGACGGGGAACCAGAAAACCAACCTGGGTTTTGATCATTAAATCTTCGCGGATGGTTGTCGGTTCACTGGGCGTAAGTACCCAATGGGCTAAGTTTTCTTTACCCAGGGAGGTAATGCTGTAAATATTTTTGTTGGGACGACTGGTTTGCGTGATCGTTTCGGAGCTTACCCAACCAGCGTTTTCCAGTTCCCGTAGGGTTTTGTAAACCTGTTGATGGGAAGCCATCCAATAACAACTGATTTTTTCATCAAACCGCTTCACCATGTCATAACCGCTACAGGGGCCATCTACCAATAGAGAGGCCAAAAGAGCCTGGGGTAACGCCATTAAATTTTCTCCTTGACATATACAATTTGTTTACTATACATTCTTATTATGCAAAGTTTATATTCATTTTTTTGCATAGTCATCACCCGACAGATTAACTGACCCTCATTTCCCTTGGAGGTTTTTATCGATGCAAACTCTAGAAAAGCCCGCAAAATCAGTCAATACGACCGTTCCTAACGCTACAGGACAACGGATAAGCGTCATAGTCGGCATAGGCGCGATCGCGGTAATTGGCTTAATCGGTTACGGATTTACCCAAGCAAAAACACCCGAACCTCTTCCTGTCGCTAAACCCATTGTAGCCAAGTCTGTGACGGCGTTAGGGCGTTTGGAACCCCAGGGAGAAGTGATTAAAATTGCGGCTTCAACGAGTGGCAGTCGGGTGGCTCAATTACTGGTTAAACAGGGAGATTTAGTCAAAAAAGGACAAATTATTGCGGTTCTCGATAGTCGCGATCGCCTACAGGCAGAATTAGAACAGGCCAAGGAACAGGTAAAAGTCAATCAGTCCAAGTTGGCACAGGTGAAAGCAGGAGCCAAAACAGGAGAAATTGGGGCGCAACAATCCACGATTCAACGCATAGAAGCTCAGTTAAACGGCGATCGCCAGACCCAACAGGCAACCATTGATCGATTAGAGGCTCAATTAACGGGGGATATTTCCTCTCAAAAAGCAAGTATTCGTAAATTAGAAGCCGAATTAGCCAATGCTAAAGCAGAATATCAACGCTATCAACAATTAAGTAAAGAAGGAGCCGTTTCTGCCTCTATTTATGACAGTAAGGGGTTAAATCTAGAAACCAGTCGTCAACAGTTAGCCGAAGCCAAAGCAAATTTAGAACGGACAGAGCGCACGACTCGGCAACAAATCAAGGAAGCAAAAGCCGCCCTAGAACGGATTGAACAGACGGGTCAACAACAAATCAATGAGGCTCGTTCTACTTTAAATAAAGTTGCTGAAGTTCGTCCTGTTGATGTGCAAGCGGCCCAAGCTGAAGTGAATTCTGCGATCGCCTCGGTCAAAAAAGCTCAGGCAGAATTGGCCCTGGCCTATGTGCGATCGCCGAGGGATGGCCAGGTGTTAAAAATCCATACCTGGGACGGAGAAATTGTCGGTAATAACGGTATTGTCGAACTGGGGCAAACCAATCAGATGATCGCGGTAGCTGAAGTCTATGAAACCGATGTTAAACGGCTAAAAATCGGACAAAAAGCTCTGATCACTAGCGATGCTTTTTCGGGAGACGCGATCGGTCGAGTCAAAGAAATTGGGTTACAAATTTACAAAAATAATGTTTTAAATACTGATCCCACTGCCGCCACCGATGCTCGCATTGTGGAAGTTAAAATTCAACTTGATCCTGCGAGTAGTCTTAAAGTTCAGGCTTTTACAAATCTCGAAGTAACGGTTGCAATTGACATTAAATAAATTAAATTTTAAATTCAAGGGCGAACGCAATTCGCCCCTACTAGATTAAATATTTGCAAATAGAAAATTAGTCATGAAAAAAGTACCTAAAACTCGTGAAATTCCTTTGGCTTGGTTACAACTAAGTCGAGAAAAAAGTCGATTATTAGTCGCAATGGCAGGAATTGCTTTTGCAGATATGTTGATGTTTATTCAATTGGGTTTTCAAACTGCCCTTTATGATAGCAATACCCGATTACATCAAAAAATCAATGCAGATCTCGTTTTAATTAGTCCCCAGGGAAGGAATATCGTTAACCTAACCACCTTTCCGCGCAGGCGATTATATCAAGCTTTAAGTTTTGACGGTGTAGCCAGTGCCGATCCCCTTTATGCTGATTTTGTCGATTGGAAAAATCCCCAGACCCAGATTAAAACTTCTCTTTTATTATTAGGATTTAAACCTGATAAATCTGCTTTTTTGATTCCCGAAGTTGAACAAAATTTAGAAAAACTTAAAATGCCAGATGTCCTTTTATTTGATAAGGGTTCCCAGGGAAAATACGATGAAACTTTAGCCAGTTTAGAACAGGGAAAAACCGTTTCTACGGAAATTCAAGAACGCAAAATTAATATTAAAGGATTATTTCTTTCAGGAGCTTCCTTTGCGGCGGATGGTAACGTAATTACCAGTGATTTGAATTTTCATCGTATTCTAGCTCGTCGTCATCCGTCCCAGGTCAGTGCGGGATTAATTAAACTCAAACCAGGCGTTGATCCCCAACAAATGGCCGAAGCTCTTAAGCTCAGTTTACCCAATGATGTTAGGGTTTTAACAAAGGCAGAATTCATTCAATTTGAAACACAATATTGGTCAGAAAGTACGTCTATTGGTTTTATTTTTACATTAGGAACCGCGATCGGTTTTGTGGTGGGAGTTGTCATTGTTTATCAAATTTTGTCTAGTGATGTGGCGGATCATTTGGCTGAATATGCCACCCTCAAGGCGATGGGTTATCGCAATTCCTATTTATTAATCGTCGTTTTTCAAGAAGCTCTGATTTTGGCTCTCCTTGGTTTTCTCCCTGGTTCAGCGATCGCCGTTGGTTTGTATGCCTTGACTCGAAATGCCACGAATTTACCCCTATTTATGACCGTCAGTCGAGCAATTACGGTTTTAATTTTAACAATTATCATGTGTACAATTTCTGGGGCAATTGCGACTAAAAAATTACGGTCTGCTGATCCTGCAGATATTTTTTAAGATTTTTATTTTATGGATTTGGAAACCAAACCCCTACTCAATTTTAAAATTATTTTTAAAAAGCAGATTTGATATTATTTTAAAACTTATTATTCAAAACTTATGCAAACTCTTACGTTATCCAATCAAACTCACTGTCTTGAGGATCAACCCGTTATTTCTGTTAGAAATCTCAATCACTACTTTGGTCAAGGCTCCTTAAAAAAACAAGCTCTTTTTGATATTAGTTTAGATATTTACCCAGGTGAAATTGTTTTAATGACGGGGCCATCGGGGTCTGGAAAAACGACCTTATTAACCCTAATTTGTGGGCTACGTTCTCCCCAGGAGGGCAGTTTACAATTACTCAATCAAGAGTTATTGGGCGCGAATCAGGAGCAATTAATCCAAGCTCGTCGCAAAATTGGTTATATTTTTCAGGCTCATAATTTACTCAAAAGTTTAACGGCTTTGCAAAATGTACAAATGTCTCTGCAACTTCATGCAAATATTTCTCCGACAGAACGCTATGAACGGGCAACTCAAATGTTAGAAGCGGTTGGACTTGGAGATCGTATTCATTATTATCCAACGGGCCTTTCGGGGGGGCAAAAACAACGAGTCGCGATCGCCAGAGCCTTGGTTAGTCATCCGAGGGTTGTGTTGGCCGATGAACCAACGGCCGCTTTAGATAGTAAATCGGGGCGGGATGTAGTGAATTTAATGCAAAAATTGGCTAAAGAACAGGGTTGTACGATTTTGATGGTGACTCATGACAACCGCATTTTGGATGTGGCAGACCGCATTATTTATATGGAAGATGGTGTTTTGGTGAGTAACGATAAAGGAAAAAACGAATAACATCGTTCATTCTAAGAGGGTTCATCTTAGTGGCATGATCGCCTGTTTAAAAATGTTGTCGGAATGCGATCGCCGAAAGTTCGCTAATATAAGGATAATTTGAGGATCAATTATGAACTTCTCTCCCCCACCCAACGGACAAAACGACGATTTTGCATCCTCCAGATCGCAAGACAAAGACTTTTCAGATATTCCCTACGAACGAAGAATTGCTGCCCAAAATCAAGCCCGAAAATGGTTTTTGATTTTAATGGGGAGTGGACTGATTATTGGCATCATCGTTGCTTTTGGAGTTGTCCAAGTTCTGACAAAGCTTGGTCTGGACAATAAACCCAACTATCAGATTCAGATTGAGGTTAATCAGGATAAACCGTCCCCCTCACCCTAACTTAATTGGGTGACGATTTGATTGGCTAGTAAGGTCTGTTGAGTCAACAAATCTTCAACGGTAATTCGTAAAAAGCGTTGATCATCGATCCAAAACTGGACTTTAATGCGATCGCTGCCCGGATAACCCAGGGGCGTTAATTTTGCAATGCTCGGAGCTTGAGCATTGAGGGTTTGTACCGCAAATTGCTCCCGATCCAAGGAACGAGTCAAAAGGCGATCGCCTTCAAAATAGACTTCTGTTGCTCCCGTACTTGTCCCCAATTCCCCCAAAATTAGTTCAATACTGGGTTGATTTTCCAAAGACGCTCCTAGTGTTAGCTCAATCGGAGTCGTCATCGGATAGGCTTGCCCTGAAGGAATGAGAGGATACCAACTGTGGACATTTTGCCGTCGATTCCAATACCGAATGCCGTAACTGTGATAGAGAAAATCCTTTACCTCTATTCCCTGACTGATTTGTAAGGCTCCCTGGGCGATCGCTTCAAAGGGACGATCACAACGAATTTTATTCGACTCAAAATACTGCCCCACCCAGGCTTGCACCACAGGAATTTGACAGGTTCCTCCCACTAATAACACCCCATCAATATCACCGACCTCAATGCCATTGCGTCTGCCCTGTTGCAATACCTGGGTCATCAGTTCGTCCAGTTGGGCAAAGAAATTATGATCATCAAGAATTTGCTTAAAACCTGCTTGATCTAAGCTTAATTCGTAACTATCAAAGGTTTGATCGTTGAAATAGACTTCTGTTGCCGCCGATTGGGAAGATAATTGAATTTTTAAACGTTCGGCTAAACGAGTCGCGAGGGACGATTGGGGTAAGGTATCAACAAAATAATCCGCAATCCAATGATCTAAATCCGTTCCCCCTAAATTTGCGCCCGCTTTGGCTAGTACACGGGCAATCTTTGTTTTTTGTCCCGAACTGTTCCCTAAAAATTTATCGCCTAACTTTAATAAGAATCCCTGGGTTTTAGTTTTACGATTGTCACTATTCAGTTTCACCAAGGAAAAATCAACGGTTCCCCCTCCAAAATCCATCACGAGCAAAATATCAGCAGCGATCGCGTCATAACCCAGGGCGGCGGCGGTGGGTTCATCCAACATCCTCACTTGTTCAATTGACCAGTTTTTGCAAGTTTGACTCAACCATTGACGATAGGATTCAAAACTATCAACGGGAACGGTCAAAATCAAAGATTCAATCTCAGTCTGATTTTCCTGCTGTAATTGTTGGATCACATTGCTCAAATACCAGTTTCCTACCTGCTCAAAACTAATCACTTTGCCGTCTAATTCAGGCAGAAATCCCTGGATTTTTGTGCCAATTCCCCGCTTAAAGCCTCGGAAAAAACGGGGATTACTTCCTCCATCTAGGCCGCGATCGCGTACTGTTTGCCCGACTAGGATTTTTTCCGTCTGGGCATCCTCGATGTAGGCCAAACTAGGAATCAAAGGCGGATTGTGAATAATTTGTTGGGAAAGTCCCGCTAACTTAACGGTTTCGGGTTGTTTCGTTGCGGCATTCCAACGGGCGATGACGGTATTGCTTGTCCCAAAATCAATTGCGTAGGCCACGGCTTATTAAGTAAATAATCTTGAACTCGCGATCGCGACAGAGTACGAATTATATCAGCTTTTCATAAAGTTTAGCTATGTATCAAATTAACCGCGATCGAGACCAGGGCTATTTTTTCCCACAAAAAACCTCGGCAACTTTACCGAGGCATATCTAGGAGAACTCAATGTCAATGGAAGATGCCGAAACAACTTAACCCCAGCAGGACTGCTATAAGGATATTTAAATAAATTTGGCTTTCTTATGACCTATGTTAAACATCATAGTCAGTTTGTAAACTTTTGTCAACTAGACTTGACGAAAAAGCCCTCTGGGGTATGAATCAGCCTATTCAAAATTGAGAGCATTTTTCTAAAAAACAGCTTTTCTTGGTAAGTATAGACAGGTTTACTGGAAAAATTTCCTCGTTTTCCCCTCCCTAAAAGGCAAAACGGCTCAATAGTCCTTTTGTCGATAGGAATCTCTCCTAAGCTAGATGAGCTTTGATGAACTCTAGTTTTGTTTCTCCAGTGTTTTCTAGCTCATCCCACAAAGATATGTCAGACAAATTCATCATCTCGAAAAATGGAGAAGATTATTGTTATTATGCAAAAAAAATATCTACTGTGTGTTTTCTGCTTGAAATTCACCATCCAGTAGAGAATAAGCCTCTTTTTCGTTAATTTAATATCTTTGTCTAATGTTTTCAGTGCTATCCTTCTAGGGCTGAGTGTTATCATTAAAACTAGATCTATTGGATGTGAACAAAACCCATAATTGTGACAACAAACGACTCTTTACCCGCGATCGCAGAAATAGAGACAGAAGAAGTTAATCCCCCCCCGAAAAAGAAAAGTTTTATACGGGTTTATGTCCGTATTTTGTTGCGTAAATCTTGGTTGATCATCAGCACGACCCTATTAACGACGACAACCGCCGTAGTCCTTTCTTCTTCCAAATCTTCAACCTATAGGGGTAACTTCTATTTGTTGGTAGAACCGATTACCGCCGCCGCGAGATTAACCAATCCTTCAACCCTAGCTCGAACAGGGGGAATTCCCCAAGAAGATTTAATTGCATTGGATTATCCTACCAATTTAATCTTTTTACAAAGTCCAAGTATGACTCGTCGGATTGCAGAGGATGTCCATAAAAAACTTCCCAATCGAACAGTGGATGCTATCTGGAATGATTTACGAAATAATTTTTTCGTCGAATGGGTTAAATCTTCATCCAATACGGCAACGAAAATTTTTATTGTATCCTACTCAGGAACAGACCCCCAGGAAGTTCAAGCCGTTTTAGACATCGCCGCCCAGACCTTTGTTAAATATAGTTCTCAAGATCGGGAAACGAGCATCAAAGCAGGGGTTAAATTTATTGATAAACAATTACCCCCCCTACAAAATACTTTAAATAATTTAAAAAATCAACAAAAACAAATTCGTCAACAATATGAACTCGTAAATCCAGCGTCCAGAAATGAGCAATTACTCCAACAATTGGATGCGCTGATCCAAAGAAAATCCGTTTTACAAGAGCAGTTAATTTCACTCAAGACGTTGGCCTCGACTCTGGGAAAACAGCTTGGTATCTCTCCTCAGGATGCTTTAGTTCTTGCGTCTTTGAATCAAGATCCAGAAAGAGTTTCTCTCCAGAAAGAATTGCTGGATATCCAGTCCCAATTAGCCAATAATCAATCAATTTATACCGAGAAGAGTGCTAGAATTATCGCCTTAGAAACTCGGTCTCAAATTATTCAGAATCTATTGAAAAAAAGAACAAACGAATTACTCAAGCAATTTTCTAGTACTATTTCAGCTAATTCACCCCTTCTATCGAATTTTCAAGATCCGATTCGCTTACAATTAATTCAGCAATTTATTGACACAACGAATCAAATTAAAGCTCTAGAGTCGCAATTACCATCTCTGACTATTCAAGAACAACAACTCAATGCAATCATTCAAAAATTACCTGCAATTACTAATCAGTACACCGCTCTTGAACGAGAAATTAAATTAACAGAGGAGGTATTAGATAAATTATTAATTCAAAGAGAAACGTTGAAAGTGGAATCTGCCCAGGAACTTCCCTGGCAACTAATCTCTAAGCCACAAGTTCCTTTAGGTGCTGATGGCAAACCCATAGGCGAGCCTCCTGATCGTAAAAAAATGTTGATGGCGGGTGCAGGGGGGGGATTAATCTTCAGTATTCTGCTCAGTTTGTTATGGGAAAAACAAAAAAATTCTTTTTTATCCCCCTATGATATTGAGGATGCGTTAGGTTTACCCCTGATTGGAAAAGTTCCAAGATACAAGAGCGTTGATACAGAGAAGATTGCCCTTGTGATTCCAGAAGCTTCAGAAGAACTAGAAACTTCAGAAGAATTAGAAACTTCAGAAGAATTAGAAACTTCAGAAGAATTAGAAATTTCAGACACCCAAGATCAAGAATCCTTCAATGAGCCTCCTCTCCAAGATAATTGGCCAATTTTTGCAACAGTGTTTGATGATATTTATACTGAACTTTGTTTTTATTATCGGAATCCTTCTCTGCGATCGCTGGCAATTTCCTCCGTTGAAGCAGAGGATGGACAATCAACCATTGCGATCAATTTAGCCATTACCGCCGCCGAACAAGGAAAACGGGTACTTTTTGTGGATACGAATAGAAATAATTCAAAAATCTGTGAATGGCTAAACCTAACGGAAAAAAAAGGACTCAATTATCTGCTTACCCACGATGTTGCCCTAGAAAGTGTAATTCAAGAAGATCCCAATCATAAAAATCTCTCCTTAATTACCAATGGAGCAGAAGATACAATCCCACTAAAACGCCTATGGTCTCCCAAAATGGAATATTTAATCTCAGAATTTCAAGAAAATTTTGATCTTGTGATTTACGATCTTCCCCATTTTCATCAAACAACGGATGTTTATTTTATCAGTGCTTGTACTGACGGAATGATACTTGTCATTGGAGTCAATAAAACCAGTCAATCTGCAACGAAAGAAGCTGTGGCAAAAGCAGATGATTTACAATTTCCTATTCTGGGAGCGATCGCAAACTTCGTAAAAAATTGAACCCAAGAGATTACAAATAAATTGCCTGAAATCCTAACTAAACCAGATTATTCCGCCTAATAAACAGAGAAGAAACAATAAAATGACCACAATAAAGCCATTATCCTGGGTATTGATTTTACTCGTATCTTCAAAGCGAATCACAGGAGGCGGCGGCACGGATTTGCGACGATTTTTTGCGGCTTGCACAATAGAAGGCGAATTATTAGAGGCCACTTGATTAAGGTCGGGAATTTCAGTCATCCATTCCTTGGGACGGGCTAATTGGGGAGCTTCGAGAATGTATAGGACTTGTTTACTTTGTTTGCGTAGTTCTCCATCGGGATGTCGCGTTAACTTACGGCACAAATTCGTGGCTTCTGTTAATTTGCCCGCCGCCTGATAGGCCATGGCCAGCCACAATTGGGCTTCACCCCCTTCACGGGAGCCGAGAGTAACCAGTTGGATCGCTTCTTCTAGGTTTTCCACACTGAGGCGATATCGTCCTTGTTCTAGGGCGCGTTTTCCTGCTTGAAATTTTTCTTGAAACTGGCTAGAGGATTTAGTCACCACGACAGGCAATTACAAAAGAGTTTGTTTGAGCTAGTTTAACATTTCAATCTACTCTAAAAAAGTCCTTACCCGACCATTGGGACTCAAGACCAAACGTAGGGTTTGTTCATCAGGAGTGCTAAGGGGACTAAGGAAGGGTTTTCCCTGGTCGGGTAGGGGGAGTTTGGCCAGATACAGGGTAGCGGCTTTTCCGAGGGGAATGGATTGATCCAGGGAGCCATCGGGTTTAATCAGCAGTTGATATTCCAAGGTTTGGGTCAAATCATTGGGGGGTTGCCATCTTTCTTGGAAATATTGGCGGGCTTCGGCGACCTGGGGAATGGTGTCGAGTAAATTGTATTGATTTTGAGAGGGGTTATTGGATGCGATCGCGGATAGAGGCGGAGGCAGTGGGTTAACAGGAGATTGGGCGGGAACCGAAGACAAGGGGGGCAAAACAGGCTGGGAAGGGACAGTTTGAGCCGTTAGACCGACCATTGATCCATTATTAGGCGGAAAAATAGGAAAAGACCCTGGTTGATTACCACCAGAGGACGGAATTACCATCATAGAACCGCCGCCCGTATTATTCCCAGAAGCGATCGCGACCTTGGGAGGGGCAGGAGGAACAATGGGATTCGGGGGCAAAACTCTCAGGGGTGGAACAGCCAAATTAACGGTCGAATTGCGGGGAGGTGCGGCCATGGCTTGAACTGTATCGGGGGCAGGAAGGGGATCACGCACGGATAATTTAGAAGCCAAGCTCAAGTTCGGAACGGGCTTTCCCGAAGGCGCAGGGGGGACAGGGGGCAAAACTTCCACTAAGCTAAACTGACTTTTAATCGGTGGGATTTGGGACAGGGATTCAACCCGTTGCTCATTCGTCTGAAGAACCTTTAAGCCGATTCCCACTAAACCGATCGCCACCAGACCGATTAAGGCAGTTCCCATCCAATCCCCCACCTTTTTTTCGGCAGGTTTGGCGTTATTTTGACGAAGAACGTCCTGTCCATAGGCTTCTAGGGCATTAGTGAGATCGAATAATTGGGAAGTACTCAACTCCATCATCGGATTGGGCAGGGAAACGCTTTCTAATAAGCCAAAACAAAAGAGATGGGTCAATAATCCCTTGGGAGCGAGGGAAAGGGAGTCGGAAGGGGCGAAAAGGATGCTTTCCTTAGCCGCATTATCCCAGGGAGATTCTCGGCAATCTAATCCCTGGGAAAAGGTCTGCTCTAAAAAACTCTGGACATAGTTATTCACCACTTCACACAGTCGGTCTAATTGTTCCTGATCGCCTTCCATACTTACCTGTTTCTCTTCTGGTAAGCGGGGATCATCAAAATAGAGGGCAAAGCGTCCATTTTTATGAATATCTTTCCCCCCCAACCGCGATCGCGTTTCTCGCACTTCTAGGGTGCAGGTCGGAGGAGTATAGCGTTGAAGCGCAACCTTGGGGGCGAACAGTTTCATGGATTAATCCTAGAGCTTACCCTAATAATACTAACCACAAGCGACGATGGCCATTGGTGGCACTATAAAATAGTAAATCAATTAAAAGTTTAAAGGCAAAGGGTTGCAATTTTTCCCCAACAGATTGACCAACCGCCACGCGATCGGAAGAATATACTACCTGAAAATTGCTTACATATTCGCCTAAGAGAGCCGTTAGAGCAGGATCTTTGCCTTGTTCCTGCATTTGTTCCATCAGGGTGACCGCCCGTCGCAACAATTCCTGGTAACGTCGTGCTAAATGACAAATAACCACAACCAGCGATCGCGCCTCTTCCAGGGAAATATTTTCCGTATCAGACCACCATTGTTGGGGGTGGGAAAGGGGAGCATTGACTGCGGATGGAATTCGCAAAGATTTTACCTGAAGTTCCTGAACAGAGTGATGCAAATCCACTGTTTCGAGGGGAGTAAGGGACGCTAGGGCCAACATCAAAACATCCAAATACGTCTTAATCTGAGCTAACTTAGCCGAATTCGGAGAAGCAGACAAGGGTAAATCCTGCCAATTGAGGGGAGGAGCCGACAGGGGAACAGTGGGCGGCATCGCGGTCAATCTCCTAGAAATAGCACTATGTAACTTAAAATATTCTAGTCTAGCCTACACAAATCGGGAGCATTTCATGAGTCTAGAATCGGCAGCTGATGCGGCTATTCAACAAAGTCTGGAAAAATTTGTTGTTGTTTTATCGGTTTCCCTTAGTGTCGCGACTGTCTCACGGATTGTTCCTTGGGTGCGTCAAATTCCCTATACCCTCTTGCTGGTAATTGTCGGTCTAGGGCTGGCTTTTATCAACGTGCGATTAGTTAATTTATCCCCCCAATTAATATTAGAGATTTTTTTGCCGCCCTTATTGTTTGAAGCCGCTTGGAATGTGCGTTGGCGAGAACTCAAATCTAACTGGTTTCCCGTCATGCTCTTTACGATTTTTGGTGTGATTATCTCTATTTTAGTCATTGCCTTTGGACTCAGTCGCTTTACTAATTTAACGCTTCCCACCGCCCTTTTAGTAGGAGCAAGTCTTTCCACGACTGACCCTGTTTCTGTCGTCGCCCTTTTTCGCCAATTAGGAGCCAGTAAAAAACTCACCATTCTGATGGAAGGCGAGAGTTTATTTAACGATGGAGTTGCCGTTGTTGCCTTTGTTTTATTAGTCAGTTTACCCCTGGGGAAGGAATTATTTTCTCTTCCTATTATTTTGCCCCTCTTTCTTAGTTTTGTTGGAATTGGAGTCGGGGTGGGATGTGCGATCGGTTTCGGAATTTCCTACTTAACCCAACGTTTTGATCAACCTTTAGTGGAACAATCCCTAACCTTAGTTTCAGCCTATGCTACCTATTTAATTACCGAAGAATTAGGGGGATCTGGAGTAATTGGGGTTGTCACCGTTGGCATTATTTTAGGAAACTTTGGTTCTCGCATCGGCATGAGTCCGAGAACTCGTTTATTAGTTTCAGAATTCTGGGAGTTCTTAGCTTTTTTTGTCAACTCAATTGTCTTTTTATTAATTGGAGATCAGGTAAAATTATCGAACCTAACTGATAATTTTAATGTGATTGCCGTTTGTATTCTCGCGGTCTTATTTTCTCGTTTTGTCACTATTTTTGGATTCGGTGGTTTAAGTAATCAGTTAGTAAATTCTCAGATTAGTTTGCCCGAACAAACCGTCCTATGGTGGGGAGGATTACGGGGATCGGTTTCGGTTGCCCTGGCTCTGAGTGTCCCTGCCGCCTTATCTCAACGTCAGGAAATTATTGATACGGTTTTTGGGGTGGTTTTATTTACCCTCTTAGTCCAGGGTTTGACAATGCAATGGATGCTCGAAAAATTTAATTTAATTGGAGATCAACGCCTGAGCAAAGAGTATTCTCAATTGTTAGCACGTCAGTCTGCTCTCAAGCGAGTGATTGAATATCTAGATAAATTAATCTTAACAAGAGATAGAAATTTAGAATTGTGTGAATCGAAAAGAGACTTAATCCAGAAGCAATTATTATTAATTGAAGCTGAAATAATTCAGCAACAAATAAAACATCCCCAATTAGACTCTTTTATGATAGAAAAATTAGAGGAAAATTTATTAAATATTGAATCAGATACCTATGCTGAATTGATTCGTTCAGGTCTTTTAGATAACGACTTAACGCCTTTGTTAGAGGAGGTTTTTGCGATTAAAGAAACTTAAATTTTAGTTAAGTATTCACGAAGGATCACTATTTCCAGAAATGGATCACCAATCTATTTATCTTAAACAACAATGGTAAAGAAAGTATTTTTATTTCGATGATTTTGAAGGTTAAAAATGGCTACTATTTCAATTTCTCTACCTGACGAATTAGTTCATTATCTCGACCAAAAAGTTGAAGATAAGAATTTATTAATCACATCGATTTTACAACAATGGCGACGACAACAAGAAGATCAAGAATTGGCTCAAGCTTGTTCAATTATAGATGAATTAGATTTAGGATGGACAGAAGAATGTCAAACCGCAGCGATTATGGACTTGGAAGTATCTGGCTTGTAAGCCTTGATCCTGCTAAGCTGTCACAAATTTAGATTGCATCATGATTTTGTTGAAAGTCTTGTAACAAGGGGCTTAAGCCCCTTGCCTGTATGTGTTTTAGATGATTAACCGCTTATTCTCCAAAAAAATAACTCAAAATCGCTAAAAACGTAATTCCCAAAATTGACCAAAATAAAGAGCCTAGTAAATGAAAAAAAATGACGGGAAACTCAACGAAAACATTGATAAAAACTAAATTAGCGATTAGCAAAATTACTAATAAAACAGGCATCGTCATAGGAATTTTTATAGTCAATAGAAATAAAAGTATCGGTTAATGCAGATAAGATTTTTGAAAATCATTTCCCCAAAAGTTTACAATGGGAAAAAAGTAATTTCTGAGAATTTATTATGACAGACTCCCTTTCCTCCGAACAATATCAAGCGAAAATGCAACGTCGCAAAGAGATTCAAGAGCAACGTCTAGCCGAAAGATCGGCGGACAAAGGGTTAATCATCGTTCATACTGGCACGGGTAAGGGAAAAACGACTGCTGCCCTGGGGATGGTTTTGCGTTCCTTGGGTCATGGTTTTCGAGTGGCGATCGTTCAATTTATCAAAGGAGCTTGGGAACCTGCTGAGAAAGCGGCGTTTAGTCCCTGGGCAGAACAAATTGAATTTCATGCAATGGGAGAAGGTTTTACCTGGGAAACCCAAGATCGAGAACGGGACAAGGAAAAAGCTGAAGCCGCCTGGGAAAAAAGTTTGAGCTATATTCGGAATCCTGACTTTAAATTAGTGTTATTGGATGAAATTAATATTGCGCTCAGTTTGGGTTATTTGGAAGTCGGAGAAGTGTTAGCAGGATTAACAGAAAAACCTGAAGAATCCCATGTTATTTTAACGGGACGAAATGCACCACCAGCATTAATTGAAGTCGCTGATTTGGTGACTGAAATGACACTGATTAAACACCCTTTTCGAGAACAAAAAATTAAAGCTCAAGCTGGAATCGAATTTTAAGATGGGTTAAAACAATTGAACTGAGTTTCATTGGTGAATTTTTTAAAGATCGTTCCTCAATAAATGACAGTTTTTTGCGATCGCCTTTCGATCATTCATCAAATTTTTCAGAAATTATACGACTTGCCGACGGAGAAAGGGAATGAGAACTTCACCGATTTCGTCGGGCCAATGCTCCTGGGGATAGTGTTTCCCTTCGGGTAATGGGATTAATTCCAATTGAGAATTCGTTTTGACCAATTGTTCAACGGGTTCGGCAGCCAGCCAAGGATCGAGCATTCCCCAAATTACTAGGGTAGGTTTTGACCAACTTTTCAAACCTGACTCAATTTCTGCCATGGTCTTGGCTAACTTGAGATTTTTCGTCGTTATCATTAAAGCCCGTCCAACGGCGGAAGTTTTTAGGTACGGGCGGCGATAAACATCTAATTTTTCATCACTGACTACAAATCCACTCCCTCCTTCTAAGGTACGGTCAATTAATAAAGGGTCTTGAGTCACCATGTCTCCCACAAAGGGTAATGTCCATTGGGTCATGGGCCAGGGCAGTTTGGCGGTTGGGGTTAGGGGCGTGTTGAGAATGACTAATTTTTCGATGCGATCGCTATTTTGTAGGGCATATTGAATACCGACAGAAGCCAGATATCCCTGAACGACGATGCTCAGACGCTCTAGATTTAGAGCCTTAATCAAATCCGTTAATGCCTCCAGGTAAGCCTGGGGCGTGTAGGCAAAATCTCGTTTTTCTGGTTTATCCGACAAACCCGATCCGATCCAATCGGGCGCGATCGCCTGAAAGCCATTTTCTGCTAACTGGTTCAGAATCGGTAACCAGGTATAGCTTTGGGACGGTAAGCCATGTAAAAGCAAGACGGGGGGCTTATGGTTCGGAGTTTCAGGAACCCCTTCTCGATAAAACCATTCCAGTTTGCCCGTGTCTAAAGTCTTGTCGGTAATTTTCACGAAGTTTTGCTATCCTTATTTATCAACTAATTTTTTTAAAATCTGTCTTAGAATACAGCATCCTCTCACTTTTTGGGCTGTAATATTGAGTAGAGGTAGAACAAAGACTTCCTTAAATCTGGCTAAATCGACAGTTTTTAGCGATATAACCCTTCTTTGTGCCATTATTCTAAGTCAACCGTTCTTCAACCCCCCAAAGAAACCAGGAGATTGAGCATGAACGCCGCCGAGCAAGCCAACGGACTCGAAACTGCTAGTAAAATTGCTGCCATTATTCATTTGTTTAAATCCCAATTTCCCGATGCTAGGGCAGATTTAAAACCCTGGCTCAATGATCGAGATACACGGGAGTCGGTCGATCCTCATTCTATTGATATTGGCTTTCATCTTCCTGGCTGGAGTCCTCGTTTCCAAAGTCGGAGCATTCTGGTTCAAGTCCGCTTTCATCCCGATCCCATTGATCAATCCCAGCGTTTAATTGGCATAGAAACTTTAGGAATTAATCATCAAGGGCAAGCGTGGCGACTTTCTACGGTGGATACCTGGCAGGTGGTGGGCAAGTATCAACCCGCAACGGATATCTGTGAAAAATTACGCTTTTTTTGTCGTCAGGTATTTGAATTATTTCAATCGGCGATCGCGTCTGAATAGAAATTATTCTAATATTCAGGAAGCCAATTCATATCCAATAATTGCTCAAGTTTGTAGGGACATTCTGAGGGAAAGTTAATTTTTTTAATCGATTGCTTCCAGAATATTGCCATCAAAAAAATATTTTTCTTAATATTTGTCGCTGCGAGAGTGTAGCCAATCATCCAATTGTACAATATCTGTAAAATCTAACAACGCTTCTCCCAACTCATCTAATTGCTCAATGGCAAGATTATTGATCATTTGAATACGGCGATCGCCAATTTTTCCAAAACGTTTAGATAATAGACGTAAAACTAATCGAGCTTCTCCATCTCTTTCACCTTCGAGTTTTCCTTCAAGTTTTCCTTCGAGTTTGCCTTCGAGTTTGCCTTCGAGTTTTCCTTCCTGTCTAGCCTCTTGATAAACTCGTGTTTGCTTAATATCACTGAGTAAAAACATCGCTTGAATCTCCTCTCGGCTTAATTTGGCAAATTTTGAGACTAAAACTGTCTCCAATAAATCTATGATACCGCGTGCAACTACTGGATCAGAAATTTCTGTCTTGGCTCGCTGTAATAATTGTTGGACTAACGTAGGAGCTTGGGATTCTTGGGCAATGATTAACTGCATTAATCCGATTCCAATTGACCCTGATGATAGCTCATCAAGATAAATAGGAATAATACGACCATTCTGGAGTAATTCTGCTTGATAAAGGGTTAAGGATTTCACCTCAAAACTACGTTGGGCAAATAAGGCTACGGCTTTCCAGTCCTGAGCGGGTTTATATTGATTCAGGTAAAGATTAATTTCGGCAATGAATTCCCAATAAAAATCACGTTTATTTTGAAATTGTACCTCAACAAAATAAATCAGCTTATCCTGTCGATTGGGCATGAAAATCCCATCAAAACGGAAGGCTTTTTCTTTAATTTCTGCTGAAGTAAACTGATAGCAATCAGCATTTTCAAGCGGCTCTCCCAATAATTCAAACAGAAGAGAATGAAAAGTGAGAAATAATTGGTAAAAAATGGTGTCAGTACGCATAGTGCTTTAGCATAGCACCAAATTAAAAAGCGGCGATCGCCGAAATCACCGCATTTTTTAATCTCAGATGAAATTCATTAAAATCTGCAAAGGAAGAACGAAACTCCTTAGCAAATCTCAAGAGAAAATCAAACTCTACTTGGCAAAACTTCAGAATTACTCTAAATCTCCTTCTTCCTCATCATCAGAGGAAATCGGTAAACTTAAAGAGCCAATTTCTAATTTTTCGCGGACTTGCTTTTCTACATCCACCATGAGTTCAGGACGCTCCTCAAGGTATTTCATGGCATTATCCCGTCCCTGGGCAATATTTTCACCGTTGTAGCTATACCAAGCTCCCTTACGAACGATCACATCCGTCCGCTCTGCTAGGTCAACCAAACAACCGACTTGGGAAATTCCCGATCCAAAAAGAATATCAAATTCAGCAATACGGAAAGGTGGCGCAACTTTATTTTTCGCAACTTTCACCTTGGCTCGAATCCCGTATTCGCCTTCTGTTCCTTTTTTCAGTGTTTGAATACGACGAATATCTAACCGTACCGACGCATAAAATTTCAGCGCATTTCCGCCAGTGGTTACTTCTGGACTACCGTAGGTGACACCGATTTTTTGACGTAATTGGTTTAGGAAAATGACGACACAACCCGATCGCCCGATATTACCCGCAATTTTTCGGAGAGCTTTACTCATCAAACGAGCTTGTAAGCCCATCTGGTTGTCTCCCATTTCTCCCTCGATTTCTGCACGGGGAACCAAGGCTGCAACGGAATCCACCACAATCACATCGACGACAGAGGAGCGCACCAATTGATCAACAATTTCTAGGGCAGTTTCTCCCGTATCAGGTTGGGCCACTAATAAATTCTCAATATCCACTCCCACTGCGGTGGCATACACAGGATCTAGAGCGTGTTCTGCATCGACAAAAGCCGCGACTCCGCCCGCTTTCTGGACTTCAGCTAGGGCATGGAGAGCAAGGGTCGTTTTTCCTGAACTTTCTGGCCCGTAGATCTCTACAATTCGTCCTTTAGGAAAACCCCCTCCCAGAGCTAAATCAAGGGTCAAGGCCCCCGTAGAAATCGTTTCTACCCGCATCTGAATGGCATCGCCTAAACGCATGATTGAGCCTTTGCCAAAACTCTTCTCAATTTGATTGAGAACCACATTGAGGGTTTTATCTCGATCAGAAATATTGGTTGTGGTAGTGGTAGCCATTAATGCCTCAGAAAGTCTTGGGTGTGAAAATTTGTTTAGTACAAGGGTCTTATTGTAGCTTATTTGAGGAGAGACTCGTGGTAAGATTTTTAGGAAAATTCAGCCTAAGATTCGCCCAATAAAATTGATTTTTCGTGACTTATAAATCCCAGGGAGCCTTTAGAACAGATTAAGATAGAAGAAATAAACCTAGCGTAAAATATTGCGAATGATCACCTCCCTGACTCCTCGATTGAATGCACCAACTGTTCAGACTCTTCCCAATGGTTTAACGATTATTGCCGAACAATTGCCTGGGTCAGCCGTGAATCTTAATCTTTGGTTAAATGTTGGCTCGGTTCTAGAAGATGATTCGATTAACGGGATGGCCCATTTTTTAGAACACATGATTTTTAAGGGAACCCCCCGTCTGGCTAGTGGGGCTTTCGAGAAGGCGATCGAGGAAAGGGGAGCGGTTACCAATGCCGCAACGAGTCAGGAATATACCCATTACTACATCACGACTGCCCCCAAGGATTTTCGAGATTTAGCCCCTTTACAGTTAGAAGTTGTCCTCAATGCCAGTATCGCGGAAGAATCCTTTGCGAGGGAAAAATTAGTTGTGTTAGAAGAGATTCGTCGCGCTGAGGATAATGCCCAACGTCGAATTTTTAATCAAGTGGCGCAAGTGGGTTTTGCAAATTCTCCCTATTGTCGTCCTGTTTTGGGGTCTACGTCTATTATTGAACAACTCCGACCCCAGCAAATGCAGGATTTTCATGCCCATTGGTATCAACCTAATGCCATGACCGCCGTCGTGGTGGGAAATTTACCGACGGAGGATTTGATTGCAACCGTAGCCGATAGTTTTGCCCAGACCTATACGATTAAGTCTCCTTCCCAGGTTTTATCTGTCCCAATCCTAGAACCAATTAAACCGTTTGAAACGATTATCAGTCGGGATTGTGTGGATGAAAGTATTCAGCAATCTCGTTTGATCTTGATGTGGCGGGTTCCAGGGTTAGCGCAACTGAAGGAAACCTATGCGTTGGACGTTTTAGCTGTGATTTTAGGTAAAGGTAAGGTTTCACGCTTATTTCGGGAATTACGGGAAGAAAAAGGTTGGGTTTCTTCTATTAGTGTCAGTAATATGACCCAGGGAAATCAAGGATTATTTTATATTGCGGCCCAATTACCGACGGAAAATATTTCTAAAGTGGAAGCGGCGATTTTAGCGCAAATTGAAAAAATACAACTGGATTTAATGACTGAATCCGAATTGAACCGCATTCGTACCCAGGTTGCTAACCGTTTTATTTTTGGAAACGAACGAGCTAGCGATCGCGCCAATCTGTATGGTTATTATTATTCTCAATTGCAAACCTTAGAACCCGCGTTTAATTATCCCCAGGAAATCCAATCTTTGCAAAGTGAAGATATGCGGAGAGCAGCCCAGAAATATCTATCCAGTGAGGCCTATGGTCGGGTAATTGTTCGTTGTCCTTGAATTATGAATGAAAATTGCTGAATAATTTCGCGAATAACCGAGGAAACAAGTTAAAGATTTTGTTAAATCTTTGTTAACATGGGGGAATGCTAAAAACTGTGATGCCACTGTCTATGAACTTCCTCCACTCCCATGAATACTCCTACTCACTCAGCTTTACTCTTAGTCGATGGCTATAATATCATTGGCAGTTGGACTTCTCTTAAACTGACCCGCGATCGCGATGGACTAGAGACTGCCCGCCAAGAACTGGTTGAAAGACTGTTGAATTACACGACCCATCAGGGTTACAAAACCCAAATCGTTTTTGATTCCCAGTATCAAAAAACAACCAGCACAGAAGAACTCTACGGCCCCCATTTGTCGGTTTATTTCACTGCTTGGACACAAACTGCCGATACCTACATTGAGAAATTTTGCGCCGCGTTTTCTCGTAAACAGGATCGAGCCTCTCCTCGTCTCATCGTTGCAACCTCTGATAGAGATCAACAATTAACAGTAGTCGGTTACGGTGCTGAATGTATGTCCGCCCAACTTCTTGCTCAGAATGTGGAACAGAGTATTCAAGGCATCAAGCGTCAACAGCGATCGCGCTCAAAACAATCTAGTCGTTTTCTGTTTCACTCTTTGGATGCAAAGGCCCAGGAAAAATTAGCCCAATGGCGGCACGGAAGTTAAACTTAATTCAAGTAAATTTAGACAAAAAGCAGATTTTTTCTGAAATATTGTTACCAAAAATAGTTATTAACAATACCTAGTTTACTGATTTGTCTGACGAAATAGAGAAGAAGTACGGTAGGAAAAACGTTTTTAAATTAGCATATATTCTTGTGATCGTTCAAATTGAGTCTTAAATATACAAAATATTAATTTATTCTTTGATATAAATCATCTCACTGGTTTTTATTTCATTTTTCAATGATTTTTATTAATCCAATTAAAGTACATATTAATTTATTTTACAGCTTTTACGATTAATGATGAGCTAATTTTTCTGCATTGCAATTATCCATTCATGCGATCGGGTGAACCAATAAGGGGAAAATTCAGTTTAAAATTTAACTTAGAGTGAGGTTAGAAATAAGCAGGATTTAATGCGATTTCCTCCTCGCACACGAAAAATCGATTGGGCCGTCCTTCGGGACGGTTTTTTTTGGGAGATTTCCTTGAATCCAGATCAAGCGATTGCATAATACGTGCCATAAGTTTTGCTGTTCGTTTTACCTGAACGTTATATGTTATGGTTAATGGGCGTTATCATTGAAGCAGAGATAGCTTGTTCCTAAT
This sequence comes from Snowella sp., assembly GCA_003249095.1. Taxonomy (GTDB): domain Bacteria; phylum Cyanobacteriota; class Cyanobacteriia; order Cyanobacteriales; family Microcystaceae; genus Snowella. Next base: position 21,409 of record QBMS01000042.1, read on the forward strand.
CCCCAAGATAAAAAACAGCCGTTTTAGTCATCAGTGCATAAAGGTAAATTAGGGCTGAATTGATGGCATTTTCAGCAAGTTTTGCTATTTCCCTAGCGGAGGTTAGGCCATTATGAAAGTTTCTGTTCTAGAGATTCGAGTCGGCGATCGCATTTTGGCTTACTTCAATACTAAGATGCAGATCTGTACGGTGAAATATGTCCTCGGAGCCGATGGCAATACCGTCGCCCTATCCGTATTTACAGGAACCCATTATCGTCACTCCGCTTCACGTATCGTTCGGTTTCGTCCCGATGCGTTGATCGATTTAGCCGCCTGAACCACCACAGTCATTTACACTTTTCATTTTTTACATTAATAGGGAACTCAAATATATGTCAATTGCCATTGGAATGATCGAAACACGGGGTTTTCCCGCAGTCGTAGAAGCGGCTGATGCAATGGTTAAAGCTGCTCGCGTTGTTTTGGTCGGCTACGAAAAAATTGGTAGCGGTCGAGTTACCGTCATTGTTCGAGGCAATGTATCCGAAGTGCAAGCATCTGTCGCGGCGGGTGTAGAGTGCGTTAAACGGGTCAATGGCGGAGAAGTTTTATCAACTCATATCATTGCCCGTCCCCACGAAAATTTGGAATACGTTTTACCGATGCGCTATACCGAATCTGTCGAGCAATTCCGTTAAAAGTTTTTATTTTTAAAGTATTAATTTAAAGTCCCCTATCTCTTTTTGAAGTCGGGGATTTTTGTTTTTTATTTAAGGCATTTGCACTAGAATTAAATTGTCTTCAGGAAGATAACTATGAAATTCTCCTTGATCTGCCAGCCTTGAACTGCCAGCATTGCGATAAAATGGAAAGCGCGATCGTTGAACTATTAGGATTAGATGTCTTTGATCCAACCACGATGAAAGTAGAGTCAGAACCAGGTCAAAACGTTCCTGCTTGGTTTCTCGACACCGATTACAACGGTTTATGTTTCTATGTTAAACAAGCATTTTTCCCCCGTACCAGTGCTTGGGCTTCTCTCAAAAAGCTCTTAAAGGTAGCTATGAAGATGAAGTTTGGGAACATTTAGCGGGAACCAAAAGCGCACCCTTTGACTTAGGGAAACATAAAGAAATTGCGGTTAAGGTTATTGATGATCGCAGAAATGAATTGTTAGTTGTTAAACACTTAAAAGGAGAGTAATTGACTATGCCAGAAAACAATAATGAAAACTTTATTCAAAAAACTACTCTTGTAGTTCTGGGTGGAATAATAGGAGCTTCTATCACAGGTCTTGCAAATTATTTACTACAAAAAGATAATCAAGGTGCTACTGTTCAACTAGCAAGAGATAAATTTCAATCAGACCTAATTATTCAAAGTCTTGCCTCTTCAAATTTTACACAAGCATTGAACAACCTTAACTTTATTATTGATGCCCAATTAATAGAAGATTCTCAAGGGAAAATTAAAGCTGCTGCTATCAAGTATCAACCTAAAATTGAAACCTCCAATCCCAATCCCAATCCCAATCCAACTTCCAATTCAACTGAAATAGCTTCTTCCTTAGAAAGAAAGGGATTTCAAGCACTACTCTCTCGTAATCTTGAACAATCACAAAAATTATTTGAATCTGCTTATAACGCCTATCCCACCTATCACAATGTTGACGAGATCAACAAACTACTTAAAAGTAAAAAAGAGATTAGCGATTGGGGACAACAAATATACTGCCCAATTGTTAAGCAATATTCATGGAAAATGCCTGCGGACGTTAAACAACAAATGATTAGTCAAGGTAACTGCAAGTAATAAATTATGTCTTACGAAGTTGATCGCCCGATATTCAATAACCCTTGTTTTGATTGAATACTCTAAACAAATGAACAAAACCAATTCACTTTTAACCCGAATCACCCAAACCCCTGGACAGTGTGGCGGTCGTCCTTGTATCCGAGGAATGCGAATCCGTGTCTCTGATATATTAGAAATGTTGGCAGAAAATGTCAGTATTAGTGAAATATTAGAAGACTTTCCCGACTTAGAATTTGCTGATATACAAGCCTGCTTAATTTTTGCGGCCAAACGAACAGAATTTCCTCGATTAATCGCATGAAAATCTGGATTGATGCTCAATTACCGCCAACTTTAGCCAATTGGTTAAATAGAAACTTTGATGTAGAAGCTATTTCCTTAAAAGAATTGGGTTTACGAGATGCTAAGGATACTGAAATTTTTGAAGCGGCCAGCCAATCTAATGCAGTCATTATGACAAAAGATAGTGATTTTATTGATCTTGTTTGTCGCTTAGGAACACCTCCTCAGATTTTATGGTTAACCTGTGGAAATGTCACCAATCGTAATCTACAAAAATTACTGAGTTTAACATTGCCACAAGCCCTTACTGAATTAAAACAGGGAGAAAATATCGTTGAGATTAGTCAATTGAATCTAGCTTAAATCATCCAAAAAATTTTCTCAAATTAAATAACCCCTTTGATGAACCCGTCAGCAGAGGAAAATGGTGATATTTGTATTCGTGATTTTGAGTGGGGAAGACCTTAAAGATTAACTATGCTCAAACTGGAAAAGGGCGATCGCCTGCACCCGACCCTGTGCTAAAGTTTCGTTTTACTGCACTGATAAGTTCGTTGGAGTTATCTGTTTAAGGAATTTGTACCAGAATTAAATTATCTTCAGGAAGATAACTATGAAATTCTCCTTGATCTGCCAGCATTGCGATGAGATGGAAAGTCGTGTTGGGTTCTTTCTGTAAATCAGACCAGGGAAGAGCCAGTTCTAAACATTCATTAAAGGCAACTTGAGCTTGGGTATGGCGGGGATGCCAAACAAAGGGAGCCGCAACTTCTTCGAGCCAGACGGATTTATTTAGTAAATTGATGCCCAAGTGGTGATGAAAGTAGTAATTTACAATCGGTTCGTCGGGGATTCCTGCGATCGCGGCGGGGCTATTGGGACGGGGGCTACCAGGATAATACCAAAATAAGTGAAGCTCATTGGGAGTATGCCGTTTGAGGTTAAGGTTGGCTTTAAAGTCTGCTCTAAAATTTAAGCGACAATAAAAATTTTGATGATTTACCCCGTAATAAAGTCGCTGAACTAAGGTATTTTGGTGCATCGTTCCCTTTGCGCCACTGATTTCAATTTGTCCCGCTTTTTCCCATTCTTCTTCCTCACCAATCCCATCAATGATCGGTTGAATAAAAGCTTCAGGTTGTTGAAAAGCTTTTTTAGGATATTTTTCTAGGGGTTGATAAAGATAATTCGGAATCGGTTCATTCAGGGCGCGATACAGCGTGCAGAGATGTTCTCGAAAAAGTTGATCAAAGATTTCATCCTGATGACTGGAATGACCTTCGCCAAACCACCAAAACCAATCTGAACCTTCGGCGGCATAAAGAGCTTCCCAAACTTCGGGGTTATTTTCAACCGTCGCTTCGGGATGATTTGCTAATACCTGACGGGCATCAATCAGATAATCCCAAGCTTTATTTTTAATGGGATCACCAATCCAAGTTTTCAATGTTCCGTCAATCCAGGAACCTGTATGCAGGCGATCGCGGGGAATAGTGTGGGTCGGAGGAAATTGGTCTAGAAATTCGGAGACGGTAACGAGTTTAAATTGATCGCTATAGCTGAATTGTTCATAGAGACGAGTCAGAAAAGGCAAACCATCCTGGGTATAATTTTCCCAGCAATTTTCACCATCTAGGGCAATTGTGACGAGCCAGGGTTGTTGCAGATGATTTTTACTCGTCAAACTTTCTCGTTGCGCCAGGGAAGCTGCGATCGCCTCCAAACGATCCAGCAAATCCTGAACCGCTTTTTCAACAGACATTCCACTATAGGTAAAACCAATTAAATCGGAAAGTCGATGGTCACGAAAAACGATCCCTAAATCTCCATCAGGAGTTTCCAATCGATAGGGTTGATAAAGCAACTCTGGTTCGGTTAAATTGCCTCTTTCATCTCGATGGAAAGAATGGTGTAAGGTGCAAGCTAAAACCATTTCATCAGAACAAAGCCACTTAAACCTTGCCTGGGCAACATCCGCTAAAATGGCAGGACTCACCGCCTGTTCCGACGGCCAAAGTCCCCTAACCTCACAACCAAAGCGATCGCGATAAATAGCCTTAGCTTTTTGCAAATGGCGAGCAATATCCTCTGACCAACAAAAACGAGGTTCGGGCAATTTCATCGTAGGAACCGCAACCCGCCCCGCCCTAGTATCCGCCAACAGAGGTAAAATCGGATGGCTATAGGGACTCGTCGTGATTTCCAGTTGGCCCGCTTCCTGCATTCGTCGATGTTGGGGAATAATTCGTTGAACGATTTGTCGTTGTTTTGCAATGATTCGTTGGCGATCGCTGAGAGAAAAATTTTTACCCTGTTTTCCCCAAGCCTGTAACTCTTCATCATCTTGCCAAAAAAGCGGATCAATCCAAGCCAGATTATGCCAAGCCATCAAATCACAGTAATCTTGGAGCGTCCAATTTTCTAAACACCAAGTAATCCCTTCTGTGTGACGTTGTTCGTAGAGTTCTTGATAACGAGGATGGGGCGCAATTAAGGTGCGATGGTGAGCATTGAAAAAATACTCCAGAATTTTCAACCGATGTTCGGGCGTAATTTGCGATTCGGGTGTAATAGTTAAAGCTAAATAGGGATCAATCGCCTTTCCTGCTGCATAATCCTCTAGTTGCAACATTAGAGAAGGAACCAGATTAACCGTTTGATGCAGTTTAGGATAACGTTCTAGCAACAACACCAAATCCAAATAATCCTTTGTCCCATGCAACCGCACCCAGGGAAGGCGATAATTGCCCGCCTCATTTCCTAAAGATTGATTAGATTTATACAAAGGTTGATGCTGATGCCAAATAAAGGCAACATAAAGCGGATAGGACATAACATCACAATTCTGAAGATGAAAATAATGATATTAATTTAACTCATCATTTTGAATTTTAACGAATAGACACATTTTTAAATCGGTTAATCTCTCCGCGATCAAACCAGTAATATTGGGCCTATCGGAATTAACAGCTAGTTTTCGCTCGAAAGGAAGAATCACTAAATCCATATCTTCCATCGGAATCGCTCCTAATAAAACCGAATCTCCCCCAACTAAAGCCCCAACAAAACCAATAGGATTGTCAAACTGAATTTTAATAGAGTCTGCATAGGGTATCAGACCCTAAGTACCATCAGAACTCTGTCATTTCTGCATTGATCTTTAACAATAATCATAGACGACCCCCAAGCGTTCCGCATCTTAACCTCATTTCGGATTGCTATACACGATTGATATATCTAACCAAGTTTATGGGTCATGTTAGAATCGAGAGTAGAGATTGAATATTCAAATAATCAGCCCGTCCCTAATATATCCTTAGTAAAGAAAGAGCCGCCATTTTCCCATTGTTGAGTACTAAGTCAAACTCTCCTAGTGCTGAAATGATCGTTACAGAGTAGCTGCGTTTACCTACCCCTACTATGATCATTACGGAGAAAAATTGGTCGCAATCATTTACTCAAAAGAAGCGATTGTCAAGGTATCCGTAAGTCCTTTTTCTATCTCGTCAGTAGTAGCTAGATAAAGAAATCTTTTGCAGTGGTTATGCTTGTTTCTTAAAACACTTAAGTAGTAGCTGGAATAAAGATGCCGGCAAGTCTTCGCGACCATACTTTAGACTGCTACCAACAACGCCCTAACTTGATAAAATCTGGTACTTTTTTTAATGGGAGTTGTCTTATTTGTGTTCTAGCCTTAATGCTTACCTGTTGTACTAAAATTCAGGCTCAAACCTTGCTGATGGGGACTTCCCCCGCCGACAGTTCTTTCTTCCAACCGACACAGGTTATTCCCCTTCAAATCAAACCATCTGCTTCGTCTGTCCCCCTTATTTCACTCAACGGGGTTGAATTGACACAAATGAGTCCAAGCATAAGGGCAGAATTCTTGCTGTCATCAAAATCAATCATCCAACCAACCATACCATCGAAAGCACCGTCATGCCTAAGTCTTTATCCCTTGGGCGGTCTTGATTTAGTCAAAAAACACGATCCACAGATTTTTCGCTGGAATTTCCTGTCTGAGCCTATTGCTGAGACTTCCTACATACCTCAGTTCGCTCTAAGTAGTTCTGAACCTATTGCTGAGACTCCTTATATACCTCATTTAGCCCTAAGTAGTGAAGATGTTGATTCGATTTTACTGGCATATCACTCCAAGATTAACAATAATGCGTCAATGCCCGAATTTGATACGGTTAATGGCCGTATTGATTTAGTTCAAGAATGGAACAAAAAACAACTAGCTGGACATCCTGCTCTGGAGTCTTCTGTTTTAGCCAGTCCAACGGTTTCTCAAGACTATTTGCAAGCGCAAAAAATACTCCCGCCCGAACATATTAACGGTCGTATTGACTTAATCACCCAGTGGTTTCAAGCTCAGGACAGTTCCAAGGGAGACTCATTGTCCTTTTCTTCCACCCTAGAGAGCCTACTAGAGCAATCTTTTTTTCTCGATCTGGAAAATATTGTCTTTGGCGATCGCGTACAATTACTCTTTACTCCTCCCGTCGCGCCTGCGTCCAAGTCGACTCCAACTCTTTCACCTTCTTCCCAACTTCCTTTGCCGATCGCGCCTGCGGTTCCCCGTCCAAATCCAGTCCAACCTGGGGGTATTGTCTCTGGAGATAACCGTCCATTAAATACAGGGAGTAATGCTCAGGAACTTTTAAACCTAGTAGAAGAATCTCAAAATGCTGCTCCGCCCCAAACGCCGAGTTATGTCCCCGTTGTTCCCCTAGAAAAGCCCCAGCTTCCTGATTCTACGCCCAAAGAATCTTCAGTTTCGCCTCTTCCCCCTAATGTACCGAAAGAAGTCGGATGGCAAATTTTAGACATTATTATTGAAAATTTAATTACCGATGCAGCTAGTAAATATCCCTTTTTAGTCAATACAAGTGACCTATTAACGATTAATCCCAATGAGTTTAATCCCCAAAAAGCCAATACTTATGTAAACACTAGATTAGATTTGGATGACTTTTCTGATGTGAGTGACACGTCAACAGAAGCTTTTAGTGATCCTGTTTTAAGTAACTTTACAGTCTCTGGTTATCCCAATGGACAACAGTTTTATTGGATTTTGCCTGGGAATCGTGTGGTGATCGAAACGGAAGGTGGGCATTTTAATATTGGCTATCAAGGTAGGAATTTTTATCGCTCTTTTTTGCAGCGAGCAACCTCTCGTTTCGGCTTATTTGGGCAACAGGCTATTTTTGCAATTCCCCAGCCGTTGAGTAGCTTAATTGGAACAGAGAAAGGATCAGGCGTAAAATTTTTTAGTGGAGTAGCACAATTTTCTTTACCGACTAATGTGGCTTTAAATACTGGACTCGAAATGCAATTCAATCTACTTAATACGGATAATCAGGGAACTGATGTGACTAAAATTGTGCGGGTAGATAATATCAATAAGGCGACTACCAGTGATCGAGAAGGAGGAGGCTCATACTTTACCAATTTGGATGCCAGTAATGCTCCTCGTTTTCTACAGTCTTTTCCGACCGTTAATTTACAGGGTTTTTTAGCAAATGGTTTACAGTGGCGACGAGGTGAAATCGTTTCTCTAGAGGATTTCGCCCGAATGGGTATTACGACTGGAGACCCCCTAACGGGTCAAGGATTTCAGTTTGATCAGACCCTATCCTCAAAACCTGGAATAAAAACGTTACAACTCAATGCTAACGACAATAATGATTTGGTTCGGTTATTAAGTAATCCTTTTTTGAGCGATCGCGAGCAAAATCTATATTATCTCAATTCGTTAATGTGGAATTCGGGAGGACAGGGGCCAGCAACGATTGAAAATATTGAATTAAATAATACAGGAAAAGACTGGTATCGAACAACCGTTAGTTGGTCAAAAAATCGCACACTCCTAACCTATCACCCCGAAACTATTGAATTAAACTACACCAATATTTTCACCAATCCAGGGTTATCCTTGACCTATACAGATTTAGAAAATACAGATAATAAACAGATATTAAATGCCAGTGCTGGTCTATTACTTGGTGGAGTCTTTTCCTTCATTAATCCTGGAGAATTAAATAGCAGTTTAGATGAAGCCCACACCAATTATGAACAAGTAAAATCTTTGGATACCTTGAAAACTAAGGCGACCTCCCAACAACGCCGAGCTATGAATTTTCGTTTAAATCGAACATTACAAAATGCCAGTAGTAATAGTGCGTTAAGTCAATTATCAGGCAGCTACACTTTTTACGGCAAGACTACACCCAATGACTCATTAATAATGCAAATACGCTCAGGATTATATTCCAGAGCCGTCAGTTTTTATGAGCAAACAGTTAGTGATTGGACTGATCCGCCTTGGCGAATTAGTTCAGCCCGTCCTATCAACCCTAAATCTTTAGTGTTTACTGGAATTAATGTTCCGATTGAAAATACTAATATTGATTACAATCCTGTTTATACGCTAGGATTTGTCATGGCTAAAGATCAAACAGGTCAGATAATTTTTGATAACGCGATTGTCTTAGATCGGTATTCCTTGACGGCTGTTCCTTTCATTGGAGGACGTGCCGCGACTATTAATTTTGGACGTATTAACTTTATTCGTACTTTAGAAAGACAAATTGAGACCCAAGCCTATCAAGGTTACCTTTATTTAACTTCCCTAGAATTTTTATTAGCAGGAACTATCGGGGACTGGAATTATAATGTGAGTCTAGGTAGTTGGTACAATTTTTATCCCCAGTCGGCTCCTAGTATTGATCAGAATCAACCCCCTCCCAAGAGTTCTATTACGACTGAAAATAACTTAGGTTTCTTTTTTAAAAGTTTAATTAAGGCTGATATTAATCATATTTTTTATGATGAAAATAATCAGTGGGAAACGATTTTAACCCATACACCTGCTTTAACGTTTAATGCTAGTACAGAGCCTAATCGTCTTAATATTTCGAGTATTGGCTTAAGTTATACTTTGCAAGTATTAAGGCGAGAATACGGCGGATCTTTATCGTTTTCTACTAGTTATAGTCCTCAAGAGCTAAATGCTGTTTTTGAAAATAATAGTTTAGGAAAATTAGGGTTATTTACTGGCCTTAGCTTTTATCATCAAGCGGGTTTTCGATTCTATGGGTCTCTCTCTCTAGGAGATACAAGTTTTTATTACTTAGAATCTACTTATGATATTCTTCGTAATGACCAATGGGGGACGGTTGGCATTGGCCCTTATATCAGTAATTATGTAACAGCGACTAGGGGGTTTAATTCTCAGATTCAAGACAATAATTATGGCGGTATTATTACTTATTCATTACCCAATTCAAATATGTCGTTACGCACCCGTTTAGGGATGGGAGAAACGGGATTTCGGGGGGAGTTGAGTCTCAATGGTCAGATTAAGTTTTAAGATGAATAAGAGATAGTGTATTTTAATAATTCCCCAATTGTCCAAGGCGATGGCAATGGTTCAGCCTGATTAAAGGCAGAAAGGATTACTGGGCAAAGGATTAGAGAAACAAAGAAGCAAATATAAGCTTGGAAGTAATGGTTATAACTTTACAGGGGTGTTAAGGGTAATAATACTATAAATAAATCGGTAAAAAAAGGAGAGAGAGTATGTCAATCCAAAAGATAAAGCCAATCCAAGAGTTTAATGATTCTATATTTTGCAATGGGAAAGAAAAAGAATTATTTAAACGAGACTGTCCTCATTGTCACAGCGAGGAAGTGAAAATTCATTCTCATTACAAAACGAAAAATAATGGAGAGAGAAAAATATTTATCTGTCAAAAATGTGAGTCACTATATTCAGAAACGTATAATAC
>QBMS01000043.1 GCA_003249095.1 Snowella sp.
GTATTATACGTTTCTGAATATAGTGACTCACATTTTTGACAGATAAATATTTTTCTCTCTCCATTATTTTTCGTTTTGTAATGAGAATGAATTTTCACTTCCTCGCTGTGACAATGAGGACAGTCTCGTTTAAATAATTCTTTTTCTTTCCCATTGCAAAATATAGAATCATTAAACTCTTGGATTGGCTTTATCTTTTGGATTGACATACTCTCTCTCCTTTTTTTACCGATTTATTTATAGTATTATTACCCTTAACACCCCTGTAAAGTTATAACCATTACTTCCAAGCTTATATTTGCTTCTTTGTTTCTCTAATCCTTTGCCCAGTAATCCTTTCTGCCTTTAATCAGGCTGAACCATTGCCTTCTCGATAGCGATCGCGAAAAAATTGAATATGTTCTAAATGCTCTTTCAAAAGCCTATCTCTCCTATAGTTTGGATGAAAGAAAAATCCAAATCAATCAAGGAATTAAATTCGTTGATGATCAGTTACCCAAGCTACGACAACGGGTTAATACGCGACAAGCCCAACTACAAAAATTTCGGCAACAACATAACCTACTGGATCCAGAACTCAAGGCGAAAGAACTTTCCGATTTAGAATTCTCTTTAAAAGCCAGATATATTGACCTTCAAGTCAGCACCAGGGAAGTGATGTCTCTCTATAGTGTGTTGCAACGTCAATTGGGTTTAAGTGCTGAGGATGCCCTCGCTTCTAGTGACCTCAGTGAATCCCCCCGTTACCAGAATTTACTCAACCAGTTACAGGCCATTGAATTAGAAATCGCCAAACAATCCGCTCTGTATTCTGATGAAAATCCCATTATTCAGAACTTAAAAACTAAACAAGAAAGCCTCAAACCTCTGCTACGTCAAGAAGCTCAATCGGTATTGGGCGATCGCTTCAAGTCAATGGATTATCAATCCTCCCTAAGTTCTCCTGGTGCTTTGCGGCTTAATCTGAATCAACAGTATATTCAAACGGCCAACCAATTACAGGTCCAAAAAATAAAACTGGCTGCCGTTGAACAGGAATTAAATGAGGTTAACAAACAAATCAAGCAAATGCCCACCCTCGCTCGACAATACATGGATTTACAGCGAGAAATGAACGTAGCAACGGATAGCTTAAATCGTTTTCTTCAAGCCCAGGAAAAACTACAAATCGATGCCGCCCAACAAACCATTCCTTGGCAACTGATCTCTCCTCCTTCTGTAGATGAAACTGCGGTTTGGCCTAAGCCCGCCCGTAATATCAGCTTGGGTATCATTGCGGGCCTATTGTTTGGCGTTGGAGCCGCTTTCTTGCTAGAGCGGCTAGACCCTGTTTTTCACTCCGTTGAAGAACTGAAGGAAGAAACCCAGGTGCCAATTTTGGGTATGATTCCTTGGCAGAAGGATCTCCAACTTGTTGAAAAAGTTGTGAGGGTTAATGTCTCTCCCATGATTTCCTCTCCTGGTTCGCCCAGTACAAAATCGACGAAACAAACAAATCGTTCTTCTCGTTCGGGTTATCGCTCCTCTGGTTTTTTAGAAGCCTTCCGTTCTTTCAATACGAATATTTGGCTTTTGGGTTCGGATCATCCTATTCGTTCTCTGGTCATTAGTTCTGCGACTCCTGGGGACGGCAAAACCACGACTTCTCTTAACTTAGCTCAAGCTGCGGCCGCAATGGGACAAAAGGTATTATTGGTTGATGCGGATTTACGTCGTCCTCGTGTCCACCATTTCTTTGGCTTAGTCAATACCCAAGGGTTAAGTAATGTCATTGCCACGGGGTTATCGGCAGAAGAGGCGATCCAAAAAGTCCCTCAATGGGATAATCTTTCTATTTTAACGGCGGGTTCCATGCCTCCTGATCCCATTCGACTCCTCACTTCTAGGCGGATGCAAGAGTTGATGGATTCCTGGGAACAGAGTTCTGCCTACGATCTGATTATTTACGATACGCCTCCCCTACTCAGTTTTGCTGATGCTCGCATTATTGCTTCTGGAACGACGGGTTTGATTTTAGTGCTTAAGTTAGGAAAAACTGACCGTTCTGCCTTTAAACACGTTTTGGATGATATAAAAATGGCTCAAGCTCCTCTATTAGGCATTGTGGCCAATAGTGTGAGTCGCAATGATTATGGGGGTGCTGGTTACTACAACTATTACAACTACAGTCAAGCCCGTGCCTCTTAATGGATAAAGTTCAGTTGCGCCGTCAACTTCTTCAACAACGCCGATCGCTTCCCACCACAGTATGGCAAGAAAACAGCGATCGCCTTTGTCAAAACCTCATCTCTTTACCCCTTTTTCAGACGGCCAAAACAATTCTAGGTTACTTCAGTCTTCATCAAGAACCCGACCTGGGTGGTTTGTTTCGGTCTGCTGCTGTTTGGGGCTTTCCCCGTTGTGTTGGACAAAATTTAGCTTGGCATCGTTGGTCTGTGGGGGATTCCTTGCAAACTGGCCCCTACGGTATTGCTGAACCCGAAGCCGATGCTCCCCCATTATCCCCTTCCGAAATTGACTTAATCCTCGTTCCTGCCGTGGCCTGCGATCGCCGAGGTTATCGGTTGGGTTACGGTGGCGGATATTATGATCGATTGTTCGCCGACCCACTGTGGGCTAACATTCCTAGCGTTGGAATTATTTTTGAATTTGCCTATTTATCGGCCTTGCCCGTTGAACCTTGGGACATGACCGTATCTTTAGTTTGTACAGAAGATAGGGTTTATTCTCCTTATAAAATCAACCAATAAGTATTATTACTCAAGTCAATACATTAAGTTTTATTGAATGAAAGTGGAGAGAATCAAATCTCTTTGCTAGGATAAAAACTGCTATCAAAATAATGCAATATTGAAAATTTAAGAACTTTTTATTATTGATTAATGGTGGCAAAATTACAATAAAAGTCTCTATGATTAAGCATTTTTGTGATGATTGGGTTCGGGAATGGTGCGATGATAACGGTTGGACGGATCTGTTTATGGAACGTTCCAATAACTATTGGGCTTTTCCCCCTGGAGCGGTGATGCCTGAGCCCATTCCCTCTAAAACGCTACGCCTGATCAAGTCACAAAAGGGGCTATGTCCTGAAGAACGGATTTGGTTGACTTCCGCCATGCTGATTAGTCTGATTGCGATCGTTTCCAGTTATTTTTGGGCCAATCCCATGCCCTTGGTTTTGGCTTTTGCCTGTGCGGCTGTCACTGCGGGACAATTAGAAATAGAAGAAATTTAGGGATTAGTGAGCAATCCATTGGGCATCATTCACAATAAAAATTCCCCCTAGTTTATTCAGTAAAGGCTGTATGGCCTTAGATAACGGTTCTATTATGTCTGGATTAGGACAAATAATCATGATATAGCTATTCATTATCAGGTCGTCTCCATAGCAACCATGCTCACCACAACCCGATACATTGTTAATGATGGTGTATCGTTCAATCTCATGTTTTTTGAGAACTTTTAAAACAGAAGGAACTTCGGGGTCACTCACAATAATTTCAATTTTTTTGACAGATTCTAACATTTTTAAATTCCCAATAATTTAATCGATTGGAGATAAATCGGAATACCAACAATAATGTTGAAAGGAAAGGTGATCGCCAGAGCCATCGAAACATAGAGGCTAGGATTGGCTTCAGGGACGGTCATCCGCATGGCGGCAGGTACGGCAATGTAGGAGGCACTGGCACAGAGAACGGCAAACAGGAGCGCGTTTCCTTCCCCCATACCAATGATTTTGGCGAGAATAACACCAATTAAGGCATTTGCGATCGGCATCAAAACGGCGAAACCGATCAGAAACATTCCCGCTTGACGAAGATCTCGAATGCGACGGGCGGCAACGAGTCCCATATCCAGCAAAAAAAACATTAACGCACCATAGAAGAGGTCTTTTTCGACAAATAAATGAACCTTTCCCCAACCACTGCTACCTGTTAGCACTCCTGTTATCAGGCTACCAATTAATAACAAGACTGAGCCATTTAAAAAAGCTTCTCGTAATACTTCACCCCAGGACGTTTCCTCAATTTCATTTTCATTTTCATTAGTAGAGATGGTCGCTTTTTTGGTATAAACTCTGACGAGAATTAAACCTACTACAATCGCGGGCGATTCCATCAGAGCCAGGGCCGCTACCATGTGACCCCCGTAGTCGATCTGTAATTTATCGAGCAGGGAACTGGCAGTAATAAAAGTTACAGCACTAATGGAGCCATAGGTCGCCGCGATCGCCGCCGCATTGTAGTTATCGAGTTTAATCCGCAAAATAAAGAAAGAATAAACTGGCACAATCGAAGCCATCAAAATCGCAGCCAATAAAGTGACAATAATGGAAGAACTTAAACCACTTTCGAGCAGTTCATGCCCGCCCTTAAAGCCGATCGCGACTAGTAGATAAAGGGAAAACAACTTAGGTAAGGGATTAGGAATTTCTAAATCGGACTGAACAAAAACCGCTATCATTCCCAGAAAAAAGAATAAAACGGGTGGATTTAAAATATTCGATAGAATTAAACTGCTATCCATTGCTTATCTAAAATTTTTCACTTAATTTGGCGAGATAGGAAACATATTAGGACAATCGGGATCAAATTCAGCATTCTGTATCAAATCAACACCATTACCCGTTAGGATTCAACCTTGGGTTCACCGAAACCACCGCCGCCTGGGGTTTCTATGACAAAAGTATCCCCTGCCTCCATACTCACCGATGCGATCGCACCGAGTTCTTCCAAACTTCTATCCTGACGAATGAGATAATTATGGCCCACCTGACCCGATCGCCCACCGTTTAAGCCAAAGGGCGGAATAACCCGATTTCCCGATAGAATGTTAGCCTTCATGGATTCCAAGAAGCGAATCTTCCGTATAACGCCATCTCCCCCGTTAAATTGTCCTAATCCACCGCTATGGGGACGAATCTCGAAACTTTCAAGTAAAACAGGAAAACGCCATTCCAAAACCTCTGGATCGGTTAAACGGGAATTCGTCATCTGAGTTTGTACCGCACTGGTTCCCGCAAAAGTCGCTCCTGCCCCCGATCCACCGCAAATTGTCTCGTAATACTGGTATTTTTCATTGCCAAAGGTGAAATTATTCATGGTTCCCTGGGAAGCCGCCATCACTCCCAACGCACCGTAAAGAGCATTTACAATGGCTTGAGAAGTCTCCACATTGCCAGCAACGATCGCGGCAGGATAGGAGGGATTCAGCATCGATCCTTCAGGAATAATCAGGGTTAACGGCTTTAAACAGCCATGATTGAGGGGTATATTTTCATTAACTAAGGTGCGAAAAACGTAGAGAACTGCGGCTTGACAAACAGCAATGGGAGCATTCAAATTACTCTTTAATTGGGCAGAAGTTCCTGTAAAATCGATAATTGCAGAACGATGTTGATAATCAATGGTAATTTTGACTTGAATTTTTTCACCCCCATCCATGACATAACAAAATTCACCCGCTTTTAAAACCGCGATCGCTCTGCGTACCGATTCTTCTGCATGATCTTGAACAAAATTCATATAGGCTTGAACGGTGAATAAACCATAATGTTCAACAATTCTTTGTAATTCTTCCACTCCCTTAGCATTAGCATTCACTTGAGCAATTAAATCCGCAATATTTTGATCCAAATTGCGGACAGGATAAGTCTGATTGATGAGTAATTCTCGTAATTTTGGTTCTTGAAATTGACCCTGCTTGATTAGCTGAAAATTATCAATTAAAACACCTTCTTCGGTAATATTGTGACTATTCGGTGGCATAGAACCAGGCGTAATTCCCCCAATATCTGCGTGATGACCCCGTGAAGCCACATAGAAAAGAATTTGAGTTCCTGTCTGATTAAACACAGGTGTAATCACCGTAATATCTGGTAAATGGGTTCCGCCATTGTAGGGATTATTCGACGCATAAACATCGCCTTTTTTTAAGTTATTTCCTACCGCTTCGATTAAACTATGAATACTCGCTGACATTGACCCCAAATGAACAGGAATGTGGGGCGCGTTAGCTACTAAGTCACCATGCTGATCAAAAATTGCACAGGAAAAATCTAATCGTTCTTTAATATTGACCGAAGAGGCGGTATTTTGTAGCGTAATTCCCATTTCTTCGGCGATAAATTGAAACAGATTTTTAAAAATTTCTAAACGCACAGGATCGGGTTTTAAAAGAATTTGTTCTACTGCTTCTTTTCTTAAAATTTTCTTGGAATTCATTGGTTCTAAAATCAGAGAATTACGATTCGTTAATGTTGCTTGCCAATTCGGTTCAATGATATTCGTTCCTGTTTTTTCAACAATCATTGCAGGGCCAATAATTTGATCATCGGGTTGTAAGTCCTCTCTCTGATAAACAGGCGTGTCATACCATTGATTTTTAGTGAAAATTTTAACTTCGGCGATCGCGTGAGGTACATTTTGAGAAGATCGTGAAATTATGGGTTTTTCAGGAATTGCGATCGGTTGAATAATTTCTACCGAAAGAGAATCAATAATTAGATTCTTATGAGGCTGAATAAAGCCATAACGTAATTGATGTTCTTGCTCAAAGGCTAAACGCATTAATGCAATATCTTCCTGAAAATCAATTAATAAAGTTGAATCCGTTCCTTGATATTTTAAGCGAGCTTTAATAATAATTTGAAAATTGTCTTTGGGCGGATTTTCCAGACTCGCCATGATTTCTTGTTCGGCGGCTAATCGTAATTCAGTAATGACTTTTTTGAGTTCCTCAACATTATCTGTTTGTAAACATTTTTCAACACTATATTGCTTGACCACTCGAATATCTGCTAAACCGATCCCGTAGGCCGATAAAACTCCTGCATAGGGATGGATAAAAATTCGTTGAATCCCTAACTTTTCGGCAATTAAGCAAGCGTGCTGTCCCCCTGCTCCTCCAAAGCAAACTAAGGTATATTCCGAGACATCATAACCCCGTTGCACCGAGATTTTTTTAATCGCATTAGCCATATTTTCTACGGCAATTTCAATAAATCCTGATGCGACGGATTCAGGAGTAAAAACATTACCTGTTTGAGTTTTAATTTGTTGGGCTAATTGGATAAATTTTTGTCGAACAATCTCTGAATCTAGGGGCAAATTTCCCGTCAGTCCAAAAACAGCAGGAAAATATTGACTTTGAATTTTTCCTAATAAAATATTGGCATCGGTGATACACAAGGGGCCGCCCCGACGATAGGAAGCAGGGCCTGGGTTTGCTCCTGCCGAATCTGGCCCGACTTGATAACGATTATTTTTAAACTGTAAAATTGAGCTTCCCCCAGCCGCAACCGTATGAATGGCCATCATGGGAACCCGCATTCTAATGCCCGCAATTTCTGTCTCGAATTGTCGTTCGTATTCTCCATTAAAATGGGCCACATCGGTGGAAGTTCCCCCCATATCAAAGGTGATAATTTTGTTAAATCCTGCCTTTAAACTGGTTTGAACTGCGCCGACAATTCCCCCTGCAGGGCCTGACAATAAACTATCTTTTCCTTGAAAATTGTTAGCATTGGTCAATCCTCCATTGGATTGCATAAACATCATTTTAATGGATGATTTTTCGTTATTATTTAATTGATCAGTGACTTGATCGATATAACGTCTTAAAATAGGAGAAATATAGGCATCTACAACGGTTGTATCCCCCCGTGAAATGAGTTTCATTAAGGGGCTAACTTGATGGGAAACAGATATTTGAGTAAAACCAATTTCTTTGGCAATTTTAGCAACTTTTTTTTCATGATCAGGGTAACGATAACCGTGCATCAAAATAATGGCACAACTCCGAATGCCTGATTGATAAATTTTGATTAAATCTGTTTTGATTTGTTCTAAATTAAGCGGAATTAATTCATGACCCTGAGCATCAATTCGTTCTTTTACTTCAATCACTGCTTCATACAATAATTCGGGTAAAATAATTTCACGAGCAAAAATATCAGGTCGATTTTGATAACCAATCCTTAGGGCATCTTTAAATCCTTTAGTAATCACTAAAACCGTGCGATCGCCTTTTCGCTCTAATAAAGCATTTGTCCCGACCGTTGTGCCAATTTTAATGACTTCAATTTCTTCTGAGGTCAAGGAATCTTGGGGAGATAGCCTTAAAATATCTCGAATCCCTTGAACGATCGCATCCTCATAACGTTCTGGATTTTGGGATAATAATTTATGGGTAATAATTTGATTGTGTGGGGTAATGGCAACAATATCCGTAAAAGTTCCCCCGCGATCAGCAAAAAATTTCCAAGGCATCATTTTATTCCTGTTATTAATAGTGGGGACTTATCTCTTATAAAAGACACAATATCTTTAAAATAAAACGGCGATCGCCTAAAAAAAGAAACTTAATTTTTAAATCTTCTAATCCATATTAAAGGCAAACCAAATTGCCCAAATAATCATACTTCCAAAAAAGATCGTTCCGAATAACAAAACAATGATATTAAAACTGTGAGTATTAATTAAAGTCATATAAAATACGGAAATAAACACTACTTTCTGTATTAAGCGGGATCGATAAACCGTTTGTCAATCCTACACAGGAAAGAAAACTTAACGATTTATAAAGTTGACCTGTGATCGCGTCATAGATCCAGAAGGATTCATGGCACAATTATAAGATTAACTAGATGTTTAAAATCTGCTGTCAATCCTCCTTCATTCCCTAATAAATTCACGATGTTACAGCTTATCCCCTGGTTTCTGCACATCATTGACCCCATCCTCATCCCTCTGTGTTTTTGCTTTGCTTGGAGCTTCTTATTTCTGTTGGGATGGACACTCTGGCAAGGTATTAAAGATACTGCTACGCGATCGCGGCAAATGCACCAAATTCCCTGCACCCGTTGTCAATTTTTTACCAATACCCATTACCTCAAATGTACCGTCCGCCCTAGCATTGCCAATACGGAACAGGCGATTTATTGCTCCGATTATTATTGCCAGGATTGAATCAATTCATGAAAATTGGCATCGTGGGATTGGGATTGATTGGGGGATCATTGGGTCTAGATTTTCGCGCCCAGGGGTTTTCGGTCGTGGGTATTTCTCGTCAGCCAGCGACCTGCATCAGAGCAACAGAACGGGGAGCAGTTGAGCAAGCAAGTGTGGATTTTTCTTTATTATCGGCGGCCGAAGTCATTTTTCTGTGTACTCCGATCGCGGCTATTATACCGACGCTCAAATCTTGCATTCCCTACTTAAAACCAGACACTCTAGTAACCGATGTGGGATCGGTAAAAACCTCGATTGTCGAAGAATGTTCGCAACTTTGGCCAAACTTTCTCGGTGGGCATCCGATGGCAGGAACGGCGGATCAAGGCATTGAAGCGGCTCAATTGGGACTATTTCAAAACGCGCCCTACGTTCTTACGCCAACAAAGCAGACGAAACCGCAAGATTTAGCCCAATTGGCAGAACTGGTTAACGCTTTAGGCGCAACCTTATATCAATGCGATCCCCAGAGCCATGATCAAGCCGTTGCCTGGATTTCCCATTTGCCCGTGATGATTAGTGCCAGTTTAATCTCAGCTTGTCAGGGAGAATCCGATCCCGCTATTTTGCACTTAGCCCAAAGTTTAGCGAGTTCGGGTTTTCGAGATACGAGTCGGGTGGGAGGTGGCAATCCTGAATTGGGGGTGATGATGGCCCAATATAATCAGCCTGCCCTGTTGCGATCGCTGATGGCTTACCGTCAGCAATTAGACCAGATGATTGATTTAATTGACCAAGAAAAATGGCCCGTATTGAATGAACAATTACAGGCCACTAAGCGCGATCGCGAACTATTCCTCTGAAGACGGTTTTAGTAAACTGCAAGTATGCAATAGCCCTGAACCGAAACTTCTGAACCTCAACTATTGATTAATCTTCATCCCAAGCTTCAACTTTTAGGACTTCACTGATGGGGTCTTGCATTCCAAAGCCAAAATCTTCTAGTTCTTTTTTCCAGAAACTCCATTCATCGCCATAGAGCAAGGCTAATTTCCAGAGACTATCGTTGGGTTTAATGGCTTTCGACTCGACAAGGGAGGCCATTTTGCGCTGAAACTTTTCCATTGGATGGGCAAGTGTTTTTGTCATAAATTTTGGTTAATTTACGGATATTTACTAAATTGTTGAAAGATTTTACAAGGAGGGACTGCTCTGAAGAAGTCGTTTTTCTAAAACAGGTGTCAAAAGCGAGAGCAGTGAATAGGGATACAGCATCCTTGCTTCTTCTATTCTTACTTTATTTATCTTCATAATGCAATAGTTTAGCTCAGAAAGTACGGTAATTACTACTCCAAATTCCTTAAAATCAACATAAATTGGCAAGTTCTTGGTCTGTAACCCCCTTGATCCTCTATCAAAAGTTTTATATTTCAGATTTTTCATTGCTATTTTCTAAGGCGATCGCCCAATCGTGCATCGTTAATAACATCGGCTTTAAACTTTCTCCCAAAGTGGTTAAGGAATATTCAACCCTGGGCGGAACTTCGGCATACACCACTCGATGAATCAAGCCGTCCATTTCTAGTTCCCGTAATTGTTGCGTTAAAACTTTTTGAGTAATCTTGGGAAGGCTTCTTTGTAACTCATTAAATCGTTTTACTTCAGAAAATAAAGCTTGTAAAATAAGGATTTTCCAGCGACCACTGATCATCTCTAATACTTTTTCTGCGGGACAAAAAGCATCTTTTTTAGGTGAAAAATTTCCCATAATGACTCAGTATCCTTTAGGTAACTTACCGACTATCCAGTGCTTACTTTCACTCTAATTCAAAATTTGTTAATCTTGAAAATAACAACGGAAGAATCATTATCACAAACTATCGAGGAAACTATGCTGGAATTGCGTAAATCACAGGAACGGGGTTATGCCGAACATGGATGGCTCAAAAGTTATCATAGTTTTTCCTTTGCCGACTATTATGACCCCAATCATATCAGTTTTAGAAGTCTGCGGGTTATTAATGAAGACCGTATCGACCCAGGCGCGGGCTTTCCGACTCATGGCCATCAAGATATGGAAATTATTACCTATGTTCTAGACGGCGAATTGGAACATAAAGACAGTCTGGGCAGTGGTTCTATCATTCGTCACGGTGATGTTCAACACATGAGTGCGGGAACGGGCATTGCCCATAGTGAATTTAATCCTTCGAGAACTAATCCTGTGCATTTATTGCAAATTTGGATTATGCCGAATCAAAAGGGATTAAAACCTAGCTATGAGGAACAAAAAGTCGATCTAGAGAATGCTTCGGGTAAATTTCAGTTAATGGTTACGCCTGATGGTCACAATCAAACGATTAAGGTGAATCAGGATATGACGTTATCTGTTGCGATTCTCAAAGCGGGTGAGGAATTTAGTCATGCTCTCGATTCTCAACGTTACGGTTGGTTACAAGTTGCGAAGGGAAATCTCACCCTGAATGATCTACCGCTTCAACCTGGGGATGGAGTCGCGATCGCCCAGGAATCAGCATTAAACATTAAAGCTGAGAGTGATGCGGAAATTTTACTCTTTGATATGGCTTAAAATTGTAAATTAATCTCTTGTTTATTAAACGGTAAATCCTGATTAATCGCATCAATTTCATCCTGTTCCATTTGATTAATTTCATCAATGTAGTGGAGCAGAATTTGGCTCATTCTTTGATTATAAAAGCGGTGTAAACTATAATTTGGGGTTGCAGGAAATCCCCTTCTGCGTTTATGTTGACCGCCCGCCCCTGGATCAAAAAGCGTAATCCCTTGTTGAATTGCCCAATTAATCGGTTGATAATAACAGGCTTCAAAATGGAGGCAATCAAACTCTTGCAAGCTTCCCCAATAACGACCGTAGAGATTTTCATCCTTGCGTAAACAAAAGGAAAGTCCAACGGGATGATCGGGATTATTTTTACTGAAGGCCGCGACTAAAACAACTCGATGTTGATAGTTAGGATAGAGATTTTCAAAAAACTGACGGGTTAGATATTTACTACCCCAATAAAATTTGTCACAGGTACTACTATAAAACCGATAAATGAGAGGAAATAAGTGATGGGGAATTTCTTCTCCTGCTAGGGTTTTAATGGTTAATCCCGCTTGTTCTACGGATTTGCGTTCTCGTTTAATATTGCGCCGTTGATTAGCATTAAACATTTTTAGGTAATCATCAAAGCCGCTAAAACCTTGATTTTGCCAAATATAACTATGGTGTAACCAACTCGTAAATCCGTAGTTTTCCATTGTTTTTCGCCATTGGGGATCAACAAAAAGAAAGTTACAACCCGATAGACCGTTGCGATCGCAGAAATGATCGATCTGGGAAACCATAATTTCGGTGAGGGTAAACTCATCTTCCCCTGGAGCCATCAGAAAACGATACCCTTCGGCGGGGGTAAAGGGAGTCATGCCCAATAATTTGGGGTAATATTCAATGCCTAAACGAGCGGCTAAATTTGCCCATTGATGATCAAAGACAAATTCACCGTAACTATGGCCTTTCACATAAAAAGGAGCCGCCGCCACCAGTTCTTGACCTTTCCAGATTGTTAAATGACAGGGTTGCCATCCTGTTCTTGCCGTCGCACTCCCAGAAATTTCTAGATTATTGAGCCATTCCCACTCCAAAAAAGGCGTTTTCAACGGTTGAGCTAGGGCATCCCAAGCAGATTGGGGAATATCGGCCATGCGTTGTTGCCATTTCACGGAGTAGGGAGATTTGAATGATTTAAACATGGCGATGGGGTCTTCACCTCAATTAGCTTTTTTTATAGGTTATCGCAACTATTTTGAATGTGACCCTTGATAATGTAAGAAAATTTCCTGTTCTCGTCTTTCTACGCTGATCAACTGTAAGCTTTTGGCTTTCGCGAGAGTAAAACCTTCTCCTTCGACGGGAGTGGGAGCCATTGTTCCACCGACTAAAAAAGGACAAATGGTTAACCAAATTTCATCAATGCAATCTGCTTCTAATAAGCTACTAATCAGGGTTCCGCCGCCTAAGACTGCTAATTTTTTGATTCCCAATTCCCCCAGTTTATTGAATGCGTGTTCCCAATTTATCGCTGATTCTGGACTTTCAATCTGAATAACTTTTTCAAAGCCAGCAGATTTTTGCGATCGCCACTGGTCGGCACCTTTATCGGTCGTTAAGAGCCAACGGGGGACGGGTTGAGAAAAAAAGGGAAATTGGGGATCGAGCCGTCCTGAAGCCGAACAAACAATCTGTACGGGTTGGCTGGGTTGCGATCGCGTTTGTCGTTGGGCAAGTAAATCAGGATTTTTAATCGATAAAGTGGTTCCGTAGGCTCTGAGGGTTTCCGCTCCAAAAAGGACTCCATCGACTAGGGCAATCTGAGATTCCAGATGGTCTTTATCCTGTTGTGATCCAAATCGGGCGGCGGTTTTGTGGCGATCGCTAATTTTGCCATCGGCGGTCATTGCTAATACCACAGTGGTATGGGGTCGTTGCCTATTCATTTATAAAGAATCTGCGACTAAATAAGTGTAACGTCTCAGACTTTGTTCATAATCATCTAAAAGACGTTGAGCCTCTTCAAAGGTAATTTTTTGTTCCGCCAGAGCCGCTTCCGTATAGCGACGCATACTTTCCAATAAATCCGAGCCATCGTACTGAACATAGCTCAACACTTCCGTCATCGTATCCCCTCGAACAATGGATTCAATTTGATAACCCTTGGGATTCATGGCGATATGTACCACATTAATATCCCCAAAAAGATTATGTAAATTTCCCATAATTTCCTGATAGGCTCCGATTAAAAACATTCCCAAATAATAGGAATCTTTGGTCAGGATTTTTTCGGATTTTCCATCAGAATTAATGGTGCTTTTTTTGCTGGATAAAATGGGATGTAATTCTAAGACAGACTTCACATCCCTCAGATCAATAAATTGATCGATCTTACCGTCACTATCACAGGTTAAGTCGGCTAAAATCCCCCGCTCTGTGGGTTTTTCTTTCAGACGATGGATCGGCATAATCGGAAATAATTGATTGAGTGACCAGGATTCGGGGGCAGATTGGAAGACTGAAAAATTCACATAGTAAATAGAAGCCATGATTTTTTCTAGATCTTCTAAATCATCGGAAACATAGTCCTGATGACGAGTGATTTCTAGGATTTTATGACAACAGGCCCAATATAATTTTTCTGCCCTGGCTCGTTCCGTTAAACTCAAATAACCGAAGTTAAATAGACTAATGGCTTCTTCCTTAAATTGAATGGCATCGTGATAGGATTCTTGGTAATTTTTTTTAGAAATAGAGTTATAAATTTCCCAAAGATTTTTAACAATTAGATGTTCTTTATTATCTAAGGGTTCGGGGGGATTGTAGGGAATATCACTGGTACTTAATACATCAAAGACTAAAACCGATTGATGGGCCGCGATCGCCCTGCCGCTTTCACTGACTAGGGTGGGGACTGCAATGTTGGCTTGCTCACAGGCTTCTTGGATGGCCCCTACAATATCATTGGCATAATTCTGCATATTATAGTTTTTTGACGCATAGAAATTCGTATGGGAACCGTCGTAATCTACCGCTAAACCACCTCCTACATTGAGATAGCGCATTTTCGCACCCATTTTGACCAACTGAATATAAATTTGGCTGGCTTCGCGCATTGCTTCTTTGATGAGGGTGATATTAGAAATCTGGGAACCGACATGGAAATGCAATAATTTCAGACAGTCCAACATTTCTAACGCTTCCAGTTGATTCACCATTTTGAGAATTTCAGGAATGGTTAAGCCAAATTTAGAGCGATCGCCGATGGAGGTTTTGGCCTGTCCCCAATCCTTGGGATTTAACTTAGCTCGCACCCCTAAAATGGGCTTAATATTTAATTTTTGACTAATATCAATCACCAGATAAAGATCTTCTAGTTGATCAATCACAATAATCGGTTTGTGGCCTAATCGTTTGGCTAATAAGGCTGTTTCTAAATATTCTCGGTCTTTATAACCGTTACAAATAATTAAACTTTTGGGAGCTTTTTCATTGCGGTCTAATTGGGGCGGCAAAGTGGCTAGGGCAATCATTAATTCGGGCTTAGAACCTGCTTCTAACCCAAATTGATAGGGTTTTCCATAGCGAATGACGGCTTCCACAATATGCCGTTGTTGATTACATTTAATGGGATAAACCCCTTGATAAATGCCAGGGTAATTATAACGGGCGATCGCCTTAGCAAAACACGCATTTAAACGTTCAATACGGTCAGCCAAAATATCAGAAAAACGAATCAGAATCGGCAATCCTAAATTCCGTTTACGCAAGGATTCTACTAATGACCAAAGATCCAACGATCCGCCGCGATCGCCCTGGGGAGAAACGGTGACATGGCCCGCCGCATTAATGGAATAATAAGGATCGCCCCAACCCTGGATACCATAGAGATTTTCACTATCCTCGATTGTCCAGACAGGAGCCTCTTTTTTGGATTTTTTTATGACTTTTTCGGCTTTAGAAGGCAAATCTTCCAAAAAAATCTCTAGTTCAGGTTTATTCTCCAGATCCATCACTGACTCCTCAGACATACGAATGATTCCTATCCTATCTTGCCACTGTACTAACCTAGTTTAAGGGTAAAGCGTGATACAATTGACTGGTTTTGTGGGTCACGATTGTTATTGTTAACGGTTGATATTGAATTTTTATGAAATTAATCGATTCCAAAGGGCGTTTACTCGGTAAATTTAGCATTCTCGATTTAGGAGCCGCTCTAGTTATCTTGCTAGTCATTGTTGGCATTTTTGTTGTTCCTGGCACTTCGGGCAAGAGCATGATGGCCCAGGTGCAAACTAAATCCATTGAAGTAGATGCAATGGTACGGGGTCTGAATGTCATGAATCCTGAAGATTTGCTCAGAGATTTTAAAGAAGAGAAAAAAACAAACATTATTGTTCGCAATAAACCCGCCGGTCAAGTCGAAATTGTTAATGTCAGAGAATTAGCCCGAACCCTGGCGGTTCCCCAACCCGATGGAAGCCTGAAATCCTTACCCGATCCCCGTCCCGATAATTTTAGTCAGGATATGATTCTCACCCTGGGCGGAAAAGCTGAGATGACTCCGACAGGGGTAGTGTTGGGGAATCAGAAAATTAAAATTGGTACGGTGCTTGAATTAGAGGGCAAAACCTATAATTTCAACGCTAGTGTGATTGCTCTCCGTATTAAGTCCTAAAATTTGTCAATTATGTCTGAACCGATTATTTATTTGGCGGCAACGGGTCACGGATTTGGCCATGCGGTACGGGTGGCTTCAGTTGCTTCAGTGATTCAAAAGCTCTGCCCTGAAAGTGTCCTGATTTTAGCGACGACGGCTCCCCGATGGTTGCTCGATTCTTACATTGAGGGGGATTTTATTCATCGTCCCCGTGCCTTTGATGTGGGCGTGATTCAGGCGGATAGTTTACAGATGGATAAGGTGGCAACTCTGGAAAAAATGCAGGAGATTTACGCCCAACAGCGATCGCTCATTGCCTCAGAGGTTAATTTTTTACTCACCAATCGAGTCGGGGTGATTCTTGCCGACATTCCTCCTCTGATGACCGCGATCGCCCAGAAAGCAGGTATTCCCTGTTATATGATGAGTAATTTTGGTTGGGATTTCGTTTATCGCAGTTGGGGTGAACCCTTTTCTGAAATCACTCGTCAAATTGAACAGAATTATCAAGAATGTGATCGGCTTTTTCGGTTTCCCTTGAGTGAATCCATGAGCGTTTTTCCCCATATTACTGATGTAGGTTTAACAGGCGGCGATCCGCGCTATGGAGAAAACGAATTACGTCAGCAGTTTGGATTAAATAAATCTCCTGAAAAAACCGTTTTATTGACCTTCGGTGGTTTAGGTTTACAGGCAATTCCCTATACTAATTTAGAGAAATTTCCCGATTGGCAATTTATTACTTTTGATCGGAATGCGCCCGATTCTTCTAATTTAATTAAAATTACCGACAATCAATATCGTCCCGTTGATTTTATGCCGCTCTGTGGAAGGGTGTTTTCTAAGCCTGGGTTTAGTACCTTCGCGGAAGCCCTGCGTTTAGAAATTCCCGTTATTTCTTTGACGCGGGATGATTTTTCTGAAGCGGAGGTATTACTCACGGGGTTAAAAGATTATTCCCATCATCAAATTGTTACTCCGAAAGATTTTTTTGAAACTAAGTGGGAGTTTTTGGAAATGCCTTTAACGCCTCCTCGAAAAGCTGAAAAATTGGATAAGTATGGTGCAGAGGCGATCGCAGAAACAATCCTAAATCTTTTTTGATTTCCCCATTTCTACGTTGACACTATCTAGGAATATTTAGGCGATCGCATCCTAATTGATAGGATAAAATTTCTACACCAATGGGTTCATCTGTAGTGGAGTCTTTGATGAGAATGATACCGTTATCTAGTTCGGTACAAATTTGATTTTTTCGAGGACTTTGCCAGAAAACGGTTAAAAGTTCTGTTTCGGGTTCATAGTAAACTTTTATCTGTGCCATTACTTTTGTTGTTAATATTAGCAATTAAGCAAGTTGTAATAATTGACCAAATATATTCGGTTTGGGTAAGTCTTCATTATTGTTTAAAGCTGATTCGATCAGTAGTTCTAAAACTTCCTGAGCATTTTTTAAGGCTTCTTCGTAGGTGTCGCCATGAGTAACGGGTTGCATAACGTCTTCAAATTCGGGCAAAAAGACAACAAAGCAGTTATCTTCATCTGACCATTGGATTGTGATGCTATATTTCATACATTTTTAGATGATTATGATTTATTGAGCAATGGTGAGAGTCATTTCTTCTGGGTCTATAATATTTCGTTGAGAAGCATTCAAAAATTCTAAGCTGATCGGCTCATCGGTTTCATCGTAACTGATAATAACTCCGCCAGGTTCAGAGATAGCATTTACGGGAAAAGTATCTCGTAAAACAATCATAAGAATATCTGTTTCTTTGTCATATTTGATTTTCATGGTTTTCCTCTTGCCAATAGCGGTTAATTTGATTTGTCCAGTATAGAGTTAAGATTCGTTTAGTGTTGCCAATGATTACAAAGGGAACTCTAAGTAAACCTTTTCCTCGTCTAGATTGGGCAACAAATACTTGATTTTCAACAACAATTTGCTGTGGATTAGTTAATAAGGCTTCAACTTCTTCCTTTGTAATTCCTAGCCGTTCTTGCCATTGTTGTTGTCGTTCTTCTGCATGAATTGTCCAAACTATCAACAATTTTCTGCCTCCTCAATTTTTGATAATAATTCTTGGCATTCTCAATTAATTTGAGTAATTTTAGAACAGTCTTAATAAAGAGTTGATGAATTGGAAGTACAACGCATGAGATCACAATTTCTTTATAGCAGTTCCTGATCAGATGCAGTACAGCAGAAGCCTTGATGAATAAGCATTACAGCGGTCTCAGTGTACCTCATGCCAGCGAAAACCGCTATATCTCTACATGAAATTATATTATTAATTTTTTGTAGTTGGGAACTTACATTTTACGGATATTTCCATACTTCCCTCAGCAGAACCTTCTGTGAAAATAATACCAGTTGTGCCGCCAAGCTTGATGCCAAATTTCAGGGTGATTTCTTCAACTTCGGCTGTGCCAAGATGCTGGAAGGCTCCGATCGCGAACTTAGCATAGGTTTGAATTTGGGGTTGAATGTCTGCCATTTTCAGCAAGATTTTATCCGTAACCCCTTTTCCGCCAGGGCGTTCATCTATCGGGTTAGAATCAATAATTTCAGGGGGCGGTGAACTTTCGACAAAAATCTCCACTTGAGTTCCATTGTCATCAATCAAAAAACGTTGTAGTTCTGACATAATTTTAAAAGAGAAAAGAGGGGGTTTGCGAGAGGATAATCGCTATCAATAGTCATTATCCTATTTTTTGACTATAATGAAGTGAAGAAAGACTCATTCCCGTATTATTTTTCTCGCATGGCTAAATACGCATTGGTAATTGGAATCCAAAAATATGGTGGTAACGGATTTTCTGATTTAAAAAAGCCTGCGGCTGACGCTGAAGCAATAGCCCAAATACTAGAGAAGCATGGTGATTTTGTCAAAGTTAAGCGTAGTCCTTCTCGCTGGAATCAAGAAAAAAATAGTTATGAAATAGCAGAGACGAAGCTGGATGGAAAAACTTTAGAACAGGAAATCACAGAATTTTTCGAGCAGGTTGGCAATAATGAAGCTCTCATCTATTTTAGCGGTCACGGCTATCAAATCGAAAAGCTCGGCAATAAAAAAGGTTATTTAGTGACATCTAATTGTACAACTGAAACAGTGGCAACTCATGGGATTGCGTTAGACGACTTAAATAATTTAATTTTACGAACAGAATTAAGTAGCTTAGTTGTTTTATTGGATTGCTGTCATGCAGGAAGCTTATTAGAGAAAAACTTAATTTCTAGCTCTTTAACTGTATTTAATTCTAAACAAAATTATTTTTTTGCTACTGCTTGCCGTAGCCACGAAAAAGCCTATGAAGGAGAAGAATATAGTATATTTACTGATGCAGTATTAAAGGCATTGAAATCACCTGGAAGAGTGCGAACTACCAAATTAAATCAGATCATTTCAGAGGATCTGAGGACTCAAGGTCAAGAGCCAGTTTTTTTAAATAAAGGAGGTGATATTATATTGGTAACTAATCTTGAAAATCCTGTAGCAATGTTAAATTTATCTCCTGAAGAGCAAAAGAGAAGGCGCGATATAGAAAATATAATACGTGTACTTTCAACACTTCATTTTCCTTCTTTGGACAATTATATTGAGCAACTACCTGACTATATTGATAGTAGTATATTTGAGTTTTGGGAATCATTTAAGGGTGTCGTGACTAGTAGTTTATTTCATTTATACGATAAGGAACTCTATCATCTTTTAAATGAGTTTCATTCAGAGTTTCAGAAAACTCTATCTTTCGCCCCTTATTATCATCAAGCAAGTAATCCAACTCTTCTTGCCTTTAGTACTATGGGAGGAGATGTATTTTTGGATGAAAGTCAAGAAGAAGCTTGGAAAACAATAGATAATGCAAGAAAAAATCTCTATTCAATAAAAAATAAATTATTTGATTATTTAAGAGATCAATATATTGAAGTAGACATAGGAGATTGTAATAAAAAAGCATGGGATGATTTTCAAAAAGGAAGAAATAAATCATTAGATTCTGAGTAATATTCATTACGCAAATTTCAAGAAACATTTAAACAATCTTAAAATCCTTACAGGACAATAGTTTTGCGAACACTATCTTGTCAATGGGCTTATGTCAAAAGGAAAAATAAACCTTATCGTGATGATGAATCAAGTAAGTACCTTTTTACTGGTGACTAACGCTCTCATTTTGTGTGATGAAAAAATTACCCGTAGGGCGAAATATTTTTACTCAAAAAGTCTTCAAAGTCTTATTAAATAAGAAACACAGCTTTTTTAAAGAAATTGCCAAAGCAACTAATTAAGGTACATAGAGAAAAAATAGTACAAATGAATTAGGGTTTTGTGAGGCATAACCTACGGAATGCGGGTTAGTAAGAATTTGTAACTAATGCACATCGCGATTTTACTTTTACTGGTTTGTAATGGATTAACGGGATTAATTCAAGTCATTTTACGACAGCAGAAGTAGAATTTTGGTGGGTTACGATAGACAATAAATTAATGCTTATTGTATTAAATAATTGCTATCTAACCCATCCTAGTTTTAAAGAGCTTAAACCGCGACAAATAACCCATTATGTCTCAATAAAGGCTCCGTTTCAGGTTCCCGTCCTCGGAAAGACTTGAACACCTCCATCGGATGCACACTTCCGCCCAACGCTAACACCGTATCCCGAAAACGTTTACCGATTTCCATTACCGCATTTTCATTGTCCAAACCCGCTTCTTCAAATGCCGCAAAAGCATCCGCACTAAGCACTTCAGCCCATTTATAACTGTAATAACCCGCCGCATATCCCCCCGCGAAAATATGACCAAAGGAACACAAGAAAGCATCTTCAGGTAAGGGCGTTAAAACGGTGGTAGTTTTCGCTAAACGGTTCCGAATATCGGCAATAGTTTCTGGGCCATTCGGTTGGTAACGGTGATGTAATTCCAAATCTAATAAGCTCAGATTAATTTGGCGTAACATTCCTGAACCACTCATATAATTGCGAGCGGCAAGTAATTTTTGATAATAATGTTCGGGTAAAGTTTCCCCCGTTTCGTAATGTTTAGCCAGATTAAATAACGTCGGGCGGTCATAACACCAATTTTCCATAAATTGACTCGGTAACTCCACCGCATCCCATTCCACATTATTAATCCCTGCCGCGCCACTGTAATCAACTTGGGTGAGCATATGCTGAATGCCGTGACCAAATTCATGGAAAAGGGTCGTCACTTCATCAAAGGTCATCAAACTCGGTTGATCATCCACAGGGGGAGTCTGATTACAAATCAAATAGGCAACGGGTAAACGGGTGATAATTTCACCATTTTCTTCGATTTTTGCCCGATTAATGCAATCTCCCATCCAGGCTCCTCCCCGCTTTGACCCAGGACGGCTGTAGGGATCGAGGTAAAAATAGGCGGTGCCAACGGCACGCTTCGCGTCCGCGTTTCCTTGTTCATTATTGACCTGAAAATAACGTACATCTGGATGCCAAACGGGAGCTTGTCCATCGGCGGGAGTAATCGTAACCGAAAAGATGCGTTGAGCTAGGGTAAATAAACCCTCTAAAACTTGAGGTAAGGGGAAATAGGGACGCAATTCTTCCGCATTAAAATCAAATTTCGCTTCTCGTTGTCGTTCTGACCAATAGGAAATATCCCAATGTTTGAGGTCATCGGTCTTGGCAAAGGCTTTTAACTGGGCCAAATCTTCTAGAGCCGAGTTGTAACTCACTTGACGCAATTCTTCTAACAATTTTTCCACTGCTTCCACACTAGGAGCCATTTTTCTTGCCAAAC
Organism: Snowella sp.; assembly: GCA_003249095.1. Classification (GTDB taxonomy): domain Bacteria; phylum Cyanobacteriota; class Cyanobacteriia; order Cyanobacteriales; family Microcystaceae; genus Snowella. Next base: position 21,976 of record QBMS01000043.1, read on the forward strand.
TGACTTCTGCATAGGTCTGATAACCCAATAACTGGGATTGTTGCGATCGCAACTCTAAAATACGTTCAATCAAAGGATTATTGTCCCAATCTCCACTGGAAGCGCGAGTTATAAAAGCTTTATACAGTTTTTCTCGCAATGGGCGTTGAGTACTGTATTTCATGAAGGGAACAAAGCTGGGATAATTCAACGTAATCACCCAGGGGCCATGCTCTGCTGTGGCTTCGGTTTCTCCCTTTTCACGGGCTGTCTGCGCGGCTAAACTCAGTAAACTGGTTGGCAATCCCTCAATTTCCTGGGATTGGGTTAATTTAAGTTCAAAAGCTTTGGTGGCATCTAGCAGGTTATTCGAGAATTTTGTGGTTAATTCCGCTAATTCTAATTGAATTGAATTAAATTGCTCTTTTTCTTCTCCTCTTAAACCCACACCCGATAATTCTGCTTCACGGAGATTGGTTTCTACAATGCGTTTTTGGGCCAGATCTAAACTCGACCACTCACCTCCCACTTGTAGGCTTTTAAAAGCTTCGTAAATCGGTTGACTCTGGCTCAGTCGGCTATAAAATTGAACAACCTGGGGCTGAACAGCTTCATAGGCTTCCCGTAATTCAGGGCTATTATTTACCCCCATTAAATGGCCGACGATCCCCCAACTCCAATTTAAGCGTTCTTCTATCTGGGTCAAGGGTTCGACTAATCCCGACCAAGTGGGAACGACATTTTTTTCTAAATTCGTTAATTCAGTTTCTAATTCTGCTAAAAGTTGAGTGATCGCGGGAATGATGTGTTCTGCTTGGATTTGATCAAAGGGAGGCAGTCCTTTGCCAATCAGGAGCGGATTGTCTGATACGGTTAAAGTAGTCATAGTTAACGAAAATGATGTTTTTTTTAGCCTAACGCAATCTTGAATATTTATGCTACCAAGGAAAGAAGAAGGATACAAAATTTTGTTATTTTTACCATGCACAGTAGGGACATAATATATTATGTCCTTTTATGTCTTTACGACTATTTTGTAAACGCCTAATTTACAATATTTTACAACCAAATTTTTATGGAAGCATCACCTGAATGGTTAGCATTAATGATTGGTAATTCCCATTTACATTGGGCTTATTTTGAACAGAATATTTTAATTAAAACTTGGCAGACTAATCATGATTCAATTACTAATTTTCCTGAAAATATTCCTCTCTATTTAGCCTCCGTCGTCCCGAAGCAAACCAAATTTTTTCTAGAATATCCCGCTCTTAAACTAATCCAATTAACTGATATTCCTCTTAAAAATCTCTATCCCACTTTGGGAATCGATCGCGCTTTAGCGGTTTTAGGTAGTGGTGAAAACTATGGATTTCCGAGTTTAGTGATTGATGGGGGAACGGCATTAACTTTCACAGGCGTTAATCAGAATCAGGAATTGATCGGAGGAGCGATCTTACCTGGCTTGGGTCTGCAATTTCAATCTTTATCCGTAAAAACTGCCGCGTTGCCTCGTTTAAATTTACCCCAATCTTTACCGAATCGTTGGGCAATAAATACGGAAGACGCGATCGCCAGTGGAATTATTTATACTTTATTATCAGGAATTACGAGTTTTATCGAAGACTGGTTAAAGCAGTTTCCTAATAGTAAGATTATTTTTACAGGGGGAGATGGGGAAAGATTATTATCTTATTTAAACGAAATATACCCTGATATCGCTAATGATTGCAAATTTGATCCTAATTTGATTTTCTGGGGAATGCGATCGCTGAAAAATCGATAAATTTTATTTCCATTCTTTCTGTAATTGCTGAAACCGTAAAACCAGACCCAAATTAATTTGTTTCGTAATCCAATAAAGACCGAGTAAAATGATAAAAGTAATTGTGATCGCTAAAACAGGTTGCTTATGGGATAGATCTTGAGCTAACGTTTCGGCCAACTCATCAGGTTGAGTAACAAAATCCCAACTATTAAAGCGTAAAAATCGTCCTAAATAAATTCCAATTGCCGATAAAAAATGAATCAAAATTTGAACGGGAAAGATAAATTTTTCCTGTCCTAATTTTGTCAGATAAAACTCCAGATTCAATAAAGACATAACATAGGCTTGAAAACCTCCGATGAGAAAGATTAAATATTGAGGTGTAAGGGCAAACATAATAACACTAGTAGAGAATCCCGCCCGAATCGATCTAATATAATGAATAATATCGGTGAGGATATAGGGCGCATTCGGTAAAAAAGCAATAAATATGGCAAAAATCACCCACCATACAGGCGATCGCCGACTAGACCAACGAAATAACCAAATACTTAAAAATAGAGGAATATAAGCTAAGAATAAATTCCAAAGAATGCGAGCAAAACCTGAGCTGAGAGCCAGAAAAGAAGCTTCAAACCACGAGCGTATTAAGTCCATTACCTTACTGTCAAATAAGTTTACCTTACAAAATCAATGAGTTTCAATAAAAACAGTCACCGCCGCAACTGCAATTAACATTTCATCATTTTTATCGGCTAATTCGGGAATTGCCCTGCCCTCGACGACCATTCCCCCTGATTCTACTTTTAACGTTTTTTGCCCAAACGGTAAAACGGCTAAAACTTCTTCGGCTCGAACCTCTTCAGGATAGGGAACAGCGACCTGGACTTCCACAATCATTTCATCAGGATGACTTAAGCCCGCCACTTCCCAAACCCCTGGCAAAGCATTATTAGCGATCGCGTTACGCACAGCCCTCGCCGCCGCCACCGTTGGATCTTGACCGTGTTGATCAATGCCCATGCCCATTTCAATCACAAAGCGTTTACGATTCATAGCCGCTAAAATTTTTTGAGAACTTTTTTATTATGCCTCAGCGATCGCGTTATTTCCAGATTGGGTAATAATAGACTAAAAAATCAGAAAAATCATCATTTTCGATAACAAAAACAATCCGTTGTGTGATCATTGACCATACCGACTGCCTGCATCAACGCATAACAAATCGTTGAACCAACAAATTTAAAACCTCGTCTTTTCAAAGCTTTACTGAGTGCATCCGATTCTGGACTGGTTGAGGGAACTTCTGTCAGCGATCGCCAATGATTTTTCTTCGGTTTTTCATCCACAAATTGCCAAAGAAAATAGTCAAACGAGCCAAATTTTTGCTGAATTTCCAAAAAATTTTGAGCATTAATGATAGTGGCTTCTATTTTTCGTCGATTTCTGACAATTCCCGCATTTTGCATTAATTCTTCGACTTTATCTGCATCATAGTTGGCAATAATCCCAGGATCAAATTGAGCAAAGGCAAGACGATAATTTTCTCGTTTTTTGAGAATCGTACTCCAACTCAAGCCCGCCTGCGCCCCTTCCAAAATCAAGAATTCAAATAATCTTTGATCATCATGGAGCGGAACTCCCCATTCCTGATCATGGTAGGCAATTTCCAGAGGATCGGCTTTGACCCAAGCACAACGATTGAGACTATCTATCATTACAAATCCATCAAGATGTGAGCATTGCAGTCGAATCCTCTTCGATCAAAGCGTCATTATCCGTTTCCCAAGGCGATGGGGTATCTGTCTTTAAATGATTTAAGGTTTCTACAAAGTCCGTAATTCCCTGAAAACGACCATAAACGGAGGCAAAACGGATATAGGCCACTTCATTTTCTTTTTGGAGATATTTCAATACCAATTGACCGATATCCTGACTAGTAATCTCTCGACTGTTACCTTGTTGGATCTGAGCTTCAATGTCCTCGACGATTCTTTCTAATCTTTGATAGGAAAGACCTGTTTTTTCACAGGCGCGTACCATTCCTCTGAGTAACTTGGATGGATCGAAAGATTCTTTTTTGCCGTCTGCCTTTATGACGGTAATGGGGACGAATTCGACTCGCTCATAGGTGGTAAAGCGATGTTTGCATTCCAGGCATTCCCGACGGCGACGAATACTTTGTCCTCCTTCACTGGAGCGGGATTCTAGGACACGACTATTGTTATGTTGACAGTAGGGACATTGCATTCTCAAAGTCCATTGAGTAAGGAGTTTTAATTAGCTAAATTTTTTACTAGATAACTCAAGGTTTCTAAATAACAACAAATAGAGCTATCTTCGTCATTTTAGCCTACTTCAGGAAAGTAAGAAAAAATTTTGGATAGCTCCTAGCAAAAAAAAAGGATTTTTTGTAAAACCGCAGGATTGATGGGGAATTATTTTTCGATGCGGGGGGGTTCCCGAAACGCGATCGCAAAAAATAATACGGCCAACGCCATCGTCAAAACCAAGATATAGGCAACGCTTTCCATGATGTAAAAATTTCCTAAAAAATGACTCTACACACTAATGTAGCTAGTTTATCAGACTATGGCAAATGGAAAGGGGGATTTTTCCCAAAGGGCAGCACCGATCCTGCTAAGATTAGGTTAAAGAAATGTTAAGGAGAATTTTCTTCAACTCTTTTTATTTTTAAAATTCCTAGCCTAAAATATTTAAGCGTTTATTTTTCTCTAACTGAATCCCCCATTACCAGGAGTTCCCCAATTAGGATGCTTGCCAATCCCAAGGTCACTGATGACAGTCATCATCTCGATGTCTCCCGTTCCGATAAACCTGAAGAAGCCTGTGGTGTATTTGGGATCTATTGTCCCGAAGGCGAGGTTGCTAAGTTAGCCTATTTTGGGCTTTATGCTCTCCAGCACAGGGGGCAAGAATCAGCAGGAATTGCGACCTTTGACGGCGATCGCGTCCATAGTCACAAGGATATGGGGTTGGTATCCCAGGTATTTAAGGAATCAGTTTTACACGACGAATTAATCGGTCATATCGCCGTTGGCCACAATCGTTATTCCACAACGGGTTCTAGTCACAAGGTCAATGCCCAACCTGCCATTGTGGACACTCGTTTAGGCAAATTAGCGTTGGCCCATAATGGCAACCTGGTGAATACCGTAGAACTACGGGAACATTTAGTGGATCGGGGTTGCGATTTTCTAACAACGACGGATTCAGAAATGATTGCTCTGGCGATCGCCGACGAAGTGGATAGTGGTAAAGATTGGCTAGAAGCGGCGATCAGTGCTTTTCAGATGTGTTCAGGGGCCTACAGTTTAGTGATTGGAACCCCCATTGGACTCATGGGAGTGCGTGATCCCAATGGAGTTAGACCTCTAGTAATTGGTCAATTGGAAGGAAACCCCGTTCGCTATGTTCTTGCGTCAGAAACCTGTGGTTTAGATATTATTGGGGCGGAATATGTGCGGGAAGTAGAGCCAGGCGAGTTAGTTTGGATTACAGAATCGGGACTGGTTTCCTTCCATTGGTCGCCTAAATCCGAGAAAAAACTTTGTATTTTTGAGATGATTTACTTTTCTCGCCCTGATAGTGTGACTAATGACGAAACCCTTTACACCTATCGGATGCGGATCGGTAAACAATTGGCGAAAGAATCTTTTGTAGATGCGGATTTAGTGATGGGGGTCCCTGATTCAGGCATTCCTGCGGCGATCGGCTTTTCCCAAGCATCGGGCATTCCCTACGCGGAAGGATTAATTAAAAATCGCTATGTGGGCAGGACGTTTATTCAACCCACCCAAACGATGCGGGAATCTGGAATTCGCATGAAACTCAATCCCCTCAAGGATGTCCTCAAGGGAAAACGGGTGATCATTGTCGATGATTCCATTGTGCGGGGAACCACCAGTCGCAAAATCGTCAAAGCTTTACGGGATGCAGGGGCAACGGAAGTCCACATGAGAATTTCTTCTCCTCCTGTCACCCATCCCTGTTTCTATGGCATTGATACCGATAATCAAAATCAATTGATTGCGGCCACAAAATCTGTTCAGGCGATCGCTGAGCAAATTGGGGTAGATTCCCTCGCCTATTTAAGCCAACAAGGAATGCTAGAAGCAACGGGCGAAGACATTAATCATTTTTGTTCTGCCTGTTTCAATGGTGATTATCCCATTCCTATCCCTGAAAGCGTTAAACGGTCTAAGTTAATTCTGGAAGAAGTGACGGCTTAACCTGACGACCATGTATCGCGATAGATAGTTAAATGAGCTACGGGCAAGGGGTTTAAACCCCTTATTCATAAACATGAGACATCCCTTTTTCATGGCAATAATGCTATAGCCTTGATTTTAAGAATAATCTCGATCTCTAGGCGTTGGGAGAAAGATCAAAGAAAATAGTAAGGTAGTTTTTTAAAAATTTCGTCCCCCCTAAATTTGTGCTGTATAAAGTCAGCTTTAGACCAGTCTTTGCCACCCTTCATGTTACCCTCAGACCGAAAGAAAGCCTGACGGCGGCTCAAGGAACCCTGGTGAGCATGGATACAGGAATCGTCATGAAAACGATCATCTCTGGTGATATTGCCTTCGCGATCTTGAGGCGATTGTTAGGAAATCACCCCCTATGGGTAAACAACTTTCACAATCCAACAGAAGAACCCTTGAGTATCGTTTTATGCCCAGCCTTTCCTGGAGATATTATTCGTCTGGATTTATCCCAAAGTTCCCTCTGTTTACAGCCAGAAGTCCATATTGCCCATACTTCCCAGATTAAAATGGGGATTCATTGGATTGGTTTTTCGAGTTGGTTTGCAGGTCAAGGATTATTTGGCTTGAAACTTTCAGGTCGGGGCTTGATCTTTATCGGCGCTCACGGTGGTATTAATCAACATCAGGTCTTTAAAAAGTTTGCCGTAGAACAGGGGTCTCTTTTGGCCTATAGTTCTAAAATTCGCCTTAAAGTTAACTTTCCCAAGGGCATCATCGGTTCCAGGGTTGCAGGATATGGCCTTGTTACCCAACTGAAGGGAGGGGGTATTATATACTTACAGTCTCGTAGTCGTAGTGGGCTAGGGCGTTACACCAAAAGTCGGCGGGATCAATCTCCCGTCAATGTAAACGGGTATGAAAGTTGAAATCTTAAACCAGCCTAACACCGCGATCGCCCATATCCAGTTAGAGATCGATGAAGAAATTGTTGCCCAGGCGGGATCGGTGATGATCATGAGTGATCAATTGAAAATCAATACCATGATGCAGCGCGGTAGTGAAAAAATTGCTGACAACAAAAAAAATAACGCCAAAAATACCTCTAAAGAAAAATTCTTATTTCTGAATAGCTTTAAAGCCAAGGAAACCGAAGGAGAAATCTATCTTGCGCCTCCTTTGATCGGAGAAATTTTTGTTCATACCATGAGTAAATATAAACTCATTGTGCGGATCAATGCCTATCTAGCGTCTAGTTCCAAAATTGAGATTTTTTCAGGATTCGATAAATTCAAATCTCTTTTTTCTAATGAATCTAATTCTTGGCTAAGTTTAGTCGGAGAGGGCAAAGTGTTAATGAGTGCTTTTGGCAGAGTAACTGAAATTGATGTGGACGGAGAATATATCATAAACTTAGAAAACGTTATTGCCTTTGAAAATAGCTTAAATTTCAAATTAATTCCTTCTCAATCTATTTGGTTTCAATCCCTCGTCAGCCACAAAGAGAGCCTATGCCATTTTAAAGGAAAAGGAAAAGTTGTCTGTCAAACCCATCGTACCAAACCGTTTACCCAAATACTTCGTTCAGAACTCTCGTGACTTTTTTAGGCTTTTTATTGGTTATAATGCTCTCAACTGCTAAGGACTAAAAAAATGGAAGGGGATTTAATTAGAAATCGGATTCAGAAGCCTGAAAAAAGACAAAATATTGAAGAAGAACAGGATGCCAATTTTTCGATTGAATCTGGGCCGTTTTACTCTTCATTAATCATTAATCTCAAGCTTCATCAGAGTCTTTTAGTAGAAGCTTCCCAGGTAACGGCTATGGATAGCAGTATTGTTTTCATTGCCAATCTCCAAGACGGGCTACTAAAACATTTGACTAACTTTTTAGGCAAAGAGATTTTATTTATTAATCAATTTTCGGCGGAAGAAAAGCCAGGTAAAATCTTTTTGTCTCCTGGGTTACCAGGCAATATTCACCATTATTATTTAACTCCCAAAACGGGCATATTATTACAATCTTCTTGTTTTATTGCCTGTATGCCAACGGTACAAATTGATATAAAATTTTCAGGCATGACCGATTTTTTGGGTAATGAATCAACCTGTCTATTGCGTATGATTGGTAGCGGTGATTTATGGTTTAGTTCCTACGGAGGCATTCTCGAAATTACAGTTAACGACCATTTGTTGATTAATACAGGTTATATTGTCGCTTTTGAAGAAACCTTAGATTACGAGGTACAAGCGATCGCGGACTTAGCAATCAGCTCTTCTAGAATAAAATATTACGGTGGTCAGGGATTAGTCTGTCGCTTTAAAGGAGAAGGTAAGGTCTGGATACAACTGCGTCAAGGCAATTCTTTTCTCAATTTCTTAGAACCTTCTTTGACAAATTAGGCACTGGTGTAGTTTGATTAAAGGCGAAAAAAGGTATGGTGTAAGGCTTAGAGGAAATGGGCACTGGTGTAGTTTGATTAAAGGCGAAAAAAGGTATGGTGTAAGGCTTAGAG
>QBMS01000044.1 GCA_003249095.1 Snowella sp.
GTTAAGTCCTTGTCTTGTAAGGATTTCATTCTAATAATTAGACTGAACCAGTGCCTAAAAACAATATCAGCAAGAATTTCAGAAAACGGCACGATTAATCTGAACAAACTAAGTAAAAGTATAAATCTAGTAAAACCAGCCATCATTTCGCCCAAACCAAAAGGTAAGAGATAAAAGATAGGAGGAACTACAAGATAAAAAATATACAAGCTCAAGAACCTTGCTATTTGATCTCTGTTACTCAATGCTTTAGTAACTAATCTAGATGTAAACTCAATATCACCACTTTCATTGTATGGATGTAATTTGACTTCTTGAATTTCTGACTTGCTAGTAGCAGTAAAACGAATTCCTAGACTTTGACCACGTTCGATTTGACCTATTTTACATTTCTTTTCAAAGGATCTCAGTCCCGACTCAATTTTCTCAGCCTTCATTTCTTGTTCTGGTTCTGGCTCAAAGGAGAAGTCTAGAATTCTAGCTTCTTGGGGAAACTCAAATCTTATTTCTTGCGCTTTAATAACAGTGGTACCCGTATTTTCCAGATTAAAACTTATGTTGTATAGATTTTCAATCTCTTCTGAATTGTAAAGTACTTTAACTTTTTCTCTAATGTTCTTCTCGATTTTGACAAGACCATTTTCAATTAACAAGCTGTAAGAAAGTTTTTTTCCACTTCCTTGTTTCTTGCTTATTCCTGCTAAAGCGTAGCCAGTTATAAATGCTAATACGGCTGACAGGACTGCTACCACAATACTCTGCCAAAGGGCTGTATTAAAGAATGAGTTTGCCTCTGGGGAAGGAGTCGTCGAAGGTGTTTGTGCAAAAACCTGCGATGAGTAGACCAGAATCGTTGTCAAGGAGAAGATTATCAATAGTTTGATCTCAGACTTCTTCATGTGAATAAAACTCAATACCTACGATAAGAAATCTTGTAAATTATAGTTTATAAGCTGCGTGATTAGATTTACCAGGCTGTCTCAAACAATTGCTTCTAGCCAAATCCTTATAATCCCCATGTAGAAAAGGCTATCCAGAAACATTCCGTGTATTCTCGAACAATGGATAGAAACTTTCTGGATAACCTACTGGATAGTCACAAAGAAATATTCTGGATCGAGCTATTTCAATAACTCGATCTCCCCTGGTCGCCAAGTCTTATCAAACCAAGACTCAAGCGGGCCATAAAGCCGAAGAATCGTGTTCCAACCCGTTTCAGGCATCGTCTGCACCCAGTTATTCTCCTTGCCAGCAGGCGGTTTCGGCCCGAAATAGATATCCACAGAACCATCGGCATTAACCAAAAGCCCTTTAGTCTGACTACCGACACTAGGGAACTGTTGATCCGTCTGAATCTGCGATCGCGTTTGGTTGCTATAAAGAATAACTGACCAGAAATCTTTCACAGGAATATTGGGCGGTAAACGAAGGCGATAATTTTTGCCACCATCGAGGAGATTACCCTTAGCATCACGGGCTGTCCAAGCATATTGAGAACCCAGTCCAACCATTTTTTCTTCCATCGCAGGAGTAACCCCCGTCGCCATGAAATAGTAATAGATATAAGCATCAATGTTCAGAACATCAGGCTGGGTTTGGAATTTATAGCCACCAATGAAAGGTAACTGCCAAGCACTGTTCTCATAGTAATAAGCCTCCTTCTGGCGATTATGAAAAGCGATCGCCCGTGCCGTTGCATCCCCCACAGCCGCCGCTTCTGTCAGGATTTTTTTCATGCGTTCATCGGGCTTGAAAGGCTTGCCTTTTTGAATACCAATTGAAGCGTAGTAACCCAGTCGAATTTGATCGAGGGACTCACTCGGTTCTTCCTGTACCACCTGATTGAGTAGTTCCCAGAAACCATAATCGGCTGGCGCAACCGTATTAAATGGCTTACCCGACATATTCACAAAATTTAAAGCGGGGGGATTGTTCGCACTGTTTAGGGAATAAATTTTCGTGTTCTTTGTCACCAACTCAACCCCAGGTTTCGGGTCGCCCTTGACTAAAAAACTGCGCCAGGGAATCCAAATATTAAAAGTCGGCGATTTCACCACGTTGTAACCCGATGGAATTTCTCCTTTGTAGCCTGGAGGTAAAAAGAGGTACTTTCCGCCTTGGCCTTTATCGGGGCCAGTAATGCCCACATCAATCACCCAGCGAAACCAAATATCATTCACCGTTCCTAACACTTTTGGAGGGACTTCTAAAACCAACGGCCCCTGAGTGAGATCGAGCCACGTCCAACTGTAAACCGTGTTGTCATTGGCAGTCAGGAAGATTGAGCGCGAATCTAAAAGTTGCTCAAAAATCGGCACAACGCTATTCACAGGCCCCAAGGTACGGATCGCGTTACGGTTGGTTGCTTGGCTAACGGCGGGTATTCCCAATAGATAGGCTTGAACAGCCCGTTGGAAGTCGAGGTTATCGTAGAGCTTTTCGGCCGTTGCCTTGTCGGGAAAACCATCGAAGAAATTCAGCGTTCCTAAACGAGTTTCCACTTTGGCAGGGGAAGCAATTCCTGGGGGTAGGGGGGTTGAGAATTTTACCTTAGGGTTGGCGGGAGAACCCGTCAGAGATTGGCCGTTACTGGGAGAGGACATAATAACTAAACTGGTAGTAATGACAATGAGAGCTAAGGCGGTCATTGATAACCTTTTGGTTTTCGTTGCCAACGAAAATCTCTTGGACAAGAGACGATTTAGGGAAGATAGAAAATGATTTAACATAGAGAGAGCTTCAATTCATAAAAAATGGGAAAAAATAGACCACCAATCTAAAGCAATTAAAGTATAGGAGCGACACAATTTAATCAAATTGGTTAGAGCAATGATAGTACAGATAGTACAAGTCATCAAGAAAAAGGATAAAAAGCACGAAAATAATAAGTTTTGAGTATATTACTTTTTGATTTATTGTGAATTTTTATTGCGAAAAAGATCAGCTTTCAGAGTTGCCATACAAAGAAACTAATCGAGCAACAATGACCGTTAAATAAATTGCCCCTGCCATCGCTTCAAAATTCACTAGAGCCATCACCCATCTTCCTGTTGGAATAATATCTCCATAGCCAATCGTTGTTAAGGTAATTAAACTAAAATACATTGCCAAATTCCAAGGCTGCAATTCATATTCCCTTAGATCACTAATTTTAAAAGAATGAGGATCTGTTTGCCAAATAAAAAAGTAGATAAACGACCATATAATACCTATAAAAACGTAGGAAATAATTGCTAAGACGATGGTTTGACTGGTTACTTTTTGTCTATAGGCTAATATCTTAACTGTTGAGAACCATTCGTATCCAAAAACCACAATCTTAATAGAAGTAGCGATCGCTAAAAAAAGTTGCTTAAAATCAGGCAACCAATTAAAGTGGGCAATAACATCAGACAAAAAGCCAATTAAAACCAACACAAAAAAAACTTTTAGCCTTTTGTCAGAGTAAACCCGATCATGAAGATAAAAATTTCTTAGAGCAATCAACAATATTGTCGCTAAAAAAGTCACATTAACAAAAAACAATTCAAATGTGTTTTTACCGACAATCGCAATGACAATACCAATTACAGTAATAATTAAAATGATGTAAGGATTTGTCCATTGTTTCAGCATAGAATTTCTGTAACATTCAGCGAATTCAAAGGAGGGATTTAATAATTTAATAGTGAATTACATTCATTGTACTTTGGACATCGCGCATTAGAGCTTGGAAAAATCTCAAAAAAAAGGTGATGTTGGGTTTCTTTGCCTCAAACCTACTTACAGATCGGCGATCGCACTGGTGAAAAGTGAACTCTTTCTAGAGCGGCGCGAGTCATGCTATGCTACGGACTGCTAAAAGCTGAACTTTTTCTGGATCGGCTAGAAGAAATAACAGACAAAGCTTCTGACGGTATTCAGAAAGTCAAGCTTTAAACCGTTCGCAGTACCCAAATCAACTCAAACTACTGGAGAGGCTCATGGTTGAAACTACAACAAAACTCAAAAAGTTTACGATTTTACATTCCAATGATATGCACGGCGACTTTTTAGCGGAGGCTAAAACAGGACAAGGTGATTTGATCGGCGGTTTATCATTACTTTCTGGTTATATCAATAAAGTGCGTCAAACAGAAAAAAATACACTTTATGTTATTTCAGGTGATATGCTTCAAGGTTCGATGATTGATACCGAATTTAAAGGCTTATCAACTATGGAAATCATGAATTACTTAGCACCTAATGTAGTAACTTTAGGAAACCACGAATTAGACTATGGCTTTCCTCATTTGCTCTTCTTAGAAAAGATGGCAAATTTTCCTATTGTTAATGCCAACTTGTACATTAAAAAGTACGGCAAAAGGTTGATGAACCCCTATATCATCCTCAATGTAGATGGATTTGATGTTATGTTCATTGGTATTGTCACCGAAGAAGTTCTTAGTGCTTTAAAGCTAGACAAAAGCATTGGTACATTTGTTGGACTAGAAGATGCGGCGGCTGAAGTCGGTAAAATCTGCAATACCTACAAAAATGAAGATATTGATTTGACAATTCTCCTAACTCACATTGGTTTTGAAGAGGATCAAAAATTAGCGGCTATGTTAGACCCTGAGTGGGGGGTGGACATGATCATTGGTGGACATTCTCATACACTTTTAGAACAGCCCGCCCAAGTAAACAACATTTTAATCACCCAGGCCGCCGTTGGTACTGATCAGATCGGACGTTTCGATATTACAGTAGATGACGATACTAATAGCATTGTCGAATGGAAGTGGGAGCTTGTTCCTATCAATGATCAAGTAGCTAGTCCTGACGTAGATTTGCAAAACTTTATCAATACCTATAAAGAGCAAGTAGATCGCAAGTACAATCGTATTGTTAGCCGTTTAAATCGTAAATTGACTCATCCCGTGCGCGAACAAGAAACTGAGTTGGGTAATTTAATCGCTGATATCTTCTCAGAAATAGATATGATTGATGTGGTTCTTGTCGGTAGTGGTTCCATACGAGGTAAAGAATTAGGGCCTGTGGTCACTCTTGAAGACCTTAAGAAGGTTTATCCGTATGATGGTTCTCTTTATAAAGTTAAAGTTACTGGAACGCAACTGACAAAGGTGTTTACCCATTTTCTGCGCCCAGAAAACAGAAAGCCTGGGGAAAGTCAATGTTATCAAATCAGCAAAGGTGTTCGAGTAGTTTATAACAATACTAAGAAAGCAATTGAATCTTTCAGTATTAATGGAAAACCTGTAGAGGCTGATCGTTTATATGTAATCTGCGTGCAAGATTATCATTATCAAAATTCACTGAAGTGTTTGAATCTTACGCCTGAAGAAATAGCTAACGCTAAAGTTGCTACTACTTCAAGCCAAGGTGTTCTTGAAGAATATTTAACTACTCATCAACTTCTTGACGGTCAAGTGGAAGGACGCTGGACTTTTGTTAACTAGAGTTTATAACTCTACCAAATGAGCCAAATCGAATTAGCGCGATCGCCCAAAGAGAAACAATTGCTTTCTAGGAGTGCGATCGCCTAAAGACCTTACATAACATTAGCTTAAGAAACAACTAAAGACTTAAAACCACAAATCGCGTTACAGATACCCAGTTATGATACTGTCAAGTTTAATAGGAATAACTTATCATTCTTTCTTCACCTATGGCAGATATCCCATTTACGTTAGACCAACTGCGGATTCTTAAGGCGATCGCGGCTGAGGGAAGCTTTAAACGGGCGGCAGATACGCTTTATGTTTCCCAACCTGCTGTCAGCTTACAGGTACAAAATTTAGAAAGACAACTGAATGTTCCTTTATTTGACCGAGGAGGACGCAAGGCCCAGTTAACGGAAGCGGGCTATCTCCTCTTAAGTTACGGCGATAAGGTGTTGACCCTCTGCCAGGAAACCTGTCGCGCGATCGAGGATTTGCAGAATCTTCAGGGCGGCACTCTGATTGTGGGAGCGTCCCAAACGACGGGAACCTATCTTTTGCCTCGCATGATTGGTATTTTTCGACAAAAATATCCCGATGTTTCGGTGCAATTACAAGTACATTCCACTCGTCGCACCTCCTGGGGCGTTGCCAATGGTAGCGTCGATATGGCCATTATCGGGGGAGAAGTTCCGACGGAATTGCAGGACGTACTGCAAATTATTCCCTACGCCGAAGATGAATTGGCCTTGATTTTGCCGATTTCCCATCCTTTGGCCAAAGTTGAAACCATTCAAAAAGAAGATTTATATAAACTCAAATTTATTACCCTCGATTCCCAATCGACGATTCGTAAAGTAATTGACAAGGTTTTAAGCAATTGTGATATCGATACCAAACGTTTAAAAATTGAAATGGAGTTAAATTCCATTGAGGCGATTAAAAATGCGGTTCAAGCAGGGCTAGGGGTTGCTTTTGTATCAACGACGGCTATTGAAAAAGAATTACAGATGAATACAATCCATATTGCCCGAATGAAAGAGGTAGAAGTCCGTCGGACTCTCTCGGTGATTCTTAATCCCAATCGTTATCGCTCTAAGGCCGCAGAAGCCTTTATTAAAGAGGTTTTACCCCCCTTTGGGACGTATCCTGAAGCGATTGTGGAGACAAAAATTTCAACCCTGTCTAGCAATGCCAAGGAAATAATTACGGGTTAATTTTCGTTAGAGATGCTTTTGAAAAAAATATTTTACAAATTGACCATTCCCTTTTCTCCTAGTCCCGTTCATTTTAGAGTCAACATTTTGTCTGAATTAATGGTATAGTTAGAGATTGCAGCATTGAAACGATTTAAAAACATCCTATGGCGTTAACCCAAACCCGAAAACAAGAATTGATGAGTGAGTACCAAGTCCATGAAACCGATACTGGTTCCCCCGACTTGCAAATCGCGCTTTTAACCGAACGTATTTCCCAATTGACGGGACATCTACAAGCCAATCCGAAAGACCATGCTTCCCGTCGCGGACTGCTAAAAATGATTAGCCAACGCAGAGGTTTGTTGGATTATATCAACGCCAGAGAACCTGAACGGTATCAGTCCCTAATCAAACGTTTAGGCATTCGTCGTTAATTTTTGCCCCTACTGTATTTCTATGCCTGCTCCATCCCCCCGCGATCGCCAAACCCCAAAACGAACTCCCCTTCCTTTTGAAGGAAAGCAAAAAAATAAAAAGCCAGCCAAGGTTGCCCCTGCTCCTAAAAAAGTTGCTCCTGCCCCCAAAGTAGAGAACAAAATTTCCTTTAAAAACTCCGATAAGACCAAACCCTACAGAGGAAAACGGAAACCCCAAAGTGGTTCTATCCCTGAAGTAGTCAGTCAACGGATGTTGAAGCGCATGGCAATCTTTTCAGGAATTCCTACTGCATCGGCCATGTTTTCCTTCGTGGCTTTTTATTGGGTCGTGAGTCATGATTGGTTAGAAATTCCCAATTATGTGGTTTTTGCCGTGAGTCTTCTTCTCTTTGGTTTAGGTGTTCTTGGACTAAGCTATGGTGTTTTTTCCACCTCCTGGGACGAAGACATTGAGGGGAGTTGGTGGGGTTGGCAAGAAGTCAAATTAAATTTTGATAGAAGTGTGACTGCCTGGCGTACCGCAAGACAAGATGCTCAAAAAACAAAAGAAAGTTAGTTCTGAGTTGGAGCAACTTTTCGCAAGTATTAAAAGCTTAGAGAACGATACTAATTTGTCAGAATTTCTGAACACACCCTCTTGATTACACAATGGAAATTGAAAAGTTTAATTAAGATTTGTGTTCTTATGGTCGTCATTTGAGGATTATTTTGTTTTTTAGACGTTAATCTTGGATCTCAAAAAGCAAAATGATTACAATACAGGAAGAAGTTTTTTATTTCGACAGCGATAGATTTCTTTCATAATTATTAATTGTAAGACTCTGTCCTTCCCAGGAAAGATAGAGGGACGTAAAACCCTCGTTATGCAAGAAGTTTATTAAACGATTTGATTTTTCTTAACTTTATTTTTTTCTAACTACCTAACCAGTGAGGTTTTTTTGCAATGATCGTTGTGATGAAAGTCGGAACTCCCGAATTAGAAATTGCGCGTGTGAATCAAGAATTTTCTGAAAGAGGACTAACTCCTGAAAAAATCGTCGGTAAACATAAAGTGGTGATTGGTCTAGTGGGAGAAACTGCCGCTCTCGATCCGCTTCAAATCCAAGAAATTAGTCCCTGGATTGAAGATGTACTACGGGTAGAGCAACCTTTTAAACGGGCGAGTTTAGAGTTCCGTCACGGTGATTATAGTGAAGTGATTGTTCCTACCCCTAATGGCCCCGTTGCGATCGGTAAAAATCATCCCCTCACGATTGTCGCTGGCCCTTGTTCCGTTGAAAATGAAGCGATGATCATCGAAACGGCACTACGAGTAAAAGCGGCTGGAGCGCACTTTCTACGGGGGGGAGCTTACAAACCTCGGACTTCTCCCTATGCTTTCCAAGGTCATGGGGAAAGTGCGTTAGAACTTTTGGCTGCCGCGAAACAAGCCAGTGGTTTGGGTATTATTACCGAAGTTATGGATACGGCAGATTTAGAGAAAATTGCAGAAGTGGCAGACGTAATCCAAATTGGAGCGCGGAATATGCAGAATTTTGCCATGCTCAAAAAAGTCGGCGCACAAGACAAACCTGTTTTATTAAAACGCGGGATGGCGGCCACCATTGAAGAATGGCTCATGGCGGCGGAATATCTGCTTGCGGCGGGTAATCCTAATGTGATTCTCTGTGAACGGGGAATTCGTACGTTTGATCAAAAATATACTCGTAATACCTTGGATCTTTCGGTGTTGCCTGTGTTACGCAATTTGACCCATTTACCGATCATGATTGATCCGAGTCATGGCACGGGTAAGTCGGATTATGTACCCGCTATGGCCGCCGCCGCGATCGCCGCAGGAGCCGATTCTCTGATGATCGAAGTCCATCCCAATCCTGCCAAGGCTCTATCGGACGGGCCTCAGTCCTTGACTCCTGAACGGTTTGATCGAGTAATGCAGGAATTATCCATCATTGGTAAAGCGGTTGGTCGTTGGCCCCAAGTTAAAGCCGCGATCGCGTAGTAAAGTTAATATCAATAATTAACAAAGAGGCAGTTTTTAATCAATTCTGCCTTTTTTTAATTGAGCTTAATACCCCGCATTGCAAAATCTAATAATTGAATGGGATGAAATAGGGGAATAGACTTATTTTGTTGACTTAAATGCTTTTGAATTTGTAAAGAACACCCTGGATTAGAAGACGCAATTAAAGTGGCTCCCGTGTTTAATAAATTGGTGACTTTTTGTTGTCCCAACTCCTCCGCAATCTCAGGTTGTAACATATTATAAACCCCTGCACTCCCACAACAAAGAGCCGCATCAACAGGTTCCTTTAAGGTAATATTAGGGATCTTTGCTAACAACTGGCGGGGTTGTAAACTAATTTTTTGACCATGCAAAAGATGGCAAGCATCCTGATAGACAATCGTGAGGTTCTCATCCGCGATCGCCGATAGAGGCGCAGTCAATCCAACTTCCATTAAAAATTCCTGAACATCTCGAACTTTGGCAACAAAGGCCTTAGCTTTTTCCAAATAAACGGGATCATCCGCCAAAATATGATGATATTCCTTCAAAGTATGCCCACACCCCGCCGCATTAATGATAATAAAATCAACCTCTGTCTCAGCAAAACTATCAATCATTTGTCGAGCAAGAGCCTGAGCCTGGGCTTCTTGACCTTGATGGGCGGGTAAGGCGGCACAACAACCTTGGGATTTAGGAATAACGACTTCGCAACCGTTGGCAGTCAGGACTCGAACAGTAGCTTCATTGACAGGAGAGAAAAAGAGCCGTTGGACACAACCGAGAATAACCCCGACTCGATAGCGTTTTTCAGTTTGAGCAGGAATTTCCGTCGGATAATTTTGCCCAAAGGATTGACGGGTAATTTTAGGTAAAATTGATTCCATTGCCGCTAAACGGGGAAAGAATCTTTTCAATAAACCCGTTGCTCGAACTAATTTTTGTAAGCCTAGATTTTGATAAAGCCAAAAGAATGGTAGAAAAATTTGTAATCTTTGAGGATAGGGAAATAGATTAAAAATCAGAGTTCTGATGAGTCTATCGAAAATATTGCGGGGTTGATTACGCTCCACCTGGGGACGAGTTGCGGCGATCAATTGGTCATATTGGACTCCCGACGGACAGGTACTTACACAGGCTAAACAACCTAAACAACTATCAAAATGTTGGGTCGTGGTTTCATCTAAAGTTGCTTCTCCTTTGTTGATAGCATTCATCAAATAAATGCGTCCCCTCGGAGAATCCATTTCTTTACCAATGACTCGATAACTGGGACAAGTTGCGAGACAAAAGCCACAATGAACGCAACTATCTATCAGTTTTTGTTCAGGGGGATGTTTACTATCGAAGCCTTTAATGTCTTGGTTTAATTGTTCTTGGAAATTAAAACTAGAGTTGGAAATATCAGTGGTTTGCATAATTAAAGTTAAATTTCTCCAACAAAACAGCCAGAGTTAAAAATATTATAGGGATCAAATTTTGTTTTTAAACTTTTCATTAAGTTTAAAGCATTTCCTTGATAACCCCAGGGTTCATGTTTTTCTTTAATATTTTTTGGGGCTTCGAGAATCGTTAAAAATCCCCGATCGCGTTCACAGACCGATCGCATTTTAGATAATTGTTCAATCTCTGAATCTGTTGTTAAAACTAATCGACCTAAACCACTGGCGAGGTGAATTTGGGCAAGTCCTGGAGATTCCTGGAGAAAATTAACGATTTGATTGGACATAACGCCTATTTTACAAGTAACCAGGTCGGGATTGAAATGGGGCATCATCTGATTTTTTAATGACTGCCATAGACTTGCTTCCGATTCTGCGGTAAATTCAGCGATCGATAATCCTAACTTTTGTCCTAAAGCTTGTAATTGATCCACCTGTTCCGTCACACTTTCGGCAATATTTTGAAACCGTACTAATAAACCCAAATTATTCCCCAATTCCAGCGATCGCATTAAATTACAAGATAAAACATCGGCAGAAGTCGGAGCCAAACCTGATTTCAGCAAGTCTTGACAGGCTTGGGACAAAGCTTGGGCATCGCCTGTGAGCAGTAAAGTTTTCGAGTCTTCGGGCAAAGGATAAAGACGAAACGTTACCTGGGTCAGTACGCCTAATGTGCCGTAGGAACCCGTGAAGAGTTTCATTAAATCATAGCCCGCCACGTTTTTCACGACTTTTCCGCCCGCTTTGGCAATCTTTCCATCCCAGCGCACGATGGAACAACCTAACACTAAATCCCGAATGCCGCCGTATCGTTGCCGCCAACTGCCACTATCTGCGGTAGCAACAATTCCCCCAATGGTTGCTTGTTCGGGATAACTGGGATCAATGGGCAAAAATTGACGATGGGGTTTCAAAAAAGCTTGTAAATCCGTGAGTTTAACCCCTGCTTCTACGGTGACGGTTAAATCCGCGATCGCGTGGTCGAGAATACGATTTAATTTTTGGGTACTCAAGACAAAATCGGCTTGCTTGACCAATCCCCCCCAACCGAGCTTGCTACCATTGCCACAGAGGAGCATGGAAGACTTCATTTCGGTGGCATAGCTAACAATGTGGGACAAATCCTCAACCGTTGACGGCGCGAGCCAATGACTGGGTTGATCGTTGCGAATAGCCCTGGTAATTTGGGATTGTAAATCAGGATTTAATTCTTCCCAATCAGAGATTTCCGTCTGGGGATCAAGTAAAGATTCAAGTTTGGCGCGATCGAGAGAGGACATAGAAAATTCATCAACAAAGACCCATTAACAGCCTATCCTATAACAACCGTTCCCATTGCCGATAGAGTGTTAATCATTTGCCTAAAATCCCACAATCACCATGATCTTAGAAGTCTCTCCCACTCTTTTATCTTCCGTTGGCTTAGTCGCGCTTTATCTAGGATTGATTCTTCTCATTGCCGAGGCTCTTAATCGGTTAACGGATACTCACGGAGAACTAACCCGCAAAATTGTCCATATTGGCAGTGGTCACGTCCTACTCTTCGCCTGGTGGTTAGAAATCCCCGCTTGGGTTGGTATTGCGGCGGCAGTGATCGCGAGTATTATTGCGTTAATTTCTTACTTTTTGCCGATTTTACCGAGTATCAATAGTGTGGGCAGACGGAGTTTGGGAACTTTTTTCTATGCGCTGAGTATTGGAATTTTGGTCGCTATCTTTTGGCCGCTCCAGCATCCTGAATATGCGGTCATCGGAATTTTAGTCATGGCCTGGGGAGATGGTTTAGCGGCTTTGGTGGGACAAAATTTTGGCAAGCATCCCTATCAAATCGCTGGAATTCGGAAAAGTTGGGAAGGCTCTCTGACCATGACAGTGGTAAGCTTTTGGGTAATTATCTTAATTCTTGGGTCAGTCCAGGGTTTCCATTGGCAGATCGGTCTGATTGCGATCGCCGTTTCCTTGGTTGCAACTGCGTTAGAATCTTTTTCAAAGTTTGGCATTGATAATCTCAGTGTTCCTCTGGGAAGTGCGATGTTAGCTTTTTTCTTAAATCAACTATTTATTTAAAAATCTGGAAATTCATTATGTTTGCGATCGCTGTTAAACAAGAACAATACCGTACCTATATCCTTTCGGATCAGAGTAGTTTAGCCCGTCTAGAAATTGTGCCAGAACGTGGCGGCATTGTCACCCGTTGGGCAATTCAGGGTCAAGAAATTTTGTACTTAGATCAAGAACGCTTTCAAGATCCAGCCTTGAGTGTGCGGGGCGGAATCCCCATTTTGTTTCCAATTTGTGGAAATTTACCCAATAATCAATATACACATAACGAAAAAAGCTATACCCTGCAACAACACGGATTTGCGAGAGAAATGCCCTGGCAAGTGATTGATCAAAACACAGACTCAGGCGCGAGTTTAACCCTACGACTCACCAGTACCTCTGCGACCAAGAAACTCTATCCTTTCGATTTTGAAGTGGATTTTATCTATCAACTCCAGGGCAATCATCTGAGCATTAAACAACGTTATACCAATCTTTCCCCCGAAAAAATGCCCTTTTCGACGGGTTTACATCCCTATTTTTGGGTGAAGGATAAATCTCAATTGAGCTTCGATATTCCCGCCAATATCTTGCAAGACCACCAAACCCTAGAGATACGACCCTTTAATGGAACCTTTGATTTGAGCCAACCCGAAATTGATGCGGCCTTTAAACAAGTGAATCGTCAGTCCGCCAGTTTTAGCGATCGCCAAAGACCTCTCACCTTGAATCTAGAATATTCCGACCTCTATGGCACCTTAGTTTTTTGGACGCTTCAAGATAAAGATTATATTTGTTTGGAACCCTGGACGGCTCCCCGTAACGCTTTGAACACAGGCGAAAGTCTAATTCATCTTGATCCCCAGCAGACCATTGAAACTTCTGTCACGCTCCGAGCCAATTTTTTATAAAAAAGATTGCATTTACTAATCCCTTCTGCTATATTAAGAAATCGTGTGATAAATAACGGGTCGCTAGCTCAGCGGTAGAGCACTCGGCTTTTAACCGAATGGTCTTGGGTTCGAATCCCAGGCGACCCATAAAATGCTCTAATATTTTTACTCTTATGTATCATGGTAAATCCAGAAGAGCCTATTTTTTATCCTAGTTCAAAGAATAAAATTAAAAATAAAAAAACATTGAGATTCTCAGTTATTTTTTCTTTAATCGAGAAATTACGCCATAAATAGCAAAATCCAAAGGCTGATTTCTGACAAAATGTACTTATTTTTACAAAAAAAACTAGCCTGGAAGTGATAGAAAATGACAAGTTCGCTTTATAAATAAAGACAAAGAGACATTTTTAACCAGGAGTAACCAGTTTGAAAAAGATAGAAGCCATCATCCGTCCTTTTAAATTAGATGAAGTAAAAATTGCCCTTGTCAATGCTGGCATTGTTGGGATGACGGTGTTAGAAGTACGGGGTTTCGGTCGTCAAAAAGGTCAAACCGAACGTTATCGCGGCTCTGAGTACACCGTCGAGTTTCTCCAAAAACTCAAGATAGAAATCGTTGTCGAGGATAATCAAGTCGATATGGTAGTGGAGAAGATTATTTCTGCTGCCCGTACTGGTGAAATTGGTGACGGTAAAATCTTTATTAGTTCCGTTGATTCCGTTATTCGGATTCGGACGAGTGAGAAGGATAAACTAGCCATCTAACCCGTTTGGGTTGGAGGATCGAATCTGAGGACATTTCTCGCCCCCAATTACCCTTATCAAGCCCCCTAAATCCCTCAATTCTAGGGGGACTTGATGGTGGTAGGTTGCTCAGAAATTCCCTGGATTCAAGGTTGGCCATTGGGGAAGCAGGGTCGCAAAGGCTCGCCCCCGATGACTAACTTGATGTTTTTGCTCGGCTGACATTTCAGCAAAGGTTTTTTGGCATTCAGGCACATAAAATATAGGATCATAGCCGAATCCTCCCGTTCCTCTACCCGCGATCAATATTTCTCCTGGACAAATTCCTTCACTCTGAATCGCAATAGAACCGTCGGGACGGGCGATCGCGATCGCACAAATAAATTGTGCCTGTCGATTGGATTGGGTTCCTAAGGCCCGCAACAAGCGATCAATCCGTTCTTGATCCGTCTTGCCATAACGGGCTGAATATAGGCCTGGTGCGCCGTCTAATGCGTCAACGGCTAATCCCGAATCATCCGCGATCGCCCATTGTCCGAGAGCCTTAGCGACCTGGGAAGCCTTTAAACAAGCATTAGCGATAAAAGTAGTTCCCGTTTCCTCAATGTCTAATTCTGACGGTTTTAATACTAATTCACAGTTCAATCCGACTAAATAAGCTTGAATTTCCGCTAATTTTCCAGGATTTCCCGTCGCCACTACTAATTTTTTCATTAATAATTTTTCTCACTAGATATTCTCAGAATATTTTATTAGAATCTAGAGCATAGATAGTCTGGATGCGAAACACGGTCAAAAATATTTCGATTATTCTGTCGTTTACTTAACTCTTCTTTTTAACAATCATGGACAAAACCGCTCTTTTTCAAACACTCCAGCAAGGTTTACACGTCACTGTCGGCGCAACTGCGACTTTAATAGAGACCATCCAAGATCCTCAAAAACGAACTGAAACATTGTCTGAATTGCAAAGCACCCTTCATCAGCAAGCCCAACAATGGTCAGAAAAAGGTTTGGTAACAGAAGAAGAGGCTCGTCGTTTTATTGACGCCTGGTTAGTCAAATACAAGCCATCGACTGCTACTACCAATGGCGGTAGTACGGGGGCAACGGAGGGCGGAAACATTACCTACAACAATGCTCAATCGGAAATCCAAGATTTGACTGAACAAATCATTGCTCTCAAAGCGGAATTAGAGCAAGCTCGTGCAAACAATAATTAACCGTTTTTTGTTTGATCAACTAGAAAAACTAAAAATTTCATTTAATAGTGGCAGACAAAAGGAGATCATTCTCTTTTTCTCTGTCTTTTTTTCGTATTTTTTAACGCGATCGCCTAACTTAGCGCAGAGGATTGATTGCTAAGTCCTATAATGTCTGGATTTGGAAACCAAACCCCTACATATTTTTGATTCAGTGTTGCTACAGCTTTCGGGTTTATTTTTGGCTGCGCTGAAATACCTTGATTGACAAAACAAAAATGTTGTGTTTAACTAGGGTTACCCCTAACTCACAAAGCTAACTCATTAAACAAAGCTAACTCATTAAACAAAGCCAACTCATTAAACAAAGCCAACTCATTAAACAAAGCTAACTCATTAAACAAAGCTAACTCATTAAACAAAGCTAACTAGGGAGATGCCAACAAAACTCATGATTAACCAAACTCAACTTTTCATTAATTATTCGAGGTTTATTAGATGTCGATCGCGACTTTTCAGGCAAATGGAAGCTTACCCGTAGGTATTCATCTTGCCACCTGGCAGGAAGTTCAAGAAACATTTGCCTTTAATCCCCGCCGCCAAGAATTATTGTCTGGCCTAAAACGAGCTTGTGAATCGTTAAAGCAAGCAGGTTGTCCCCGAATTTATATCGGTGGAAGTTTTGTTACCGATAAAGAATTTCCAGGCGATTTTGATTTTTGCTGGGAACCAGAAGCCGTAGATCAAGCTTATCTACAAAAAATTGATCCTGTTTTCTTCGATTTTTCTAATAAACGTGCTGCTCAAAAAGCAAAATATGGAGGCGAATTCTTTCGGGCAAATACAATAGCAGACCCCATTTCACGAAAAACCTATTTAGATTTCTTTCAAGAAGATAGAAATGGAAATTCTAAAGGTATTATTGCTATTAATCTTTGAAAATCCCGAAAAATGGAGTTTAGCCGATGAAAATTAACCTTGATTTTTTTATAGAAATAAAACATTTTATAAAATTTATAGAGATAGATACAACATGATCCAAAACGAACGACAATATCGAATTACGAAAACCAAGCTTAAGGAGTTTCAAGCCTCTGTCGCTGAACTCAAAAAACTTGATCCTCCGATCACGATTAATGAAAAACTTAGTTATCAAGCTGATCTTGATTCGCTAGAAAGTTTTATTGAAGAATTTCAAGAAGAAATCGCTGAGTATGAAACTTTGCAACAGGGAAAACTTGAACAATTAACCCTAGAATCCTTTGATGAATTACCTCAAGCCTTAATTAAAGCCCGCATAGTACGAGGACTGACCCAGGAGAAATTAGCAGAAATTCTAGAAGTCAAACCCCAACAGGTACAACGGGATGAGGCCAATCTCTATGCAGGGGCAAGTTTCAGCAAATTACTCGCCATTCAAAAAGCTTTACATTTAGAAATTAAACAAAAAGTTATTTTTCAAAAATGTTAGGGCAAGATTTGACGGTAGGCGATCGCATTTTATCTGAACAAACTTTGATTCCGCAAGTAACGGAAGATGGTTCTTTTACCTTTTTTTCGGCGGAATTTCAGGAAAAATTTCATTCCCAATCGGGCGCGAAACAGGAATCTGAAGGTAAGTTTGTTTTAGCTTGCCAATTAGCCCAAAAAGCGACTCAGACCGACCATTTGTTTTTGTTGGATATTTGTTATGGTTTGGGTTACAACAGTGCCAGTGCCTTAGAAACCATTTGGTCAGTCAATCCTCGCTGTAAGGTCACGCTGATCGCCCTAGAACTGGATTTAAACGTTCCGCGCCAGGCGATCGCGTACCATCTGTTAGACCAATGGGCTGATCCTATTCCCCAATGGTTAAAAAAGTTAGCCCTAGAAGGTCGGGTCGAAAATCCTCTTTTAAAAGCAGAATTATTGAGCGGCGATGCCCGTTTAACCCTGCAACAAGTTAAGTCATCAGCATTTAAAGCAGATGCTATTTTTCTTGACCCTTTTTCGCCTCCTAAATGTCCCCAACTCTGGACTGTGGAATTTCTGACTCTACTCGCTCAATCATTAGCGATTGACGGAAGATTGGCGACCTACTCCTGCGCGGCTTCAGTACGAACGGCCTTGAGTTTAGCGGGTTTAAAATTTGGAGCAGGGGTTCAGGTAGGACGGCGATCGCCTGGAACAGTGGCAAATTTTACGGGGCAAGATTTACCGCCCATTTCTGACCAAGAACAAGAGCATTTACAAACCCGTGCCGCGATCGCCTACCGAGATCCCGATTTACAAGATTCTGCCCAGACTATTCTGGAGCGACGAAAAGCTGAACAGGAAACGAGTGACCTAGAGCCGACTAGTCATTGGAAAAAGCGATGGCTCAGGCATTCATCTCCTATTAATCCAAAATACTGAACTATTCGGAAGACACCTGTCCGCCCCATCGGTCTTGGGGTAAGAAAACACGGTCTTTGGGTAAGGGCATCACAGATTCGGCGAGGAGAAATTCCCCTGCTTCGATCCAGCTTTTAAGTTCCTGGGCTACTTCCCGCGATCGCGCCATACTGGCCAGGGAAGCCACGCGGACGGGTTTACCATCGAGGGTAATTTTGCCACTTTTGAGTTGGGCGTAGGTGACTAAACCAAAGGTAGGACGGACTCGACGAGGAATAGAAAAATCAATGACGGGAGCGACAATCTCTTCATCTCGGACGGCGCAATGTTCGATCACTTTTTCCGTCAGAACGGGCAAGGGAATCCCGACTCCCAACATTAAGGAGGTTCCATAATTTTTAAAATAACAACCGCGCACCCAACGGGGTTTCATTTGTTTCGCGTCACCGATCAGGGCTAACGTTGCGGCTGGGCCAATGGGCGTTTGATTGGGTAAGCGTTTTTGCAACGGAAAATGTTGGGTTCCTTCCCAAGCCACATAACCCACGCCTCCCCCTAAAAAAATACGACTACCGATGCCAATCACCTCTAATTCGGGATCATTAAATAAAGGGGAAATCGCCCCAGGATTAGAAAAAACCGCATTACCCAATTGGGGTTGCAATGGCCCTAGATAGGTATAAAGCTGGCGATCGCCGCCATTGACTCCGACAATAAAATTTTGATAAAGATTACGGGGATTGTATAAATAAAATTGATTAATGGTTTTGCTACTAATGGTTGTTTCCAAGGACGCACGGGGATAACAATCCGTCACTTGACCGATCGCTCGCAAAGAAACCGATTTTCCTGCAATTAAATCTTCAATGACGTGGCCGCCGCCCCTTTCTACCTGAGCCATACTAGGGCGAAATTCCCCATCAAAAATATCTCCACTACTGGTGTAGTCCATCATGGCCGTTGCCCCCAGGGACAAATCAACGGCTCCAAAAGCGGAATAGGCGGGAATCCCATCGATCCAACACTGACGAATCTTAATCGGCGGATCGGTATGGCCCAGGTTAATCATAGCCCCAGAGGATTCCATCGGTTCAAAGGTTCCCGTACAAACCACATCAACCTGTTTGAAAACCTTATTCACACCAATTTCTAGAACCTTCGCTTTAACTTCTTCGGCTGTCCAAACAACCGCTTTTTTCAGACGAATCTTGTCATTAATTTCAGCAATGGTACGCATATAAATCCATTTTTTTAGGGACGTATTGCGTACGCCCTTTCATGATGTTTAAGGAAACAATTAAGTTTATTGTTCTAAGTTTGTTGTTCTAATTTCAAAACCGCCATAAAAGCTTCCTGGGGAACATCCACTGTGCCAATGGATTTCATACGTTTTTTCCCCTTCGCTTGCTTTTGTAATAACTTTTTCTTCCGAGAAATATCTCCCCCGTAACATTTAGCTAAAACGTCTTTACGTAAAGCGGGAATACTTTCACTGGCAATCACCTTGGAACCGATCGCGGCTTGGATGGGAACCTTAAATTGATGGCGGGGAATGAGTTCTTTTAATTTTTCTACCAAGGCCCGACCGACATAATAGGCCTTATCCCGATGGACAATCATCGCTAAAGCATCGACTCCATCCCCATTGACCAAAATATCGAGTTTTACCAAGGCATTTTCCCGATAACCAATGAGTTTGTACTCCATGCTGGCATAACCCCTGGAGCGAGATTTTAATTGATCAAAAAAGTCCGTCACCACTTCCGCCAGGGGTAATTCATAAATCAGAGCCGTCCGAGTTTTGGTGAAATAACGCATATCCACAAAAACACCCCGACGACCTTGGCAGAGTTCCATCAACGTTCCCACATAGGTTTCAGGGGTAATCATTTCCACCTGAATATAGGGTTCTTCAAGTTTCAGTCGCTCCTGAATGGGCGGCAATAAACTGGGATTGTCCACTTCAATGACTTCCCCATCCATTCTGGTGACTCGATAAACCACCGAGGGGGCGGTCGTAATCAAATCCAGATTATATTCCCGTTCCAGGCGTTCCTGGACAATTTCCATGTGCAATAATCCCAAAAATCCACAACGGAAACCAAAACCCATCGCGCTAGAGGTTTCGGGTTCGTAGGAAAGAGCCGCATCATTGAGCTTTAATTTTTCTAAAGAATCCCGCAGGTCGGAATATTGGTCGGCATCAATGGGAAATAGCCCACAAAACACCATTGGATTGGCTTCGGTATAACCAGGCAAGGCTTCGGCGGCGGGGGTATGAACCAAAGTAATCGTATCGCCCACCCGCGCATCGGCCACGGCTTTAATGGCGGCGGCAAAATAGCCCACTTCTCCTGCATGGAGTTCATCGACTTGGATTTGGGTTGGGGATAGGACTCCTAATTCATCAATGACATATTCCTTTCCTGAGGCCATTAAACGGACTTTATCGCCTCTTTTAACCCGTCCATCCATCACCCGAAAATAAACAATTACTCCCCGATAGGCATCGTAATAACTATCAAAAATCAGGGCGCGTAGAGGCTGATCTACGGTGTCAGCAGGGGGCGGAACCAAATGGACAATGGATTCTAAAATCTCATTAATGCCAATCCCTGCTTTTGCTGAAGCTTGAATAATTTGACTACAATCTAAGCCCACCACTTCTTCGATTTCTGCCGCAATTTTTTCTGGTTCGGCACTGGGTAAATCAATTTTATTTAAAACAGGAATAATTTCTAAATTATTATCTAAGGCTAGATAAACATTGGCTAAGGTCTGGGCTTCTACGCCCTGGGTCGCATCTACCACTAACAAAGCTCCTTCACAGGCGGCCAGCGATCGCGACACTTCGTAGGAAAAATCCACGTGGCCAGGGGTATCAATCAGGTTTAAAACATAATCCTGACCGTCCTTAGCTTTGTAATTCATGCGAGCGGCTTGCAATTTAATCGTAATGCCCCGTTCCCGCTCCAAATCCATATTATCGAGAAATTGTTCTTTCATTTCCCGTTGCTGGACGGTTCCCGTAATCTGTAACATACGATCGGCGAGGGTCGATTTTCCGTGATCGATGTGGGCAATGATGGAAAAGTTACGAATGTGAGAGACAGGAACGTCGGTCATACGGTTTCAGCACGAGAAAAATAAATCTTTTTGTATTGTAATCGGTTCTGTTGCTTGCTGACAAAAGTTGAGAAGTTTCTAGTTTTGAATCGAGTGTTTCTGTTTACTCTGATATTTTTATTTTGAAATGACTAAAATGGCTATATTTTTTATGAAAAGCAATGTTGAAGAACTCTTTTTGAGAGATTAAAATTCCCTAAAAATTGAACAAAAAATGTTGATTTTTTAAAAAGACACGGGCGCAATTTCGTCCTGGCATTCCCGAAATAGACCCTCCTGGATGAGTTCCTGCTCCTGTTAAGTATAAATTTTTAATGGGAGTTTGGTAATTGGCAATTTCGGGCAATGGTCGTAAAAAAATCATCTGATCGAGGGTCATATCCAGATGATAATAATTCCCTTTATAGGCTCCCAATCTTTCGCCTAATTCTGCGGGACTTTCGACCCGACGGGCAATGATCGATTGTTTAATATTGGGAGCGTAATCTGCTAATTTGTCGATCACGCGATCGGCCACCTTATTTTTCAACTCATCCGTCCAACCTGTCCCGTTTAACCCCGTTCCTTCGGTTCCCGCAATTTGATAGGGCGCGAAAAATTCAATCCACAGGGTATGTTTCCCCAACGGAGCCATTGAGGGATCGAGCATGGTCGGCACATCTAAATATAAAGAGGGATTGCTATCGGGAATTTGTCCCATCATCGGTAAGGCATGGGCCTGTTCCACGTGCAGCATGGAGTCGGCAATCAAAATCGTTCCCATTGAATATTCTTCGCGATCGCCATGATTTATAAAACGGGGAACTTCCGAGAGGGCGCAATCAATTTTCAGAATAGTTTCATTATTATTAACAATACGGCGATCGACCCGTTCTCGTAGTTCAGGATCGGCTTCATCGATCGCCCCTGGCTCAATTAATTGGAGAAATAACCGCCTAGCATCCAGGTTAGAAATAACGCCTTTGCGAGCATGATAAATTGTGCCGTTCTGGACTTCAACGCCTACTGCCACGCCCTTTTCCACTAGAACTCGTTTAACCGTTTGATCGATGAGGCATTTTCCGCCTTTTGCTAAAACTAACTTTAATAAAGCTTGGGTTAAGGCTCCCGTTCCCCCCTTGGGTCGTGCGACGCCTGGATTATGACGCATGGCCATCATCATCATTCCCGAAGTAATTCCTTTCTGAGAAGGAGGTGCGCCAATTTCTGCGGCTAGTCGAGCCAAGGGAGCCTTCACAACTTCCGTGTCAAACCATTCATTTAAAATATCTTCAGGGGAAGTGATCATTGTCCGAATGAAATCCATCGCTTTTTTCGGACTTCCTGCGACCTTGAAGACTTTTTGCAGACTTTTTAAATCGTAGGCTCGGATGATTTCTAATAAAGCCTGGGGCGGAATATTAAAAATTGGGCAGATCGCTCCCATTAAATCTGTCCAGTATTGGATAAATTCTCGATATTTTTGGGCATCGCGGCGACTATAGCGAGCAATTTCGGCACAGGTTTTGTCCAGGTCACGGTGCGCTAGAAAATATTTTCCATCGGGCTGGGGACAGAAAACAGTCGGATCAAAAAAAAGATATTCTAGTCCATATTTTTCCAGTTCTAATTCCTGAATGACGGGGCCTAAGAAAATAAATTCGTGATCAATGGCGCAGAGATTAAATTTAAAACCAGGGGCATCGTCGGGAATCGCTTCTTCTGTGGTGGCGGCTCCCCCAGGAACAGAGCGTTTTTCCAATAGAAGGACGCTATAGCCCGCTTTTAGCAGATAGGCCGCACAAACCAACCCATTATGGCCTGCTCCAATGATAATGGCATCATAGGTTTCCATTAAAGTCATATTCGGGGTTTAGCGTGGGATCAAAAATATTCATACTTAAGTAGTTTACAACGGTTATTTCGCCCCAAACCGCAAGAGATTAAACCCCAAAAGATTACAATTCTTATGCTAAATCTGGATTTAGTCGTTATATAATTAAGCATAATCTATTTATGTTATTTATAGGTAATGCGATCGCTTACTCTTTGACTATTCATATAATTATTAATATTATTTGACAAATATCTAATCTATTGATATCTGCTCTCATTGAGTAAGGGAATTGATATCATTATTGTATGGCTAGTTGTGTCGTTAAACTATTGTTAAATTGATCTATGGCTACTAATATTATTGTGATCGAACCATCGGGAATTTTGGACGGAACTAAGGCGGCAAAATTTTGCCAAGAGATTGATCAACTGGTAATGAATCGAGTTGATATTATTGTAGTTGATTTTAAAAACGTAACATTTATGGATAGTTCGGGCTTAGGGGCGTTAGTGCAATCTCTGAAAATGACTCGCGAAGTGAATGTTAAATTACTCCTCTGTTCCTTTAATGATCAGATCAAAATGTTATTTGAATTGACGGGCATGGATCGGGTTTTTGAAATTTTTGCTGAAAGAGAAGAGTTAGAACAAAAAATTAATACGAACTCTTGAAGTTCTCGCAAGATATAGGATAGAAATCTTCTAGGCGATCGCGCTGAATATTTTTCGCTAAAATCTTGCATCTTAAAAGCTTAGGTGATCGCTCAGTGTAAATTTTTTGACTTCAATTTTTAATGAAAATCAACTTGAATAATCGATAAATCATCCTCTAAAATCGTTTTATGGTAATGGGTTTCTAGGGATTTCAGTAGATTATCTAAGTTATGATTTTTTTGAGATTGATGGGCCTTGAGTAGGGGGATAAAATTTTCAATTCCTAGAAAAATACCATTTTCCCTCTCGACTTCATAAATGCCGTCACTAAAAATATAAAGACTAGCAGGAGAGGAAATAATATAACTTTCTTCGGCATACTCGATATTGGGAAACATCCCGATGGGTAATCCCTGGGTTTTTAATTGTTTTTCCAGTTTTTTCTCCTGCGGTAATCCTTCTAATAAAATTGCGGGAGGATGGCCTGCGCTTGCATAGGTTAATTTCCTTTTAGAACAATTATAAACCCCATACCAAATTGTGAAGTATTTATCATTTTTATTAGTAATTTGAAATACGTGATTGAGTTCTCTGAGGACACTACTCGGTTGATAATAATTCACTTGGTTTAATTTTTGGGAACGCAATAAATTGATGACAGAAATAGAGGGGAGTGCCGCCCTCAAGCCATGTCCTGCCACATCTAATAAATAGATTGCTAGGTTATTTTTATCTAACCAAAAATAATCAAACCCGTCGCCGCCGAGTTGTTGTGAGGGAATAAAACGTAGATCAATAGAAAGACTGGGATGAACGAAGGGTTCGGGTAAAATAGAACCAACATAATCTGCCGCTTCTTTTAATTCTGCTTCGAGAAGATGCTTTTGTTCTTCGAGGAGTTGCTTTTGTTCTTTTAAATCCTGACTGACATTATGAAGTCGTATTCCAGCTCTGACTCTAGCCAGTAATTCAGTAACTTGAAAGGGCTTGAAGAGAAAGTCATCTGCTCCAGCGTCTAGCCCTTGAACGCGGTCTTCAATGGAAGTGAGAGAGGTTAATAAAATAAAAAAGGTTGTTGATAATTCGGGTAAGCTTTTGATGGTACGACAAACCTCTAATCCAGAGATCTTTGGCATTAACCAATCGCAAATGATGAGGGCAGGATGCTGTTTTTGAGCTTGGATAATTCCCGCTTCTCCATCGCTAACTACGCTGACCGAATAACCACTTTTTGTCAAAATTCTTTGCAGTAATTGTTGAATGGCAAGATCATCATCAATAATTAAGAGTTGTACCATAATCACTAAACAAAATTGGTTATAATCCTATCCCCGTCATGACCATCCTTCAGAAAATTAAATTCATTGTTCAGAGTCAGCTTCCATCTTTGGATCTGGTTTTGGATTATCTTGAATATTGCCATGAGCCTTGGATTAGTCCGCAAGATTGGTCTTGTTGCCAGATTGTTTTGGCGGAGGGATTCACCAATGCGGTACGTCATGCTCACAGGGATTTGTCTGCGGAACATTTGATTGAAATTCATCTTACTCTTTTTTCTCATGGAATAGAGATTAAAATTTGGGATGAGGGAAAACCCTTTGATTTATTACGGTATTCACAAAATTTGTTGCGATCGCCTAATTCCTTTGAGCTAGGAGGAAGGGGAATTTTTCTAATGAGAACAATCGCAACCCATTTGAGTTATGAACGGGGAACCGATCAACGAAACTGTCTATTTATTGTAAGGCAATTTTCTACAGAGGAGGAATGTCAGAATAGTTAAGGAAATAATCTGATAATAGCCCATATAACTACAGTAGATCCTTGAATTTTGAATTTTCTTGTAATAATTTTAAGACAGATTTAATTTCCTGGGTGCGGTCTTTGTTGACCACTAGGGTGACATTGCGATCGCGGACAATCACCACATCCTCTAGTCCAATGGTCACCACGACGTCTTGATCATCCTGGGCATAAACAATTGCTCCCTGGGTATCTAGGGCGACATGATTGCCCAAATCAACATTTTTGTTTTCCCCCTTAAATAATCTTTCCAAGGAATTCCAGTCTCCCAAATCATCCCACCCAAAATCGGCGGGTAAAACGTAGGCCAACTGGGTTTTTTCCATCAGAGCATAATCAATACTTTTCTTGTCGAGATTAGCATAGGCCGCTTTTCCTTCTTTTTTCAACAGAGTGAGAATATCCGGGGCATGAATAGCCAACTCTTCTAATACTACTCCTGCGCGAAAAATGAACATCCCACTGTTCCAACTAAAACCCCCTGTTTTGAGAAAATCTTCAGCGGTATCGCGATCGGGTTTTTCAGTAAAGCGAGCGACTTTATAAACAGGCAGTTCCTCAATGGTGGAGGATAATATCCCCTGTTCGATATAACCATACCCCGTTGCAGGAGCATTGGGCGTAATTCCCAGGGTGACAATGGCAGGCTCTTCTAGGGCAAAATTGGCCGCCGCTTTTAGGTTTTTCTCAAAGGAAGCCTGATCCGCAATCCAGTGATCGGCGGGGAAAAAGGCAACAACGGCCTCATTTCCGTAACGTTTGGCGATTTCTAAGGTTGCCCAGGTCACGGCGGGTGCTGTATCCTTTCCTTCAGGTTCGATCAATAAATTCGCTTCGGGCAGATCGGGTAATTGTTCCCTCACCCCATCGGCAATCAAGGCAGAGGTGATTACCCAGAGATTTTCCCAGCCCCCCGCCAAGGATAAGAGGCGATCGCCCGTCGTTTGGAGAAGACTTTTACCACTACCATCTAAGGACAAAAACTGTTTAGGACGAAGTTTTCGACTCAAGGGCCAAAAACGCTCTCCCTTTCCCCCAGCAAGAATTACCGGAATCAATGTAGAATTCATCATATCTATTTTATGACCTTAATTTTGCAACATGACGCTACCGAAATCACTATACTAGTTTTGTTGCGATTCTTCCCTAATTCAATAATTTTTTTATTGATTAGCGAGAATTCTAGGGATTCATTACTTGATAGCCACTGTTTTGGAATGGTCAGTGGGGAAGAAATCTTATTAGATTAGTCATCTGTCGCATTTAAAAGTATGGTATTTCTTCAAGGTAAAAATGCTTCGGTTTAGACATTGCGGAAATTCCTTATTTCTCAAAACTCTCATCACTGATTGAAAACCCGAATATATGAAATCATTTATCTTCAAATTCCTTTTTATTATCGGTAACAGAAAACAAAAATTATTTTACTTACTTTTATTATTTCTATTAATATCAATCATTGATGCAGTGGGAATTGGCTTAATTTATCCCTTCATTAAACTTGCAACCGAACCATCTCTCATTGACAAAAACAATCTTACTGCATTTCTGGTTAAGCAATTAAATCTATCTCCTAGTTATTATCTCATTCCTATTTTGGGATTAGCCATTACAGTAATTTTTATTGTTCAATCCGTATCCTATTTATATGCACAAAAGTATATATCTGACTTTATATATGAACAAAAAAGAGTCCTCACCTTAGATTTAATGAAGTCTTATCTATATGCCCCTTATACTTTTCATTTAAAAAGGAATAGCGCAACAATCACCAACAACATTTTAGTAGAAATTAGTCTGTTTTGTGGATCTTTTTTAACGGCTTTATTAAGGGGGATTACCAATTTTATTATCCTTTTAGTCCTAGTATTATTGCTTGCCAAAACAAACTTATTTTTCCTTCTTTTGATTGCCATCACTATTTTTCCAACAACCCTGATTACTTCCTATATTTCAACTTCAAAAGTTAAAAACTTAGGTCGTGAAATTTCTCAGACAAACGATGAACTAATTCGACTGATTAATCATTCCTTGGGCGGCTTAAAAGATACGAAAATTACGGGTTCAGAATCTTTTTTCATACAATCAATTAACCAACAGGCTAAAAAAATTTCAAGACTATCTTCCTTGTTCGAGATTTTACTAGTGATTCCCCCCGTTGTTATCAAAAATAGTCTGATTGCTTTTGTTGTGCTATTTATTTCTTGGACATCCTTAGGATCTTCACAAAGCATGGCCAATGTTGGCGGTATTATGGCTGTTTTTGGAATTGCCTCTATTCGCTTAATTCCAGCTGTAAATTCTCTCGTTCAGGCGATCGCCCAGGTCAGAAACTTTAGCTATGTCATTGATAAAATATATCTTGACCTAAAGGAAATTGAAAACGAACAAGAGGATATTGATATTTTTGTGGCTAACTCTCAAATAAAAAATTCAGAGCTTGAAAAATCCAGTGATTCCGTCATGCCTTTCGGTCACAAATTAAGCCTACAAAATATTATTTATCAATATCCCGAAGTTTCCGCTAAGGCCATTAACGATATTTCCTTTGATATCTATAAAGGTCAATCTATTGGGTTAATTGGTAAATCGGGTTCAGGCAAAACGACCCTAGTTGATATCATTTTAGGTTTGTTATATCCCAAGTCGGGCGATATTCAAGTTGATGGTATTTCCATTTATCAGAATCTTCGTGCCTGGCAAAATTTAATTGGTTATATTCCCCAGTCTATTTTTCTGACTGATGAAACCATTGAAAAAAATATTGCCTTTGGGACTCCAGACCATCTGATTGATCAAGTAAAGCTCGAAAAAGCGATCAAATCAGCCCAGCTAGAGGAGTTAATCCAAGAATTACCCCAGGGAGCCAAAACACAAGTCGGGGAAAGGGGAGTCAGACTATCAGGTGGGCAACGTCAACGGGTCGGAATTGCCCGTGCTTTGTACCATGAACGGGAAATTTTGGTTTTAGATGAGGCGACTTCAGCCCTCGATAATGAAACAGAACAATTAGTCAATGAATCCATTAAGTCTTTATCAGGCACTAAAACCCTGATCATCATCGCTCACCGTTTATCCACCATCGAGCATTGCGATCGCCTTTATCTGTTGGGTCAAGGAAAAATCCTAAAATCGGGAACCTATCAAGAAGTCGTCGTCAATCCAGAAATTATCGATAATTCGTAAATTGCAGAGCCACAGGATAATCACTTTGTTTTAGCAATTGAATGACCATTTGTAGATCATCCTTATCCTTTGCACTTACCCGCACCGCGTCCCCTTGGATAGAAGCCTGTACTTTCTTGCACTCGTCTCGAATTTGCTTACTAATTTGTTTGGCAATTTCCTGGCTGATGCCTTTTTTAAGGGTAATTTTTTGGCGAATACGATTACCACTGGCCGACTCAATGGGGCCATAATCAAAAATTTTGAGGGATAAATCTCGCTTAGTCGCCTTAGCTTGCAAAGTATCATGCACTGCCGTTAAGGTCATTTCACTGGCGGTCTGAATCGTAATAAAGTCATCACTCAGTTCTACCGTTGTCTGAGTATCTTTCAAGTCATAACGACTGTTAATAGTCCGCATGGTTTGGTCGATCGCGTTGACTAATTCCTGCCGATCAAATTCACTAACCACATCAAAAGAATAAGTAGTAGCCATAAAAAAACAAAATAATATAAAAAAAGAGTTACTAGCGTTTAGATTAATGGCTCTTCGCTATTGTGTGTGATAACCCATGCTTATGGATTCATGAAATCCTTTCATAGCAAGCTTTTCACGGTTATTTCTTCTAGATTAGTGATTACTATGAACCATTTTCCACACAGTTAAGGGGAGAGGCGATTAATCTATAAACTGCTAAGTAACCCTTTCCATTTTGACATACTCCCCACGCATAAATGCGGGGGATTCTTGTTCATGGCTCACAGAAGTCCACTTGCTATATCTGGCTTCCCATCAATAGTAGAGGCGGTCTTCTCCCCATGCTTTCCCTCTT
>QBMS01000045.1 GCA_003249095.1 Snowella sp.
AGTTATAACCATTACTTCCAAGCTTATATTTGCTTCTTTGTTTCTCTAATCCTTTGCCCAGTAATCCTTTCTGCCTTTAATCAGGCTGAACCATTGCCCGGTTTATCTTGTCTTGTTTAAATGCTGGATTCCTTTCAGAGTAAGTATTAAAGTAGCTATTAACTAACAGAAACTCAAATTCTGAGTTTTTATCAGAAAAGGGGTTAGTGATCGCTTTCTCATCAAGGGATTCAGAGTTCGGATTTCAAGAAAATAATCCATCTCTGATAGAATAGCGTTACGACTAATTTATCCCACCCAGGATTTTAATAGCCAACCTAGAACCAGACCCGCCCCACCAAAACGAACAATTTGCCAAAAAGCTTCTCCTAAAATTCCCTGACGCAATCCTTTCCAAAAAAGATCTTGCAGAGCGGGTTCCGATAATAAATGACTTTCTAGGGTGACGCTGAGTTCTTGCAACTGTTCATTAATGTGTTGTAATTCCTGTTCTAATTCAGGTAACTGATTTTCTTGCCATTGGGCTTCAATCTCTTGACGATGCTTGGTTAAATTTTCTTGTTCAATTTCAGCATTCTGTACCGCTCCATAACGTTCCTTTAACGCCAATAGCGATCGCTCTATTGTCGAGAGAGTCTGCTCAAATTCAATTTCTCTAATATTAGGAATTTCGGAAGACATAGGAATTTCAGATTCTTCTCGTCAAAAATAAAACTGGAACTTAAAAAATGATAGCAACTTAATTAAAACTGGGCGGCACAAATCGCGGCTCCAATTAGACCCACCTTAGCATTGAGAACAATGTAAACAGGAAATTTCTCCATCAGAGTCCGCATTCTTCCCTTGTCATGAAATGCTTTCATAAAATTCCCATTTTGCAATAGGGGTAAAATTTTCGGTGCGATTCCCCCCGCCACATACAGACCGCCGTAGGGTAAGAGTTTGAGGGCTAAATTCCCTGCTTCGGCTCCATAGGCTTCGACAAATAGTTTTAATGCCTGACCCGCAAGGTAATCATTCCCCGCAAGGGCAGCTTGGGAAACTTCGGCGGAAAGATCAACCGTTTTTTCGCTTTTGCCGATTTCTTGCTGCCAGATTTGATAAATTTCACTCAGTTTTGCTGACTCTTGGGCGGGATCTTGGTCGCGTAAAAGTTCGTAAATTGAAGCAATACCAATGCCTGAGACCACTCTTTCGGTGGAAATTCGTTCCAGGTGGTAACGCTCTTTCAGATAAGTAATCAGTTGAAACTCTAAATCAGAACGGGATGCGAAATCGGCATGGGAACCTTCACTGGGAAACACGCGATATTTTCCCGATGACTGCGGAATCAGATAACCTTGTCCTAATCCTGTTCCTGCACCCAGAACCGCGATCGCACCTTGGGGATCTTTCGGCACATCTTGCAGACAATACAAATCTTCTGGGGCTAAACCCAACACGCCATAGCCCACCGCCGCAAAATCATTAATTAACAGCACTTGAGCAATGTCCAATTCCGTCGCTAATCTTTCTCCCGATAATAACCAACTTAAATTAGTTAACTCAGAAGTATTGTTAACAACGGGGCCAGCAATTCCAAAACAAGCTTTTTCGATATTTTTAACTTTGAAAACTTCTCCTAGTTCGTCTGTAGCCGCTTGGAAAAATTGCTGAACCATCGGCACCAAATCCGCAAAAGCTTGACTGAAATAGGTCTGCTCATAGAGTGTGATTTGGTTAGGAACAACCTTAACAATCTCGGATTTGACCAGACGCAAAATTGTCTTGGTTCCGCCAATGTCGCCAGCAAGTAAGAGACTGACCATAAACTAACTCCTATAAAAATTTTCCCGAAAAAGAGGAGGTATAAAAAAGGATTGAGCGAATTAAATTGCCAGTCTCAATTCCCTTGCCAGTCTCCAAATATTGATAAAATCTGGCGGGACACCATCCTTGCTCCTTATAATTTTGGCTTATTATGAGCAAGATTGATAATATTTTAGCCACGAAAACGTGGGTCGATCAATTTATAACCGATTTTATTGAATGATCGAGACCAATCCTATAGAATCTCGACAGATTTAAGCCTAAGCAATTCCTACACGCAGAGCTAAGGATTGTAAGGGATGCCAGTTTAAAACATCATCCAACAATGCTTTATAGCCCGCCACATTGGGATGTAGCCCATCATCACCGAGATGCGATCGCACCCATTCGTCTCCCCGATGTTGCCATAGTTCAAAAAGGTCTAGGTAGGGGATTTGTCTTGCTTGACAAGCGTGTTTCGTAAATTCCTTATAGCGATATTGATCAAAGTGATTAAAGTATAAGCAATCTAAAAACGGCATTTTTTCTTCATTCACGGGAACCATCCCGACAAAGAGAATGGGACACAGTTGTTGCGCCTGCTCCAATAGATTGATGATCTGTGTTTGGAAAAGCTCAAAATCAGTAAAAGATTTTCCGTCGGGTCGGCCCAATCGAGGAGTGTCATTGACTCCCACCGATAGCAAAATCAAATCGGGGACTCGGTTACGAATTTCTCCCCGATAACGAAATTCTTGTTCTAGCCTTTCACTAACCTGGGCTACGCGATCGCCCCGAATTCCCAAATTGTAGAGAATATGATCATCTGCTTCCATCCAAGAACGCCGTAAACGCTCCACCCATCCTCCCCCGATCGGATCACCAAATCCATACACCAGGCTGTCTCCCAGGGCGACCACTTTCAACGGTTGCTCAAAACGCGATGAATGTTTATTTAAAGTGGGTTTTGCGAGGGTTTGCATTGTTTGTTATCCTTGACTTTGTATTCGACTAACCAAATTATTCTTTATATTTCTAAACAAAGTTTAGCGTAAATTACACAATAAGTATTTATTCTCATCTCGTCAAGGGGGGATTTACACTACCGCAAACGCCGATAAGCTGTTACAAATTTAGATTGACATAACGATTTTGCTGAAAATTTTGTAACAAGGGGCTTAAGCCCCTTGCCTGTATGCGTTTTAGACAATAAAAAAGTCCAAAATCTAAAGTTTATTTCCCTTGGGGAAGATCACTTTAAATTCTGAACGTTTGAAATTTTATTAACATCAATCGAGTTGAGTGGGTTTAAGCAGGAGCAGACCGACGAGCCGCCGCCGCTTCATCGGGATGAATACCCAAACGGGTCAAGTTTAACCGACCTTTACTGTCGATTTCTCGGACTTTGACGATGACTTCATCACCAACGGCAACTTCATCCTCCACTCGTCCGACACGACCTTCTGCCAGTTGGGAAATGTGAATCATTCCCTCTTTTCCTGGTAAGACTTCCACAAAGGCTCCAATTTGGATAATGCGCGTCACCCGACCTGCATACACTTCCCCTTCATTGAGTTTACGGGTCATGTTGTAGATCATTTGCTTCGCTTTTTCGGCTTTTTCGCCTTCATTAGAAGCAATAGTGACAGTTCCATCGTCGGCAATGTCGATCTTACATCCCGTTTGCTCGGTAATGCCTTTAATGGTTTTTCCACCAGGCCCAATGACCAGACCAATCATTTCAGGATCAATCTTAATGGTCAATAGACGGGGAGCATAGGGAGACAGTTCGGGACGGGGTTTGGCGATCGCACCCAACATTTTTTCCAGAATATGGAGTCGAGCAGGTCGGGCTTGTTGGATTGCCTGGGCGATCACTTCCATTTTTAAGCCTGTGATCTTCATGTCCATCTGGAGGGCGGTAATTCCCTTGTCAGTGCCAGCGACCTTGAAGTCCATATCGCCCAAAAAGTCTTCAATTCCTTGGATATCGGTCAGAATTCTGACTTCTTCGCCTTCTTTAATCAGACCCATCGCCGCGCCACTTACGGGTTTGGTAATGGGAACCCCCGCATCCATAAGAGCTAGGGTAGATCCACAAACCGACCCCATAGACGTTGAACCATTAGAAGATAACACTTCTGAAACAACGCGGATAACATAGGGGAATAAATGTTGGGGCGGCAATACGGGAACCAAGGCCCGTTCAGCTAAGGCTCCATGACCAATTTCCCGTCGTCCTGGAGATCGCGTCGGGCGGGTTTCACCGACAGAATAGGGAGGAAAATTATAGTGATGGAGATAACGTTTCTCGTCTTCGGGATGGAGATCGTCACCCAGATCCTGAGCATCTCCAGGAGATCCCAAGGTGGCTAAGGACAGAACCTGGGTTAATCCCCGATTAAAGAGACCGCTACCATGCACCCGTTGGGGTAAAACACCGACCAGGCAACTAATGGGTCGCACTTCGTCCAGTTTTCGGCCATCTACCCGTACTCCGTCTTCTAGGATCTGACGGCGCATCAGCTTTTTGGTGAGTTTTTTGTACAGCGTAGGAAGCAGTTTGGGAGCCTCAGTCACCGATTGTTTAACGGGATCTTCTTCAGGCAATTCCGCGATCGCCTCCATAATGGCGGTGTCCTTAATTTCATCAAGGGCTTTATCCCGTCCATCCTTACCCAAATCAAACTGGGCTAGAATTTTGGTAATGGGTTCTGCGGCACGCTCTTGCAGGAATTGAGCCAAAGCTTCATTCTCCACAGGAGGCTCGGCCACTGCGAATTCAATCCCTAACTGGGACATCAACTCCCGTTGAGCCGCAATCAAATCTCGAACTGCTTCATAACCAAAATCGATCGCTTCAATGATGTCCTGTTCTGGCAACTGATTTGCTCCAGCTTCCACCATGACAACCCCATCAGGAGTCCCCGCGACGACCAGATCGAGATCCCCATTACTAATCTCTCGATAGGTCGGATTAATAATAAAGTCATCTCCCACTAAACCGACGCGGACAGCCGCCATTGGCCCATAGAAAGGAATTCTCGCTAAAATGACTGCGATCGATGCTCCTGTTACCGCCAAAACATCGGGTGGAACTTCTTCGTCCATCGATAGCGTTGTGGCAATGACCTGAATATCATCCCGTAACCAATTGGGAAATAGAGGACGCAGGGGACGATCAATCAAACGACCCGTTAAAGTCGCTTTTTCGGGAGGACGGCCTTCTCGGCGCAGAAAACCACCAGGAATACGTCCTGCTGCATACTGACGCTCTTCATAATCAACGGTCAGGGGTAGAAAATCGATACCTTCTCGCCCGGCTGCTCTGGTTGCGGTGACTAAAACTGCCGTATCCCCAGACTGAATCAAGACGGCTCCCCCAGCTTGGGGCGCGAGCATCCCGATTTTGAGTCGAATATCTCTTCCGTCAAAGGATATTGACTTTTCAAATTCTTGCATTTAGCGTTTCTTCCTTGTTATCACGTTTCTTCTTCATGTGGCAATCGTAACACTTTTGACGGTCACACAACAGAAGAGAATTTTAAAATCAAAATCTAATTTCTGGGAAGTAAGCGATCCGAATCTGCAAAAAATTGGGTAAATTGTCTTGAATCTTCTGGGTGAGAAGTCATTTTTAGCCCTAATGATGATTGAGATAATAATCCCTGGTTCCCTTGGCATCGAGGGCTTCACCCAGACGATTTAGGGCATGAATATAGGCGGCAGTCCGTAGGGGAACGGCAAACTCTTCCGCCGTTTTCCAAACTTCGTCGGCTTCAATGACCATTTTTTGCTTGAGGTGTTCATTGACTTCCGTTAGGTTCCAATAGAGTCCGCTCCTATTTTGTACCCACTCGAAATAACTAACGGTGACTCCCCCTGCATTGACCAAAATATCCGGAAAAACATAAATGCCTTTGCTGTCTAAAACGGCATCTGCCGCCGAAGTGATCGGGCCATTGGCGACTTCAAAAATGTATTTGGCTTTGACGTTGGCCGCATTGGCTTCGGTAATTTGATTTTCTAGGGCGGCGGGGACTAAAACATCGACTTCTAAGGCGAGTAATTCTTCATTGGTAATACTTAAGTTTTCTTCTAGGTCGCAAACCGTATCTTTACAATACATCCCTGCGCTCGGCGAAGCCGCACCTACGGTGTCCGCCCGATTTTCTAGTTTGTGTTGAATAATTTTGGGTAGATCTAGCCCTTTTTCATTATAAATTCCGCCTTGGGAATCACTGACAGCGACAATTTTGTAACCTGCCTTATACAAAAGTTCGGCGATTACCATTCCCGCATTACCCAACCCCTGTACTGCAATGCTGGTATTCGCGGGATCTAGGTCAAATTTGCAGAGCATGGCTTCTAAAATAAAGAACGCTCCTGTTCCCGTTGCCGTATTGCGTCCTTGACTGCCCCCCATTGTAATCGGTTTACCCGTGACCACGCCTGGACTAATTTTGCGTTGGATAATACTGTACTGATCCATCATCCAACCCATGATCATTTCGTTGGTATAGACATCAGGGGCCAAAATATCAATATCTGGGCCAATAAAGTCGGCGATCGCTTCTATATAGCCACGACTTAATCGCTCTAGTTCTTGCTTAGAGAGTTCCTTGGGATTGAGGGTAATGCCGCCTTTTGCGCCACCAAAGGGAAGATTCAATAAGGCACATTTAAACGTCATCCAAAACGCAAGGGATTGTACTTCATCCATGTTGACATTGGGATGGTAACGAACACCGCCTTTGCCTGGCCCCCTGGTATCATCATAACGGACTCGATAGCCCTGAAAAATTCGTAATGACCCATTGTCCATGCGAACGGGAATAGAAACACTTAAACTAGTTTTCGGATACTTTAAGCGTTCAGTAGCATCGTCCGAAATGGCAACATATTTAATGGCTTTTTCCAAACGTTTGCTTGCATCAGACAAAAGCGAAAGCGATTCGGCCATGGTGATTCCTCTCCTTTACCCCGTTGTAGATTTTGGGGAAATGGTTAAATTTTTATCGAGATTTATAAGACTAGGCTCTCTTTTGGGCAGATAGTCCATCATTCCATTAGAACATAAAAATGGTATAAATAGCTACATTTTTCGTATAACACAATCAGTAGAGCAGTCTGCCTAAGTTTATTAACGGCGGGAGTGTTAATTATCAGTAGAAACGTAGGGCTTGCAGTCAGAAGTAATTCTCACGTTTACGGAGGAGATCACTAAATAATGATTGGACAGTCAACCAAGATTATTCACCCTTTTCTGATTGAAATAGGCGATAAATAAAAGTATTGCCGTCAACTTGAGCCAAAATATTATCGATTACCGTACTGGCTCCCCAAGGCCCCCAACTACAACCATTGGCTAAATATTCTTTAGCCGCTTTTCCTACAATATAGGTGCTGTAGCCCGCCACACCTCCCTGTA
This sequence comes from Snowella sp., assembly GCA_003249095.1. Classification (GTDB taxonomy): domain Bacteria; phylum Cyanobacteriota; class Cyanobacteriia; order Cyanobacteriales; family Microcystaceae; genus Snowella. The sequence goes on from QBMS01000045.1 coordinate 7,220, forward strand.
AAAAAGCGGTACTCGCATAGGTCGTTAATGCCCCTGGACTTTCAAACACCGCCGCCGTTTTGCCAAAACCCAGGATTAGACTACTGCCCAATTCACTGAGCAATAAGCCCCCCGAAGAGACGAGAATTTTTTGCCAGAGTTTACCCGCTTCAAAACTGGTAATGGGAAGTCCGTATAACCGTGCAAGAGACCGAATTAAAAATAAATCCGTGACAAGTCCCCCCGCAATATCCAAGACAGCAATGGGATTCATGGCGATCGCGAGGGCTTTGTATTGGGCGTATTTCCAGATGATGGAATCTGCTTCTTCTTGACGAATGACGACGGTTTTTTGGGAAATATTTTCCTGAGCTTCCTTTGCCTGAAAAAGCGCATTAATCGCCAGGAGAGAACGGCCTTCTTGATTGAGAATCGTCAGGATTTTTTGCCGTAATGCTTCAATTTGGGGCGGCAGAGTTTCCCATTCTTCCGAGACGCGATCGCTGAATTCGACCCGCACAGGAATCGGTTGGGGTTCGGCGGCCACACAGACAATATCATCGGCCGATAAAATAGGCAGTTTGCGGGTATTTTTGCCTAATTGTTGCAATTGTTGATAAATGGTTTCTCGGTCTTGTTCGGGATACAAATCAATTTTATTAAAAACTAAAATTAAGGGTTTATGGCTTTGTTTCAGTTCACAAAGTGCATCGTATTCAGTACGGGTGATATCTCCTGCCACAATGAAAAGAATTAAGTCGGCTTGACCTGCAATTTCTTTGGCCATATTGGCCCTCGCTTCTCCCGCGATTTCATCTAAACCAGGAGTATCGATCAGTTCAATTTGCACCTTCTCATTGGCTGTCCAACGAATTGATTTGGGCCATTGGGTTACCCCATGTAGAGGGCCTGTTTCCAAGACTTTTTGACCCAGTAGCGCATTGACGACCGCCGATTTTCCCCGACTGACCAAACCAAAAGTGGCAATTTTAATCACCTGTTGCTCGATTTTTTCGAGAGCCGCTTTGAGATTTTGGATATCTTGACGGACAGCCGCCTGTAATTGCACATTGGGGGGATAGTTCCAATGGCGACGCACACTCGCGTACCAGTTCACGGCTTGCTGAATGCTGGTCTGAGCTTGCTTGAGGTGGGTTTCTTGAGGGGAAGAGGATTGAGTCAAGGGAGCCTAAACAACGCGATTAAAGGGGATTTGGGTGAATAATTAATACTCAATAGTTAAGGATCAACACCTCACCATTGTAGGCGCAAACCTCTAATATATTAAGAGTCCCTCGTTAGGGATAACAAAATTCAATTGGTCTGGATTTTATGGATTTATTGCGATCGCTGCCCATCGGACTCTATTTAGAAAAACCAGCGACTTGGTTACATCGACTAGATCCCAGGGTGAAGTTCGCTTGGTTGATGACGTTTTTGGTGGCTCCCTTGTTGGCCAATCCCGTCTGGCGTTTGGGACTGGCGGGAGTATTATTCCTACTGACCCTTTCGGCATCCATTCCCCTACGGGTTTGGCGGCAACAGATGGGTTGGTTATTTACCCTTTGCCTGTTCGTTTTGATTATCACCGCCATTACCCCCGATGGTTTAAGCGTCACGTCCCAGCCTCGTCTTCCCGATTTGGAGCTAAATCTACCCCAACCGACCGATTATAATTACGTTTTATTAGATAAAGGCAGACTCTTTATCACTCGTCGATCGCTAGAATTGGGGATTCGAGTCAGTACCCTCATTTTCACCCTAATTTATAGTACCAATCTTTATTTATTGACCACTGCTCCCGAAGAAATTACAGCAGGCTTAGAAGATCTATTATCTCCCCTGCGCCGTTTTAAATTACCCATTACGGAAATTACTCTGACCCTGACGTTATCCCTCCGTTTTATTCCTTTGGTATTAGAAGAAATTCAAAATCTGGCTCGCTCAATCCGCACCAGGGCGATTAATTGGAAAAAATTAGGTCTCAAGAAAAGTTTTCAGATTTGGTTAATTGTCATTGAACGATTATTAGAAAATTTATTACTGCGAGCCGAACAAATGGCGATCGCGATGGAAGTCAGGGGATTTACCACCCCCGATCAACACCGAGTCGAATGGCATCAATTGCGGCTTGTGAGATGGGATTGGGTTGCCTTGTTTTGTTTAATTCCTTTTTGGATTGCACGAGTCCTGGTGGGAGGAATGTCTTCCTAACGTTATGCCCATGATGATTTTTTCTGCGATCGCGAAGCGGCACTGCGTGATCGCCCTTCCTACGATAATTTTAGTTGCTCAAGTTCCTATTCAAGAGTCATCGTTTGAAATGCTCAAAAAACAATTAGAGCAAGCAGATTTTCAAGTTATTCTGGATTTACCGCCCCAGAGAGGAGCCTACGGTTTACTAAAGTCCGATGGTAAAAAAATATGGATTAATCCAGTCGTTTTTGAATTAGGAATTGCCGAGCAAACTCTTATCCACGAAGCCGTTCATGCCGCCCAGGTTTGTAAAGGAAAAGGAAAATTTGCCTTATTAGGTTTAGACATTGATCCACTCATTTATGCCCAACCATTTTTTATGCACTATGGAGATACTGACCGCAAGGAACTGGAGAGAGAAGCCTATGCAGTTCAAACCCAACCTAATCGGGTTGAGTTGATTTCGTCTCTGCTAAAAAAGTATTGTCATTAAAACCTAATTGCAATGATAGCTATCTATCTATGGCATTCCCCACCCCCATCTAATGTGATTTAGGATACCCTCGATTATCTAAGGTCATTGTATCTTGTTTATTTGTATAGAAAAAATGGAGAAAAACCTCTGATACAATTTTTTCAGAAAGTTATTAGAATCATTTGGGATCATTGTTGATTAATCTCTCTGAAGACCCATCGCCTGGAGATTGAGTTAGACAACCGCTAACAAAACAATCTATAGTTTATGCAATAAAATATACCTCGGAGGAATTTTCAGTGAATGCTATGACGCTTCCCAATCGTAATGCCATCAATCAGAATCAATCAGAAGGAACCCCCTACCGAGTTCTGCAAAGTTTGGTTGAGAAACAAGCGTCGGGCAAACTCGTTATTCAAAATCCCCTCGATCCATCGATCCATTGGCGCGTTTATCTGGGGAATGGTCGCATCCATTATGCAGGGAGTGGCATCGGTTCGGCAGAGCGATTGAACTATTTAGTCAGCCGATATTTACCCAATAGGAAATCTACCTTGCCTCCCGAAATTACTGACGATTACCAGTATCTTTGTAATCTATGGCAAACGGGTGAATTCTCATTCCAGGAAGTTCGAGCAGTTTTGGCTAAATTTACCCAGGAAGCCCTCATCGAAATCGTATCCCAAAATAAAGCCTTTTGCTATTTTGAAAATACCGTAGGACTGGAGCATTTATTACTGTATTTAAACCTCAAAAAAATAATGCTTCCCGTTGAGGATAAGGTTCGCCTGTGGTGGCAACTTAGGAGCCAAATTACGTCGCTTTTTCAGCGTCCTCTCATTACAAATCGCACCAGGTTGATGGAGTTAATTCAGGTTGAATTGGGTGAAAAAAATCCTTCTCTCAGAAATTTACCCCACTTTTTGGATAATCAGGTCTGTTTGTATGAACTCGCTAGTCAAATGGAGATGTCTACCCTCAAATTGGCCATTCTTCTCAATCCCTTGATCCAAGAAGGGGCGATCACAATGGGTTCCTATGTTTTGCCAACCAAGGATAATCGACCCATTGTCGCCTGTATAGATGACAGTCCTTCCATTCAACGGGTGGTAAAATTTACCCTTGAGTCTAGCGGCTATCAAGTCATCAGCATTAAAGAATCCTTAAAAGCTCTAACGTCCCTTTTAAATCCCAAGCCTGATCTAATCTTAATGGATATTAATATGCCTGACATTGATGGCTATCAACTTTGTAGTTTATGTCGTAAATCTTCTGCTCTTAGGGATATTCCCATTGTCATGTTAACAGGAAGGGACGGAATATTAGACAGGGTTAAGGCTAAAATGGTAGGGGCTGTTGGGTACATTTCTAAGCCTTTTCTTCCCCAAGAATTGGTCAAAACAGTCAATACCTATTTACCCATTAAGAATACTAGGAGCAATTAAACTAATGAAAACTATTTTGATCGTCGAAGATTCTAAGTCAGAACAACTCTTGATGTCGGGACTCCTTAAAACCTTGGGAGCAGAAATTTTTACGGCAGATAATGGTGAAGAGGCCCTATCTTGGCTTGCAAAAAATGAACAACCTAATCTGATTTTTTTAGATATTGTAATGCCTGAAATGAGTGGCTTTGATGTTTGTCGAAAAATTCGGACAGAATTATTAATAGAAAAGGTTCCCATTATTTTTTGTTCGGAAAAAAGTCAAGAATATGACAAATTTTGGGCATTACGTCAAGGGGGAAATGCCTATTTAACTAAACCCTACAGTCCCAGTGACTTAGTTAAAGCCGCGAAGGATTATTTATAGAATGCTCCCTTTATTGAAGTTTTATTTCAGACAAAAATAGTGTTTTAAACTCACCCGCGATGATCATTGATTACTTTAAAGTCGAATTAGCTCAATCCCAACCCTTGGCGATCGCCTTAGACAAGACGGCCGAAGTGTTAACCTTGCAAAGTGCAGAGATTTGTCCTGTGCCGGGGGTCAAACCTGAATTACTGGGAGTGAGTAATCAACGGGGTAAATTGCTCTGGTTTGTGGATCTGAGTGCGATCTTGCAAATGAATTCCCCTAGTTCCCCGTTATCGCGACGGAAAAAGGTAACGGCGATCGTACTCAGTTCAGAAAATCTCAAGGTTGCGGGGGTTGTTGCGAACCTCAAGGGAATCATTGATCTTGATCCCCAGGATTTTCAGCCCCATTCCCATCCTTGTCTTTTGGCCCAGACCACATTTGAGGAATTACCCATGGGAATTTTAGATGTGGATAGGGTTTTTCAAACCTTGCAATTTATGGATACTGCCAAAACCCTAACAACTGTCAATTAAATTTCTTCTTAACTCCTATGACTGCTACCCATATTCCCTTTCCCGAACAATCTTTTCCCCAGGATATCCTGGATCTACAAGCCCAGGTTGAGAACGATCCGACAGATCTGGTCGCGAAAATCACCCTCGCTAGTACCTTAGAACAAGCAGGTTTTTTACCCAAAGCTGCCGCCGTCTATCGAGAAATCATTGAATTGGATAGGGACGGGGTTTTTAAAGGCAGTGCGGAAAAGGCCCTAGAAGGCATTGAAGGTAAATTACAAGCCCCCGTGACAGTCCAGCCCGTTAGACGTTCCTATCGCCAAGGTCGCATTGATAGTAGCTCTCAAACGAGCTTATCGGGCTCAGAAGAGGTACTTTTGACCGATTCTCTGACGAAAGACTCAACCGCCCCGAATTTGTCCCAGAGTCTTGCGGATCTACCGATCGCATCCAAACAATTTATTGCTTTCTTGACCTGTAGTGCCTTGGCGGTGATTGGGGTTGTGGGAGCGGGGATGGGGGTTTCTCTCAACAGTGGACGTTACCAACTACAGAATCAGGCGATCGCGGAATTAGCTGTCACCGAAATCAACTACAACATTAAAATTAATCAAATGGGATTCGGTTTTCGGGGTCAATCGGATAACGCAACGATTATTGCCGCCACCCAAGCCCATCGCCAGGGACGAATATTATCCCCCGAACTCAAACAACAAGTTAGACAAATTCTGCAAAACGAAATTAATTCCCGCAAAATTGAATACGCCACCTTAGTAGGAAAGGACAAAACCATTATTGTCAATGCCAATGCGGATCGTTCAGGACAGGTTTTTGACCCTGATAATTTAGTCCAATCCGTTCTGGATAACCCGCGACAAATTAAAGTCAGTAGCATTGTGACCAAGGAAGAATTATCCCAAGAAGCTCCTCCCTCTTTATCACAGATAACGGGTGAACACGCTCTGATTCGTTATACCGCAACCCCTGTGGAACATCCGTTCAGCAAAGAGGTCATTGGAGTCCTCATCTCTGGAGATGTCGTTAATGGTAAAAACCCCATTGTCAAGGAAACGGTCAACACCTTCGGTGGTGGTTACGGGGCAGTGTATTTCTCTAAACCCGATGGCACTTTTGGTTTGGCGACCTCCATGCTGGGTCTAGAGGATAAGTCTAGTGGGAAGAACAATCGTCTTAAACTGGAGCCAGAGGTTCCCTTTATCGATCAAAGACTTCTGACACAGGCCCAAAAAAGCGTAGGGGGAAAATTAACCACTAGAGACAAGATTAATAATCAATGGATGACGATCGCTGTCTCCAGTATTCCCAACGCAGAAGGAAAACCGATTGTTTTTTTGGTTCGGGGAACGTCTGAAAAGAATATAGACAAGCTGTTACGAGAAACCTTTTTATTACAGATAGGCATTGGTTCCCTGGCTCTGATTATTACGGGCTTAGTGGCTCGCTGGTTAGGAAAGACCCTCACTAAACCCATCCAACAACTTCAGGAATCGGCTCAAAAATTTGGTCAAGGAAATATGGAAGCCCGTGCCGCAGTCCTCGCAAAGGATGAAGTGGGACAATTGGCGATGACCTTTAATGATATGGCCGATCGCATTTTTGCGTCTAGTCAATCAATGGCAAAAACCATTCAAGAACGTCAACAGGAGTCAGAATTACAGCGAAAACAGAAAGAAGAATTGGAAGAGGGAGTCATTCGTCTGCTTTTAGGGATTGAAGAAGCTTCTAAGGGAGATTTAACCGTTAAAGAACGGGTAGAAACGGGGGCAGTCGGAGCGATTACCGATGCGTTTAATACCACTATTAGCAGTCTGCGCGGTCTGGTGAATCAGGTATTGGAAGCTTCCCAACAGGTGAACCAAAAAGCCCAAGAGAATACGGAATCGGTTCTAACCCTTTCCCAAAAGGCCGTTATGCAGACCCAATCCATTGATCAGGCAACTCAATCGGTGGCCCAGATCGCTCAATCGATTGAATCCGTTTCTAATACGGCTCAAGATGCGGCGGCGATCGCCCGTCAAGGAAATGAAGCGGCGAAAGAAGGTCAAGTAACAATGGATCAGACCGTGAATAGTATTTATAAAATTCGGGGAGGGGTGGCAGAAATTTCTAAAAAATCGAAACGATTGGCGGAATCTTCCCAGGAAATTTCCAAAATTGTGAATATCATCTCCAGTATTTCCGAAAAAACCAACCTACTGGCCTTTAATGCCTCCATTGAAGCAGCAAGAGCAGGGGAAAATGGTCAAGGATTCAGAATCGTTGCCGATGAGGTCAGACGATTGGCGGAAATGGTGAATTTGTCTGCCCAGGAAATTGAACAAGTTATTTTGGATATTCAGTCAGAAACAGCAGAAATGACTCGAATGATGGAAGAAAGTACCTCGGAAGTGGTAACAGGAACCCAACTCGTTCAAAAAACCAAAGAAACCCTCCAAAATCTGGCGACTATTAGTCAAGAAATTGATACTTTGTTAGCCTCTATTTCTACTAGTACCGCCTCTCAACGCTTAACGTCGGTGAATGTAACGGAAGCGATGCAAGAGGTAGCCGAAGTTGCCAAGGAAACCTCAGCCAGTTCCCAGTCAGTGACAGACTCTCTCAACTCCCTCAGTGCGATCGCCCTTGAATTACAAGATTCCGCCTCTCGCTTTAAGGTCAATTAACCGTCAATTCATTATCAGTAATTGAAATGCTAGATGCCGCAACGTTAGAAGCCATTACCCAGGAAGCCCGACAGGCCTTTTTAGAGGAAGATGCCCCAGAATGTTTGAATCTTCTGATGGAAGGTTTGCCCAAACTTGAACTTGCCTTGCAAACCGACCAATCGACGGAATACTGCCAGCCGATTTATAAAAACTTAGGCAGGGCGGCCCATTCTCTCAAGGGGGGAGCGGGGATGGCCGTGATGCCGACTCTCAATCAACTCTGCCATAAAATGGAGGATTTGTTTGAGGCCCTAGAGCAGGGACGGGTGGAGGATAATATTACGGCTTTTGGGCTTTTGAGTCTCGCCACCGAAGAAGTCCAGACCCTCATTGATGCAGCGATCGCCGAAGGCGCACCTACGGTGTCCGCGGGCCAGATTGATGATCAACCAGAGCAATTGGAAATCACTATTGCCCTGGAGCAATTTCTCGAAACCCTGGGAGAAGCGGGGGCAATTGCTGACAATAATGATGCCCCCGATAGTTTTATCGCGATCGCCCTGGGAGTAGAACTCGAATCCTGCTTAGTACGAGTCGAAAAACTCCTACCCCCAGAAAATTCAGAAAATGCCCTCCAAGAAAGTTTTAAACTTTTGCAAGAGGAATCTACCCTCCTGGGACAAGCTCTGAGTTGTGATTGGTTAGAAGAAATCATTACCCTTTCCCAACAAATTGAAGCCACCCAAAAAGTCCCCCTACGAGAACTAATTCCCGTTGTTATTACGGAAATTCGTCAACTTCGGGAAAATCATTTTCAATCTCAACCAACCCAAATTTCTGAAAATCTACGAGGTTTATTGCCCCATGAGGTGATTGAAACCCCAGAAGTTCCTCAACCTCCTGTTAAACCTGTTATTCCCACCAAACCCGTTGTAGAAACAGGTAGTAAGCAAAATCTACGCATTCCCCTGGATCGTCTCAATAAAATGAGTAACACGGTCAGTGAATTACTAATCAACCATGAACGTCTGCTCATTTCCGATCGCCAACTCAGGCAAGCCAGTCGCAACCTCAAAAAACGCAATCAACAATTAATTCCCATGCGGGAGCAAGTCGAGTCTCTGTATGATGAATTAAGTTTTCGAGAAATCCCCAGTAACACGCCCCTTACCGCCCAAAATGGTCAAAATACCCTCTTAGAAGGATTTGATGCCCTACAATTTGACCAATATACCACTGCCCATACCACTCTCCAGCGTTTTCAGGAACTAATGGTACAGGTGCAAGAAATCCACGAAGACATTGATCTGATCGAACGGGAATTACAGGAAACCCTGCTCCAAGTCCGTCAATCTTTGGATAGTTTGGATGGAGATCTCAATCAATCTCGTCTCGTTCCTTTTAGTACTTTGGCCAATGCCTTTATTCAACCCGTCGAAAAATTAAGCCAGAGACACGTCAAATCGGCTCAATTAGTCATTGAAGGAGAAAATGTCCTAATCGAATTGGCGATTTTAGAACAATTACGCACGCCTTTAACCCACTTGATTCGTAACGCCTTTGATCACGGGATCGAACTTCCCCGCGAACGGGCCGCTGTGGGTAAACCTGAAATCGGACAAATCAAATTATCGGCAGTTGTCACCAGTAACCAAGTGCGTATTACGGTGGCCGATGATGGTAATGGCATTCCCCTGGGCAAGGTGCGACAACGGGCGATCGCCCTGGGACTCATTACAACCGATGCAAACCCTAGCCGAGAGGAGATTTTAGACTATATTTTCACCCCTAGTTTTTCGACTGCCGATAGTGTCAGTGACTTGTCGGGACGGGGATTGGGTTTGGATATCGTCAAACATCAAGTAGAAATGCAACGGGGCAGTTTAAAGGTTGAAACGGAAGCGGGCCAAGGCACTCGATTTATTATTCGCATTCCCCTGACCCTAAATATTGTTTCGCTCCTATTGGTGCGCTGTCAGCAACAATTGCTCGCTTTTCCCTCCGAAAGTGTCACTCGTATTATTTCCTTGGCTGAATTTCCCGTCGTTCATGGTCAAGTTACCTGGCAGGAACAATCCTTCCCCGTCCGTTCCCTCGAACAATTACTCCCCTACAATATTCCCAACGTTTTGCAAGCCAATCCCCAAAATCGCCAAAGTAGTGTGGGTCTCATGTTGCCGATGAATAACAAAATGGCGGTGGTAACAGTGGATCAAATTGTGGATGAAAGACAGTTAGTCTTTAAAGCCTTTGATCTGATTACCCCGATTCCCAATTATTTAGCAGGTTGTACGGTGTTGGGGACGGGTGAGGTTGTTCCGATTTTGTTACCTGAATATTTTGATGAATTATGGCAAAAAACCGAAGTTAATGCCGTGCGTCGCGCAATTCCCCCGATAGAGTCTTTCTCTAGAATGGGTGAAGAGAATTCTATTTTGATTATTGACGACTCCATCATGGTGCGTCGTACCCTAACCCGAATTTTGACCCGTTCGGATTATCAAGTGATGGAATGTCGGGACGGTAAGGAAGCTTGGGAACTGCTGATTCAGCATCTCCAAACCTTTAAACTCATTCTTTGTGACTTAGAAATGCCCAATATGGATGGTTTTTCTCTGTTGCAATTGATTCGGGCAGATGAGACGTTTAACGGAATTCCCGTTCTGGTCGTCACTTCCCGTGAAAGTGAGGCTCATCGACAACGGGCGATCGCCTTGGGGGCCAATGCCTATGTGACCAAGCCTTTCCAACCGAATTTGTTATTGGAGATGATCGCAGGTTTAATTGCGGCCCCCGTTTAAGTTATTTCAGTGAATCGCTGTCGTAAAATAAATTCCGCGATCGCCAAATCCACAGGAGTCGTGACTTTCAGATTGGTTTCTTCCCCTTCCACGATTTGCACGGGTAATTGGCATTTTTCAAACAAAGCGGCATCATCGGTCACTTCCCAGCCCAATTTTTCGCCTTGTTGATGACACTCTTTTAATAAAGCCACATCAAAACCCTGGGGAGTCTGGGCCGCCCAGAGGTAACGGCGATCGGGAGTATCCTGAATTAGGCGATCGCGATCAACAATTTTAATCGTATCTTTCACAGGAACCGCCGCAATCATTCCCCGACAAGTTTTCATCGTCTCAGCACAGCGATCGAACAATGCGGGAGTCGCCAGGCATCTCGCCCCATCATGAATTAAAACGGATTTCGCCTCGCTCGGTAGGGCTTTTAACCCATTAAAAACCGACGCTTGACGGGTATCTCCCCCGACAATCAAGTGAACAGCTTTCGTTAAGTTTAAATCGCCTAAAATTTCCTCAAAAGCGGGAAAATCCTGGGGTTGTCCCATGATTCCGATCCATTGAATTTTTGGGGAAGATTCGGCCGCCAGTAATGTCCAAGCTAATAGGGGTTTACCTAAAAGGGTGAGTAACAATTTGTTGCGCTGGCGTAGCCCTCGCTTGGCGAGTTCGCTACCCATGCGTTTCCCCAATCCTGCGGCGGGAATTAATAAATACATTGGTTATTTTGGGTTCTCCTCTTCCTCAAACTTAACTTCAAGCCAGCCTTGAACAGCCTCCTTAAGCATTAAGAGTAAATGTTCGTAGTTTTCTCCCCAGGTATGACAACCTGGTAGGGCTGGTACAGAACCACACCAAACCCCGTCTTCTTGCCAAACTATTGCTTTAATTTTCATGACGGACTACTTTATGGGAATTAAAAACAAGCAAGATAGATATAACGCCATACTATATTACCTCTCTATGGTTTTGACAGATTGCACTTTGATGAAATATACCCATTAAAAAATCTGTTAATGTCTGGTCATAGAAATAAAAAGTCGGAAAAAGTCAGGTATTTGTCTATTTTTTTCCAAATCAATAAGACTTAGATTAGGATGAAGAAACCGAGTCTAACTTGAAATCCGTAGTTTTGAAGATCGCCCCCTAAATCCCCCAATTCTGGGGGACTTTGAACTCAGAAACTTGTAAACTCCCCCCAAAGTTGGGGGGCTGGGGGGGCGAAAAATATCAATTATCAAATTAGATAAGGTTTATAAGCGTTTTTGTCCTGAAATAAGCACCTTAATGATTCCCCCCCATCAACAGTTTGAATATCAAGTTGGAGGAAGCCTCCACAGCGACGCACCGAGCTATGTAACGAGGAAAGCCGATTCAATTTTTTATCAAGCCTTAAAAGCGGGCGAATTTTGCTATGTTTTGAATTCTCGACAAATGGGAAAATCCAGCCTACGGGTGAGAGCCAGTCAACGCCTAACCGCCGAAGGAACGGTCTGTATTTTTATTGATCTCACAGGCATGGGAACCCAGGAAGTTAATCCTGAAAAATGGTATGCAGGCATTGTGCAGTCCATTGTGAGTGGCGGTCAATTGCAATCAAAAATACAATGGCGACCTTGGTGGAAAGACCGCTGGGATTTATTCAGTCCTGTCCAACGGTTGGGTTTATTTATTCAAGAAGTTTTATTAGTTGAAGTTCCCGACAATATCGTTATTTTTGTTGATGAAATCGATCGCGTCCTGAGTCAGAAATTTTCTTTAGATGATTTTTTTGGACTGATTCGGTTTATCTATGAACAACGGGAAAACTCCCCTGAATACCAACGATTGACCTTTGCTTTACTGGGAGTCGCAACCCCCAATGCCCTGATTCAAGATAAAAAAAACACTCCCTTTAATATTGGTAGGGCGATCGCCCTAAAGGGTTTTCAATCCCATGAAGTTGAGCCGTTAACCGAAGGATTAAAAGGAATTATCAAGCTTCCTGAACTCATGATGGAAGAAATTCTGGATTGGAGCGGAGGACAACCTTTTTTAACCCAAAAACTCTGTAAATTAGTCCTAGCTCACCCTGAATCTTTTTCAGGAAATGATGATCTAAAAGCATTAGAAAACCTGATTCGGTCACGCATTATCGAAAATTGGGAAGCACGGGATGAACCCGAACATCTCAGAACCATTAGGGACAGAATTTTTAGAGACGAATCCAAAATAGGCCGATTATTAGGTTTTTATCAAAATATTCTCAAGCAAGGTAGTATTCCCAGCGATGGCAGTGCAGAACAACGGTCATTACAGCTATCGGGATTAGTTGTAGAAAATGAGGGAAAACTCCAGGTTTATAACCGTCTTTATGCCCAGATTTTTGATCAAGCTTGGGTTGAACGGAAATTAGCCGCTCTCCGTCCCTACGCAGACACAATTAATGCCTGGTCAGAATCGGGCGATCTCTCCTATTTATTGTCAGGACAAACTTTACAGGAAGCCCTGGGGTGGGCGTTGGGTAAACAATTAAGTGATTTAGATTACCAATACTTAGTGGCTAGTCAGGAGTTGGCCAAACAACAGGTTCAAGAGGAATTAACGGCAACGGAGCAAGCCAGTCAATTATTGGCATCAGCTAGGCAAAAAGCGACTCAAAAAGTCAATCAACAACGGATTCCTCGGTCTTGGATACCTAAAATTGCTGTCATGCTTGCCATACCGATCTTTTTGTCCCGTTGGGGAGGATTATGGCAAAGAGCGGAATGGACTATGTTGGATCAATTTTTTCAGTGGCGACCCGCAACCGCAGAGGATCAACGAATTGCGATCGTCACGATCACTGAATCTGACATTAGTGAGCGGGGTTGGCCCCTCAATGACCGACTGTTAGCCCAGACAATTAAACAAATCAAAACGCAAAATCCCAAAGTAATAGGGTTGGATCTCGTCCGTAATTTGCCTCTAGAACCTGGTAATAGGGAACTGGCTAAACTTTTTCAAACGACTTCTAATCTATTTGGCATTGAGAAAGTGATCGAGCCTCAGATTGATCCCCCCCCAATTCTGAAAAATCAAAAACAGGTGGGATTTGCGGATTTGTCTCAAGATTTAGATGGAGCGGTGCGCCGCGCTCTTTTGACAGTTGAACTTTCTTCGGATGATATTCGTGAAAGTTTGGCGATTAAATTAGCTCTCTCTTACCTGCGATCGCAAGGAATTGTCCTTGAATCTCTTCCTGACCATAAAGTCCGTTTAGGGAAAGCTATTTTTAATCGTTTTACCGCAAATGACGGCGGCTATATTCGGGCAGATTCAGGCGGTTACCAAATTTTGCTCAATTTTCGGGGAACAGAAAAGAATTTTAGGACAATTGAACTCAAAAAAGTCTTAAACAAGCAAATTCCCCCTGATTTTTTCCGCGATCGTGTTGTTCTGATCGGAGTCACTGCCGAGAGCCTAAAGGATTTATTTGATACTCCCTATAGTGGCGGACTTTTTCCCACTCCTGAGCAAATGCCTGGGGTGATTATCCATGCCAATATTGCTAGTCAATTAATTAGTTCGGCGATGGATGGACGTACTCTGATTCACACCTGGCCCGATCCCGTTGAATACGCCTGGATTTTGGGTTGCATCCTATTCACGACGATCTTAAGTTGGTGGATTCAATCTCCTAAATTAATTCTATTGGGCTTGATTTTAAGCAGTAGTGTTTCAATCGCTGGTTTTTATCTCGCGTTTATTTTTGGCTGGTGGTTGCCTATCGTACCGTCTCTGTTGGCCGCTGGGGGAAGCGCGATCGCTGTAATGATCATCACTAACCAAGAACGCGATCGGCTTTTGTGTCAATACACTTTAACTGAACTTTTAAATGCTCAAGTCAAATCAATCCTCATGAGAAAAATTGCCCTAGAGTACCTCAAGCAATCGGAAAGCGTCAAAAATCAGACATTGATCAACAACCAGTTACGCAATCGCAAAAAATTATCCTTGTGGGAAGATGGGAGCCTTAACGATAGCGATCAAAGGGAAGCGTGAGCAGAAAATAAGGCAGAAACACTATTCTACTTTTTCTACAATAGTCACAGCGAAGTTTGTGACAGAGTATCAGGAGCCACAACATTCGCACGGATAAAGGCTGATCAGTACAAAAAGTAAAATGAGTTCTATTACAACGACATTTCATTGATTTAATCTTATTAATTAAGGATTTATTAAAATTAGGTAAAATTACCCTAGATAACGAATTACTTAAGGGTATTCCTATAAGTGAATTATGACTAAAGCGTAATAAATAGAGGTCTTAAGCCCTTTACCCATACATTATCTGATCATCCAGGGTCATAGATGCTAATTACGCTTAAAAAGATCTTTTTTTTACTAAAGTTTCTTACTTTTTACTCTTGACCGAAACAAATTTTTATGATAAAAGATAATAAGATTAAAGTTTTAAAAAGAACTCTTAACTTTTATTATGACAAATATTACAAAAAAAGTCTAAGCCTTGATAGAAAATAGATTAAGCTATTTTTCTGGATGTCTAACGCGATCGCATTCATCCCATTTAAACAGGCTGACGAACAAATGATCTACTCGAATTGTATGCTTAATAACAAAAAAGCAGAAAATATCAGAAGAATCGACCGAAGCTGCCATCAACACGAACACCAACGCGATCACCGAGGAGACCGCAAACCCTTCATAAGTTTTGTCTGAGGATGGTTCACCCTAGAAATTAGCTCACAATCCAAGCTTTCAAGTCACATTTCACCTTTTAAAATTGACTAGAGGGATTGCCTAGTCGCAGATAGGAAGGATTATCTTGCAGGGTGCTATTAAAAGGATTCGCTAGATCTCGTGTGCGAATTCGAGTTCCTGCCGTTTGTTGACGGAGAGCATCGTCATAAACTGCCCCAAAAGTTTGACCATCATTGGCAATTTGATTATCAAAGTAGGAACCTGTCCAACTCCGCCATCCAAAAATTTTATTAGCCTGACCCGACAGATCGGTGATGTCATAGAAACGACCTGTATCGTTATAAAAGGCACGATTAAAAACCGTTGGTAAAGGCTCCCCTGGTTGAACTCCCGTCATTACCGAAGTGTTCGTTCCACCTTGGACAGAAAGACCTTGCCCACGAGCTTCTAGGATGCGTTTTTCGATTTGCCCCAAACAAGCATTCAACCCTGCGGCGAATTCATAACGGGTCAGGGCGCGATCGCCACGATAGGTTCCATCGGGATAACCCACGATACAACCGTAGTTTTCTACTAAATTTTTTAAAGCTTCGTAAGACCAGTTTTGGGGGGACACATCCCTAAATTGGCTGATTTTGGTGACTTGATTGAGGACGCTATGATAATTTGCATAATCCTGAGCCAATTCGGGAGTGGTCGTTGCAGTGCTAGGAACGATCGCCGATGAGGGGGGAGCCATATTGCCGACATTGGAAACAACAGGCTGGGATTGGGCCGTGGCCGCCAGTCCCCAAAAAGTCCCTGCTAAAATCATGCCTAGTCCGAAAGAGTGACCCCAGGTTAGAATTCCGTTTTTCATAATTTTCATAGTGATAGTTACCCCTAAATGAATCCTGACAACAGGACGGCGATCGCAGATCTCTTCACCTCAATTGTAATGGCTAAAGCAGGATGAGCCAAGAGATTAAGCCTGAAAAAATGCGTTGATTTAATATTTCTGCCCAATTCTAAGCTAGATTCTGATCAAGTGGGACAAAATTCGATCAAAATTAAGTTAATGTTACTTTTTTCCTCCTGACATTTTTTACGTTAATTTTCACGGTTATTTCCCTATGAAGGCTGATTTTTCCCTGATTTCTGATATTGCGACGGCTGATCTGACCGAACTGCGCCATTATTTATTAAAACTTTTTGCGGATTTAGCCTATCAAGAAGGGGATTTTGTCTTATCTTCGGGGCAACCCAGTACCTATTATCTCAACGGAAAAAAGGTGACGCTCAGGGCGGATGGGGCTTTGGCGATCGGTCGGTTGGTTTTAGCCCAACTATCCTCCGATACGGATGCGGTGGCAGGTTTAACCCTGGGAGCCGATCCGATTGTAACGGCGGTGAGTGTGGTATCTGCCTACGAAAATCGTCCGCTTCCTGCTTTCATTATCCGCAAAGAAGCCAAGGGTCACGGAACCCAAGCCTATATTGAAGGCCCCGATCTGGCTGAAGGGTCAAAGGTGGTGGTCTTAGAAGATGTGGTGACAACGGGCAAGTCGGCGATGTTGGCAGTGGAACGGTTACGGGGAGCGGGTTATATTGTAGAAGAAGTTTTTTCGTTGATTGATCGAGAACAAGGGGGCGCGGCCTTTTACCAAGAACAGGGATTGGGCTTTCGGACGCTTTTTTCGATTCGGGATATTCAGGCGATCGCGAAAACCAAACCCTAAAAAATTCTGGAAAAGAATGGGATGAAGGGGAGCTATGGCATTAGGATAAAGAAAGGTAATTAGTCATATCAAGGAGATAGCCCGTGATCGAACCCCTCTTGTTAGGTATTGTATTAGGTTTAATTCCTGTCACTTTAGCGGGACTTTTTACGGCTGCTTATTTACAATACAAACGCGGTAGTCAATTTGATTTAGATTAACCGTTATTGCCCATAAAGTTGAGCCGATATTAGGGGGATTTTTCAATAGTTGAGTCCCCCATTATTTTGGGGTTTAGATAAAATTTTCGAGGATTTTTTCGATCGCGATCGGGTTTTCTCCCTGCCATTCCACAGTAACTTGACGACCTTGATCTTCTGTGTGGTTTAAATTAATTTCTAAATAGCGATCGGGTTTCAAGGGTAATCGCTCTGGCCATTCGATCGCCACGATTCCCAAGGGAAATTCCTGACCTTCCCAATATTGTTCTAGGTACAGCGATCGCACTTCGGCGGGTTCTAAGCGATACAAATCTAGGTGATAAAGAGGAAGACGACCTTCGGGATATTCGTTAATGAGGGTAAAGGTGGGGCTAACAATGGCATCGGTAATGCCTAATCCTTCGCCAATTCCTTGAACTAAGGTGGTTTTTCCTGCGCCCAGGTCTCCTTTGAGTAATAAAATCGTTCCTGAAGGGAGAGATTTTCCCAATTGTTTGCCTAAGTTTTGGGTTGCTTCTCCACTGGTTAATATGAATTTGAATAGGGAGTGCGATCGCATTTTTTATCCTTGTTTATCAATTTTAATGTACTTTTTAGGGTTTTAAGAAGTTTCTCATTTACTCGAACTGATGAAATGAATGTGATCGCTATCCAAGAGATTTTTTAATTTACCCCACGATCTCTGCTTAAATGACTAGAGAGTTCTCACGCTTCAGTATTTAGAACAGTAAAAATCGGTTATATTAAACTTGGAAAAATAATAATTTGATACAGGACTAAATTTACACAACTGGAATGATCTCAAACTAACAGAAAATGCTTGCTAATCATTTACTTCTTTAAAAGATTCTAGATATTGATGTAAGCACGAGGGTGTATCCGCATACTGAGATAAATCGGATAAAATTGTTTTTTGTCCAATATTTAAACTTACATTTATTTTTTTAGAAAAATAAGCCTCTTCACCTTTATTCGCTTTTTCTTGAAGTTTTGCTAATATTTTTCTTAGAAACTCGACTTCAAATTTACCGCGAAAACTTTTTTGGCATCCTTGATCTTTCAACTCATCAAGCTTTTTTTGAATTGCATATTGAGAGAGAGGGACTTTAGGGCAAAATTTATTTTCTAATGCTTCTATATTATAATTTGCTGTGATTTCTTTCAAGTTAAATTTGATGAATTTACCTATATCAAAGCCATCTAAATTAAGTTTTTCTTTTGCTTCTTTCAAACAAGCAATATAGGCATTTATTTGTCCAATATGAAGGTGAAACTCATTTTGTAATTTCTGGTATAAGTTTAGGCAATTTTCAAAATCTTGGTCTGTTTCATCAAGATAAAACTCACTTCTTAAAACTTCTTTAATGCAACTTGTACTTGTGTAAAAATTTTCAATGGAATAGCAAGGCGTTTCATAAATTTTTTTACTATCTTCAATGGTGAGCGAATTAGAAATAGATGGATCAAAATCTCTATCAATAAAATAAGCTGTTTTAGCTTTTAAAAACTGCTCTTTTTGTGAAATCAAAAAATAAATTTTTAAAACTTCTGATTTATTTCCACAACAAAAATAAAATTTTTCTTTAGTTTTTGTAATCAGAGTAATTCTAATACCATAATATTTACTATCTTCTCCTTCAAAAAAGCAAAAAAGAGCAGATTTATTTGATTTGTATTTACGAGTAAACAAGGTGAAAGCAACCGTCGCTTTATCCTTGTAATTTCTTAAAGTTTCTACATTAATAGTCATTTAGTGTTCAGTTACAAATTGATCCAAATCGTAAGTATAATGATCTAATTCATTATCGAAAATAAAAGGAGAATGAGTAGCCGCGATAAGGAGCTTACATCTTCCTGATTCAATAATGTCAGGAAGTAGCATCTGTTGCCATTCTACTGACAAAGATAATTCAGGTTCGTCAATAATTAGAATAAAGTTATCTTTAGATTCTAAATAGACTTTTGAAAATAGCGAAATGATTTGTTTTTCCCCCGAAGACAAACCGCTTAAATCAATAGAGTCATTGTTTCTAGTTTGTTTGATGTCTATATCTGCGGTTGATTCATTATAAATAATTTCCTTGGTGGGTCGGAGATATTTATTGCACACTTCAGCAAATTTTTTAATTGATTCATCAATTTTTCTTTGCTGTTCATATAAATTGATAAGCTTTGATAAAAAATAAATTAAATCATCATACCTAGAATCGTATATATCTCCCGAAGAGACTAAGTGTCTAATATTTTCTTGTTCAGCTTGAGAAATATTTTGTTCTCCAACACGACTCAGAATAATATTTAAAATATCAGGTTTTATTCTATCTTTCATTTCTTGAGTGACTTTGATCCCATCAATAAACTGGGTTAGCATTTCTCCAGTGACCTTAGAAAAAAGCTGAAATGCAGTGTCTTTAATTTCTTTTTCTATTTGCTTAAAATGATTTTTCACATCCTCCATGCCAAATTGGATCAATTTATCTTGATTATTATCAAACTTTATATCTTTATATCCCAAACTAGAAAGATCTTCTTCGATTCTACGATAAGTCGGAAAGTAAAAAACTTTTTGTTTTAAATTGTCCTTAATTACTTCTATAAATCTATTCCATTCAAGTTTTTTTTCTTTATTTATTTCCTGTTCTTGAGAAATTCTTTCTCTAAATTTATTCCGCTCTTTTTTTTCTTTATTTACTTCCTGTTCTTGAGATATGTTTGCTAAAAACTTCCGTGTTCTTTCTAAATTTGCTAAAGCATAGTACAATGAATCTTCATCAGATTCAATAGAGCTAATAGATTCAATGTCCTTTTTATTGATTATGGCAGAACTTGTAGATTCGTTAGTCATCTCGAACTTAACTTGTATTTTTTCAAAATCTACCTTCTTTAATTTTTCAAGATTCTTATCCAAAACAGAATAAAGACTGTTTAAGATCGTCGTCTTTCCCCATCCATTTTCAGCAATTAAAATTAAAACTTGACTGTCTAGCGGCAAAACAACGTTCTTATAGCCAAATAAACCATAAATAGCAAAAGACTTTAAGGAGCTTGTATTATTGAGTGTACCTGTCGTTAAATCACTTGATATCACTTTGTATGATCCTCAGTGCAATATTTTGTAAGATTATTCGATTGTATCGTAAAATAGACAATAGCACTTTGCGTGATTATTCCATACAGAAAAAAACTAAACTGATGGAGAAGTAAGCCTTCTATACAAAAAGTGATAGGCAAGGATCTCAGTAAGTACCGTATATTTGGCTCTTCTGGATTCACAGTAAAAACTGTATAATAGAGTACATTGTATGAGGAT
>QBMS01000046.1:0-13892 GCA_003249095.1 Snowella sp.
GGTTTTGGGTGGGATTCACGGTTGGCTCTGTCAGCAACCCAGGGTGAATGATGTGGCCGTTGGTATTGCCATGATTATTTTTGGCAGTGGCATCGCCTTTTTCTTTGGTAAACCCTTTATTCAACCCCAAGCTCCCCAATTACCCTCTATCGAATTAGGCGGTTGGACTGGTATTCCTTCTGTTCAATCTGCCTTAGAAATTTGTCCTTTGTTTCTGGTCGGTGTGGCGATCGCGCCTTTGATGAATTGGTTTTTTCGATCTACTCGTTGGGGCTTATACGTTCGCGCCGTTGGGGACAGTCCTGATGCCGCCAGAGCAATGGGTTTATCCATTTTTCAAGTACGGATGCTGAGTATTATTTTAGGCAGTTTTTTAGCAGGCATTGGTGGAGCCTATCTTTCCCTCTATTATCCAGGGGTTTGGAATGAACGCATTTCCAGTGGTCAGGGATTAATGGCGGTAGCTCTCGTGATTTTTGCCCGTTGGAATCCCATTCAATGTCTCTATGCGTCTTTACTGTTTGGTGGTGCCCAGGCGATCGGCCCTGCGTTGCAATCCGTTGGAGTGGATTCCTATTATTATCTTTGGAATGCTTCTCCTTACATTTTGACCCTGGCCATTATGATTATTACTTGTTCACCCAAACGAACCCTTAGTCATGCCCCTGGTGCCTTGGGAACTGACCATTAATTGAAAAACTATGACTGAAACTTTGCCCCTTGCCGTCAATGGAACCCTCATGCGGGGACTGGAACTCAATCCTAATCTGCTCAATGTGGGAGCGACTTTTCTACGGGAAACCCAAACAGAAAGCACCTATCGTTTATTTTCGATCAATGATGTTCATCCCGCGATGTTACGAGTTAAAACGGGCGGAACGGCGATCGCGATAGAAATTTGGTCTGTCCCCTTAGCAGGATTAGGCAAAATTTTAATGCAAGAACCCCCAGGACTTTCGATTGGGAAAGTAACTTTGATCGATGGGGAAGTCGTTTTAGGAGTCATCGGCGAACCCATTTGCTGTGAAACTGGTCTAGAAATCACCCAATACGGCGGTTGGCGGGAATATATTAAAACTAAATCTTAGCTTAGAAATTAACAAGGGGCTTAAGCCCCTTGCCTCTATGCGTTTTAGATAATGAACAGCTTAAAACCCAATATCCAACAAATTAACTCAATTTAGGAGAAAAAGATGACTTGTTTTGTGAAAGCCGAACCCTATGCCTATCCCTATAACGGTGATTTACGTCCTGACAATACGACTCTAATTATTATTGATATGCAAACCGATTTCTGTGGAGTCGGGGGCTATGTGGATAAAATGGGTTACGATTTGTCCCTGACCCGTGCGCCGATTGAACCGATTAAAAAAGTGCTAACTGTCTTTCGAGAAAAGGGTTTTCTGATTATCCATACTCGCGAAGGTCATCGACCCGATCTCTCGGATTTACCTGACAATAAACGGTGGCGCAGTCAACAAATCGGTGCAGGAATTGGCGATCCTGGCCCCTGTGGCAGAATTTTAACAAGGGGTGAAAAAGGCTGGGAAATTATCGAAGAACTAGCTCCCTTCCCAGGAGAAGTCATTATTGATAAACCTGGTAAAGGGTCTTTTTATGCGACGGATTTAGACCTGATTCTTAAACTTAAAGGCATTCAAAATATTATTCTCACGGGCATTACAACCGATGTTTGCGTCCATACGACCATGCGCGATGCTAATGATCGGGGTTATGAATGTTTGATGTTATCCGATTGCACAGGCGCGACGGATTACGGCAACTATGAGGCGGCTTTAAAGATGATTAAAATGCAAGGTGGGGTTTTTGGGGCGGTTAGTGATTCCACCAATTTACTCAACGCGATCGCGGCTAATCTTTAGTAAACGAATGATAGGCATTTAAGCCGTTCTGAGAGCCACAATGGGATCTAGACCTGCGGCCCGTTGAGCAGGAATGACTCCAAAAATAAGCCCAATACTGCTCGAAATCCCCAGGGATAACAATACGGCAATGCCTGAAATCCCTGGAGAAAAGGGAGAAATTAAGCCGATCACTAAAACGAATCCTGACCCGATCGCGACCCCGACCAGCCCCCCGACCACAGACAAAATCACTGCCTCAATTAAAAATTGCATCAAAATATCATTTTTTCCCGCTCCGACCGCTTTTCTGAGACCGATTTCCTGAGTTCTCTCGGTTACGGACACTAACATAATATTCATTACCCCGATACCGCCCACAATTAAGGAAATGCTGGCGATCGCGGCCAACATAATGGTTAATCCGCCACTCACGGTACTAACAATTTCTAACATTTGTTTGGCAGTAGAAACCCCAAAATCATCCTCACCATTTTTAATTTTATGACGTAGGCGAATCAGGTTTTCGATTTGAAATTGAGCCGCTCGAACCGTTTCTTCATTTTTAGCTTTCACATTAATCCAACTCAATTCAATGCCAAAAGGAGAAGTCCGACCGACAATTTGACTCACCATTGTTGTTAGGGGAATAAATACCGACTCATCCTGATTACTCCCTAAAAAAGATCCTTTTTCCTGCATCACTCCCACAATTTCAAAGTTAATATTGTTAAGGCGAATTTGTTGACCAATGGGATTTTGGGTTTTAAAAAAACGGTTCGCAATTTCAGTCCCAATCACCGCAATTCTTTTATTTCGTTCTAAATCCATCGGTTTTAAAAAACGTCCTTTATCTACATAGAAACTGCGGATTTCTTCATATTCTGGCGTAGTCCCGATGATCATTCCATTGGTGTTTTGATTACGATAGCTCATCAGTTGTCGGCGATTAATCTCTGGCGCGACTCCTGCAACGGTCGGTACTTGTTCGGCGATCGCTTCGGCATCCGCTAAGACGAGGGTACGTGGCAGATCAAAAGTCGCATTACGGGCTTTACGGGAACCAGGTAAAACAAACATCACATTCGGCCCTAAATCGGATAATTTTTCTGTGGCCAGATTCTGCGCCCCTTGCCCAATGCCAATCATGGCAATCACAGAAGCATTCCCAATAATAATGCCCAACATGGTGAGAGTACTGCGGAGTTTGTTGGCCATCAACATGGATGAAGCCATTTTTAAACTTTCTACAAATTCCATAATCTTAAAAATGTTGTGTTTAATGCTAAGGGCTGGCTCACAAAAAAACGCGATCGCTGTTTCTAGTGTAAATGAAGATCAGGATCGCTTTTTTTTGAGTCCTATAGATTTTCCCTGAAAAATTTGCCAAATTAAGAATAAACAGGTCAAAAAATAGCCAGAGGTCAGTAATCCGTTTAAGTAGAGCAATCGCAAACTTAACAAATCCGAGGTTTGTAGTCCGCCAAACCAGAGCAAACCGTAGGCCAAGAGCCAACCGCCCGTTAATCTGACCGCTAATCGACTGACCGCTTCAGTTTCGGGATTACTGGTTTTTCTATTTAAAACCCAAACCGAGGCGATCGCCCCCAAAACGGGAATAAGATGGATAGATAACTGTAACTGTTGCAGTTTTTTTTCCTTAAATAAGTCATTTTCTACCATGAATCATTTCCCCGCGACGAACCTTACTGCTATTATCCTCGCTGGTGGGCAAAGTTCGCGCATGGGTCGGGATAAGGCATTGATTCTGTTGGCAGGGGTTCCCCTCTTAACACGGATTTGTCAAACTGCCCAAGGGGTTGCTAGTCAGGTTTTCGTCATCAGTCCCTGGCGATCGCGTTATCAATCTATCATTCCCCAGGGTTGTATTTTTTTAGAAGAAATTCATCCTCAAGAAAACCAATCCCCTGGCCCGTTAATCGGTTTTTCTCAGGCTTTACCTCAGGTTAAAACCGAATGGGTTTTGTTATTAGCCCAGGATTTACCCTATTTAACGCCTGAAATTTTGCAGGAATGGTCACTCAATTTAAAATCCGTTGCACCAGAGGCGATCGCGTTTTTGCCTCGTTCTAAAAAAGGCTGGGAACCGTTATCAGGTTTTTATCGAGTCGATTGTTTACCGTTGCTGAATGCCTATATAGAGAAAGGAGGAACATCTTTTCAAGGTTTCTTAAATCAGTATTTAGTTGAAGAATTAACCATCGGCGATCGCACCGTATTATTTAATTGCAATACCTCAGAAGATTTGCAAGCATTATAACAATATGTCCATCGAAAAAGAATGCCCTCGGTTTATATGAGAGTTTAAATTTTAGCCGTCAACCTTCTACAGAGAGAGTGACCTCTAGTTGATAAAGAATGGTATGATCAGGATTCTACAGGGAATCCATGCTGATCAAGTTTTGCCCAAAATTGACTTCATCGTTCCTTCGTCAAGACCAAAGCCCGTAAACTCAAAATAATTCCTGCTCCTTTTTCTTTCCATCGCATCCTTAGAACAGCACAATCGTTGTTTAACTAACGTCTTACAGGCAGCTTCCGTTACACCAGGGCCAATCGGATATTTTTTTCTCTCGATATTAGGAATACGCCCTTTTCCAAATTTCTAAAATTAACTTTTTTAACATAATTAATTGAGAAAATTTAACAACAACTAATAGGCGAAGCTGTCACAAATTTAGATTTCATCATGATTTTGTTGAACGTCTTGTAACAAGCGGCTTAAGCCCCTTGCCTGTATGTATTTTAGATAATTAACAGATTAGACCTTTATCATAAACTTATAATCTGATCAAAATCCATTACCTCTCCTAATACCGTAATATTCTAATTTCAAGTTAAATCTTTAAAAATACACAATACCATGACCCAATCTTTTTCTATAACCGCTCCTCTTAAAGTTGGCATTGTTGGTACAGGTTACGCGGCCCAACGCCGAGCGGAAGCGATCCAAACTGATGAACGCAGTCAGTTATGTTTTGTGACAGGGAATACTCCCGAACATACCGATGAATTTTGTCAAACTTTTGGGATTAATTCATTAACTTCCTGGCAACAATTAGTCAATCATTCCGATCTAGATTTAGTCATTATTGGAACGATTAATAGAGATCATGGGTTAATTGCCCAAGCCGCTCTACAATCAGGAAAACACGTTATTATTGAATATCCCCTCGCTCTAGATTATCTAGTTGGAAAAGACTTGCTAGAACTTGCTAAAAAACAAAATAAATTACTTCATATTGAACATATAGAACTATTAGGAGGTGTTCATCAAGCCTTGCGTCGGTATTTACCTGAAATTGGGGAAGTTTTTTATGCCCGTTATGCCACTATTATGCCCCAAAATCCTGCTCCTCGACGCTGGACGTATCACTCAGAAAGTTTTGGTTTTCCTTTGATTGCTGCCCTTTCCCGTCTCCATCGTTTAACAGATTTATTTGGCTCTGTGGTTTCTGTGACCTGTCAATCGCGTTTTTGGGATGCACCAGAGACAGGGTATTTTCGAGGGTGTTTTTGTAATGCTCAATTGCAATTTCAAAACGGATTAATGGCTGATACGGTTTACGCTAAGGGAGAAATTTGTTGGCAAGGCGATCGCAGTTTTGTGTTGCACGGAGACCAGGGAACTTTAAGTTTTGATGGAGAACAAGGCAAACTCATTCGAGGTGAAGAAATGACGGATTTAGAAGTAGGAAGTCGTCGTGGATTATTTGCTATGGATACCCAAAAAGTGTTGGATCATCTCTTTAATGGTTCACCGCTTTATGTCCAACCCGAAGCAAGTTTATATGCTCTTCAGGTAGCAGAAGCCGCCTATCAGTCCTCAAAACAAGGCAAAACGATTTTTTTAGCGTAATTAAATTCCTGTAATGTCTGCGATTAAAACTTTGTGCTAAATTCAAATTAATTAACCTAATAGAATGAAAGAGAAGAGAGATGATGAGTCCTCTAACTGTTAAACTCGACCCTTTACAATTATCTGATGACGAATTTTATGAATTATGTCAAAACAATCGTGATTTATGTTTTGAGAGAAATTGTCAAGGAGATTTAATTATCATGTCCCCTACAGGAGGAGAAACAGGAGAACGAAATTCCGAAATTAATTATCAACTTAGATTTTGGAATAAACACTATCAACTTGGTAAAGTTTTTGATTCTTCGACAGGGTTTAAATTGCCTAATGGTGCAGATAGATCGCCTGATTCCGCTTGGATTCCGTTAGAAAAATGGAATAAGCTAACCCTAGAAGAACGTCAAGGTTTTGTTCCCGTTTGTCCTGATTTTGTCCTAGAATTGCGCTCCAAAAGTGATAGTTTAAAATCTCTACGGGATAAAATGCAAGAATATCTCGAAAATGGTAGTCAATTAGGCTGGTTAATTAATCGTCAAGATAAAAAAGTTGAAATTTACCGTCAAGGTCGGGCAATTGAAATATTAGAAAATCCGACAACGCTATCAGGAGAAAATATATTGCCAAATTTTATACTTGATTTGATCCCAATTTGGTAAATTATTTGTGAATTAATTCAATTGAACCTGGACTAAATCATCTAATTCACTATACTCTGGCAGATGAATCTCAATTTGTTTGCCGTTACGAATAATAATGCGATCGCTTTGGGGGCGAGAAAATAATTCACTAAAATAACGAGCTTTAAAAATAATCAGATCGGCGACTAATCCCGTTTCAATTTTGCCTAAATTCGGTAAATTCATCAACTCAGCAGGAGTTTTTGTGACGCTACTACACCAATCTCCATAGGGAGTATCTAAATGGGCAATTTTAACCGATTGACTCAAAACTTCTAAACCATCGTGATCACCGAACCCAAAGAACGGATCGCGACAATTATCACTAGCAAAGGTGACAGGAATTCCTGCTTCTTTCAACTCATGAACCCTAGTAATTCCTCGCCAAAGCGGAGTACGATTTTGTTGTCGATCCTGTAAAAATAAATTACACATGGGCAAACTAATAATGCCAATATTTGCTTCCTTTACCAGAGCCAAAGTTTGCTGAACAATTTCTAAGGGTTGAACCGCTAAACTACAACAATGTCCACAAATAATAGAGCCTGTAAATTGATTTCTGAGTGCGGCTTCTGCGACTTTGCGTAAAGAGTTAGAGTTTTGATCGCCATTTTCATCAACGTGAAAATCAAGATCTAGACATCGTTCTTTTGCTAGTTGAAAAATCCTGTCTAATTGATTGTCTAAATCTTGATGATTAGGAGCAAATCCGCCTAACACTGTTCCTACTGCGGCCATTTTATCCGCAAGTTTAACGCCTTCAGCAGTCTGGAAATAATCTAAACTAACGAGACACACTGCTTGTAAATTTATTTTATCTTGCCATTCTTTTTGTAAGCTTTGGAAAACCTCAAAGGCAATATCTCCTTGAGTTCCAAAGGCATCTAAATGGGTTCTTAATGCAACCGTTCCATGAGCATAACTGCACTTAAGACCAAATTCCATCCGACGATAAACATCATCAGCTTGATAATATTTTTCCACATCTTTAACAATAGTCTTTAGGGCAGAGTCAAAGGTTCCTTCTAGATTCGGCGATCGCTCCCAGAGATGACCTTTATCGAGATGGGTATGAATATCCACAAATCCAGGAAAAATAATCTTTTTTTCTAGGTCAATAAAGGGAATATCGGGCTTGGTTTCAGTATGTTTAATGACTTGTTGAATAATTCCTAACCTAATTTCTAGGTCAACATTACTTAATCCTTCCCTAGTTTTAGCGACAAATTGAGTTTGATCGAGTAAACAAACAGGAATATGGGCATTTTTTAGCCAATAGTGAGATTCATTGATTCTCGATAGGATCATCTGATTTTAAAGAGAGAATTTTGATTAATTGAGTGAGAATAGTGAGAGCAGGTGCGATCGCGGCTTGGGTAAGATCGGAAAAAGTTTCTCCAAATTCAAAGTTATTAGTGGGAATCGTCAGCAACCAAGCGGAAGGGAATTTATGATATAAATTTTTACAGAAAGAAAGTAACTGTTCAGGATTACTGGTATGACCCAAACGGGTTTTGTCCTGACTCGGTTCTAGGGATTGGAGGCTAATTTCAAAGGGAGGAAAGGCGATCGCATCAATAAAAATGACGGCTTTGGCTTCGGTAATTTCTAACACTAATTCTGGCGTTAATTGATGAACAGAAAGAGTCTTTACGAAGGGCAATTCCTGTTGATCAATTATTTCTGCCAGATACCGTCCCACACCGTCATCACTGCGTAGATTATTGCCATAACCAATGATCAAAATGGAGAATGATTGCATTAAAAAAACGAGTTTAAAACTTATCGCCCATTTTCCGAACTCCATTCAGTAGCATCACTAGCCCACTAAACAAAATCAAAAAAGCCAAACCGCCTAACATCCAATCTAAAGAACTATTGGGTTCCATTACTATTCATCTCAATCTTTTTAAATGATTTATTAAAATTAGTTTATCCTATGGTTGTTTAGCTGGTTGTTGAGTGTCTTCTCCTAACATTTTCTTGACTTTTTCTTGGAGGGCAGGATCTTGCTGAATAGTACGTTGTATTTGACCAAATCGTTGTATATCTAAGCCCTGGGAGATAATCGCTTTTTCTTTTTTAGGGATAGAATCTTCTTCGATTTTCTGGAATTTAGCAATGATTTTCTCAAATTTTGTATTATCGTCGGTCGAAAGCGGTTCATCGGAAGGCGTTGGCGATTGTTTTTGTTTCAAAATTGCCATAAATCGTTCTGGGGTTAATCCTTCTGACTTAATCGCCTGCACCATTTGACCTTGGGACTGTTGTTCAATGCCTTTCCATCTTTTTTGCACTTGAACAAATTGCTGTAATTCCAAAGCAGGAATGGTTGGGGAAGCGGTGGATTGAATCTGGGCTTGATAGGTGATTCCCTGGGCCTGGGCATTAGGGGCGATCGCGAAAGAAGCGATTGAAAGACCGACTAATCCACTCAATAAAACGGGTTTAAGCATAGTTATTTTCCTTAAATAATAATCCTAAGCAATCTGTGATGCCAATTTCTAGGAATTCTTAGTTTAGTTCCCAGAAAAGGCGATGCCGTAGGCACACTTCGTGACCGCGACTATCTCAGGTTTGATTGTCTGATTGTAGCCTTTTCCCAACGACGACAAAAGGCACTACTAACCAGACGCTCAGTTGGCACAGGAAGTTTTTAAAAATTCTTAAACTTTGGCTTCTAGTAATTTGAGATATTCCGTATTCACCCCAGACTCGCGAACTAGAGCAATTTTTCCTGTCCGTGAAATTTCCCGAATGCCAAATCGATTCAGCATTTGAATAATCGCGACCATTTTGCCTGGATCTCCCACCGCTTCAACGGTGACGGTTTCTTCCGAGATATCCACAATTCTGGCCCGAAAGACCTGCACGAGTTCAATCACTTCTGCTCGATTCGTGGTCGAGGCATTGACCTTTACCAGCATTAATTCCCGTTCAACGCAGGGAATTTGGGTAATATCCTGAACTTTTAGGACATTAATCAGTTTGTAGAGTTGCTTGGTCAACTGTTCAATGGTGTCGTCATCGCCAGGCACGACCATCGTGATGCGAGATACCCCTGCTTGTTCGGCGGGGCCAACGGCTAAACTCTCGATATTGTAGCCGCGACGGGCAAATAATCCTGCAATTCGCGTTAAAACGCCCGCTTCATCTTCTACTAAAACAGACAATGTATGTTTCATGGTTCCTGTAAACAAAGGTTAAAGACAAAACGAGTTAGGGTCGCTCAACGGTGGTCTTTCGCCCGATGAAATAAAAAGGCTAGGTTAGCTCGATAGTCCGATTTTTAATCCTATCACGAATTTAGTCCTGCTTTTTTCGGCTTGTTTGCTTATTTGGCTGATAAAATTTTAGTGTCACGGATCTTTCGCATTCTCGTCAAAGACAAAAAGATGAGTTCATGACAGAGTACGCCAATCGGAATAACACGCTTTTTAGAATATTGTACGGAAAAATTCTTGCGATCATTCCATCTTGTGGCAATACGGGGAAAGTTTTCGTATAATCAATAGCTATGTTTCAATGGAGAAAGTGACCCCAGGATCTTGAAATGGCTAAAATTCTCATTGATAATGCAACTATCTCCAGCGTCCAAAGAGCGTTAGGCAAAGCTCCTCTAAAGGAGCCTGCACTTTTGGATATTGAGCATGTTGCTTTATCTAGGTTCAGTGAGGCTGTATTGCTCAGTGATGGTGTGATTATTCCCGACAACTATAAAGCTGAACTGACTCCAAGTAGGAAAGCCCTAATCAGCGGTGATCTTTTTCATTTTCAAGAGTTGAAAGAAAATGAGGATGCTGAAATTGTTGAAATTTGTAATTCCCTACTAGGAATCTGGCGGGAAGCATTCCATGCAGGCTCTGAGCGTTCTCTCTTTTCTGAATATTTCTTGCAAGTCAATGCGTTTAGTGAATTCATCTGGGAACACTCAAATTCAGAATTCTTTTTAGTTTTTCGCGCTCATGGAATTAATAAGGAAAGCCCCTTAATTGAAGCAATTTTAGCTAGTCCTGCCAACAAAGCACTTGGTTCAGAATTAAAGATAATAGGTACTGATGGCAATGTGGTTACATGGGATAAGCTTTCAAGACATGTGCAACAGATGCTTTCTGTGATGGGGTGGTTGGGGCATCAATACATTTGGCATCAGGTCTTTTCATCTCAATATGATTGCTCTTACTTACCTCACCCATTGAGAGACTTTTTTGCATATGATTTTTTAAATCGTCTCAAACAAGGTGCTCGAAGTAAGTCTAATTTCGCTAGTGCTTTTGATGAAGGAATAGGTAAATTCCAAGGCAAATTAAAAGATTCTCTTGAAGCACTTGGACACTCGGAATCAGCGATCAATATAAGTCTTCCTGGATTCCTTCCACTTCTGATCCGTGAGAGTTCTAGTGGAAATGATTTCCTTCCAGTATTGCATCAAATGAGGCAAGAGCCTGAAGTAACTGAGTTGAGGGAAATGTTAAAAGACATTCAGCAGTCAATTGAGAGGGGCGATTACAAGCCTTTAGCAAAAATGAAAAGAGAAATCGAGGCTATTGGTAAAAATATTCTTATTGAAAAGGGATTAGAGGATCGCTTTATCGGAATGAATCCACTTACTACTATGTTTGGAATCAAAATTGAGAGTGATGACTCATCAATTAAGCTTCGTATTCCTTCAGTTTTATACAAGCAGTATTTTGTTGGTAGAAAATATCGAGCTTTTGTAAAACGGGTAATGGAAGAACTAGCCGTTCCTGCCCAATATGGCGACCTTAAGACAAAGTTAAATAGTTATGCCTGGATTAAAGGGGAGCGATTCTCTAAATTTTATCTAAAACAAGATCCGTTCCCATCTAAGTTTCATAAGCCCTTTACCACAGCTAGTTTAGAGTCTTCTACAGTGGAGAAACATAATACATAGTGCGATCGCTGATCGCGTAGTGCGATCGCCATCGCCGTAGGGTGCGTTACTCCAACGCACCTTATTTTTATTGGTGTGAAGGCGACCAGAATTAGGGGTGATATGATAAAAAAGGAGAAACAACCCAATACCAATTGGAGCTAATCATTTTGGAGGTTATGATCATGACAAATCAAGAAATTCTAGATGAATTGTTAGTTTTGCCTGCTGAAGCACAGAGCCAAGTAATCAGCCTGATCTCTTTTTTGAAACAAAAGTACAGATATTCTGAACCTCTGTCTGCATTACCAAACGGTGATTTGATAAATGATCCCTTTATTGGAATGTGGCGTGATCGTCAAGACTTAGAGAGTACTACTTGGGTGCGAAATTTGCGAAAAAATGAGTGGTCAAAATCTCATGACTAGTTCAACTATCGTAGATACCGACATAATCATTGATGTTGGTCGTGGTATTTCTGAAGCCGTTAATTGTCTGCAAGAGCTAAAATCAACTTCCAGATTGGCAATCAGCGTAGTTACACAAATGGAATTAATTGTTGGCTGCGCTAACAAGTCAGAGTTACGGACGCTAGAGAAATTTCTTCAACAGTTTGACGTAATTGCCATTGACCAGCTTATTTCCGACAAAGCAGTTGACTTGCTCCGCTTGTATCGGTTAAGTCATGGCTTACTCATTGCCGATGGCTTGATCGCCGCCACAGCAATAATCTGGAATTATCCTTTCATCTCCAAGAATCAACGAGATTACCGATTTATTCAAAATCTAAATCTATTACCATATCCATACAAAAAAGCCTAACAGTGCGATCGCGTAGATTGAGTTAAGACACGAAACCCTAGCGATAAAAAATTAGGATTGATCAAAAAAGAAGATCAATCCCAACAACAAACGAGGTTAAAAGTTAACAAAAGCTAGATTTAGTTTTGGGACATTTTCTGAGTGGGAAGAGTGCCAACTTTAATCGAAATTTTCACAGGACGATCATCACGGGAAACTTCTACGGGAAGTTCAGAACCAATACTGGTTTTTTCAACGATCGCCTGAACTTCGCTAGGCGTTTTGATTTCTTGTCCATTAACGCTTTGAATCACATCCCCCGATTGAATTCCCGCGAGATCCGCAGGAGAGTTGGGCATAACTTTCATGATCACCACACCGCGATCGCTCTTTAAGTCCACACCGCCCCGTTCTTTCAATTGTTGTTTCAACTCAGGAGTCACTTCCACCATTTGAATTCCGAGGTAGGCATGATCGGCCCTCCCTGTGGCAATCAATTGTTGGGCGATCTGTTGGGCTTTGTTAATGGGAATAGCAAAACCAATTCCCTGGGCATTTTGAATAATCGCGGTATTCATACCGATCACTTCACCGTTGGAATTCAAAAGCGGGCCACCAGAGTTTCCTGGATTAATCGCCGCATCGGTTTGAATAAATTCGACCCGTTTATCGCTAATTCCCACCTCCGAGCTACTGCGTCCACTCGCACTAATAATTCCCGTAGTGACGGTGTTATCTAAACCTAAAGGATTACCGATCGCGATCGCCCATTCTCCCACCTGTAGGCGATCGGAGTTACCTACCTTAACAACAGGTAAATTATCGGCTTCAATTTTTACAACTGCGACATCGGTGGTTGGGTCAGTTCCCATGACTTTTCCCTGAAGGGTGCGACCATCCTTGAGGGTCACCGTCACTTGATCGGCTCCATCAACTACGTGGGCATTGGTTAAAATTTGTCCATTTTCAGTCAAAATAAATCCTGAACCCGTTCCTCGTTCCACCTTGTTATCAGGGAAATGGGGAGCTTGGAAACCAAAAAAGCGTTGGAAAAAGGGATCGTTAAATTGTTGGGGAACTCGTGTTTTAACAGTCTTTTGGGCATTAATCCGCACGACGGCAGGGCCAGTTTCCTTGACCACATCTACGACGAAATTGGTGGGAGCAGGCATCGCGGCGATCGCGGGTGGGTTAATTAAATCAGGCTTATTGGCTTTAACAATAGGGTTTTCAGCAATACGATTTAATAGCTGGGGATTGGTCAGAGCATAGGTTCCGCCGACTCCAATCCCCATACCGAAAAGGACAAATCCTAAATAGGCGATCGTTTTTTTAGAGACTGAGCCGTTTTTAGAGAGAGGATAGTTATTATTCAATGAATAGTCTTTCATAGTGATTACATTTAGCCTGAGCAAAAGGAGGAAAGTCAGCCCGATGAGGAGCATCTGGGAAAACGGTTTGGGCTGACACTCTTTTAATATAGGAGGCGGATTTGTCAGGGCTATGTCGAGGACATGAACTTTCTGTGACGATTAACTTTGTTTCAATTCTGGATTAAAAAGATATTTCATTAATTTATTGAAATAAATCGGTGGGAAAGGCCCACCGTGATTTAAAGCGGCAAAAACCTTATTTTTGTCCCGCCTTAACACATTCTTCAACCAAGGGCAGAACCGATTCCACATCTTTCCAACCCAAAATTTCGGTTACTTTCTTTTCCAGATTTTTATAAGTGCGGAAAAATTCGGCGATTTCGTCTAAGCGATGGGGTGCAATAT
>QBMS01000046.1:13902-27411 GCA_003249095.1 Snowella sp.
ATCCTTGAGGGATTTAACGTGAGCATAACGGGGATCTTTGTCAGGGACACAGAGAATCTTTTCGTCGCGATCGCCACCGTCAATCATTTCCAACATTCCAATGGGACGGGCCGTAATCACACACCCAGGAAAAGTGGGTTGATCCATGATCACCATACCATCGAGGGGATCGCCATCATCGGCGAGGGTATTGGGAATAAAACCATAATCGTAGGGATACTGCACGGACGCATAGAGAACACGGTCTAACGCGAGGGCATTGAGGTCTTTATCAAATTCATACTTATTTTTACTGCCTGCGGCAATTTCCACTAAAACATTAACTAAACCAGGCTTGGGTTGGGCGGGAATACGAGCTAAATCCACAATTTTTCTCCGAATATTAGAATTTTTAAGAATTAATGATTGGGTAACTTTCTAGATACCCGCTTAGCATTTTACAGGCAAAGCCGAACACTAACTGAGTTTTAGTCAAGGTTTACCCTTTACGGTCAAATTGCTGTTGGTAGGCTAGATAAACCGCTTCTAGAAAAATATTGGCGGAAGTTTCATCGGGAATATCTTCGAGTTTAATTAAAGATTTAGCTTGATGGGCTAATTTGACGCTCAATTCTCGACGACCTTTGACTAACATTCCCTCACGTCGTTGCAGGTATTCTCGGATAATGGCAAAATCTTCGGGTAGTAAGTCCGCGATCGCAGAATTGTCTACAAGATCCTGGGCGAGAATTTCGGCTTCAGGAGAAATAATGAAATTTTTGGGCGGTAAATTTTGTTCTTCTTGAATCACTAAGGTTCCCGCCAGCCAATCCCCCAAACGTTTTTCGGATTTATTAAAAATAATCAGAAACATTCCTAAAAAAAACACATCATCCAACGGACGCAATAACGCCCTAAGGGTCGCTTGGGGAAGTCTAACGGGACGACCATCCTCTCGAATTACGCGAATTTTAACCAGGCGTTTGCCAGGCGTTTGACCTTGCCAAAGGGTTTCAAAAAATGTAAAATACCCCACATAAATACTAAATATTATTAACAAGTTAATCGCAAATAACCAAAGGTCAATTGTCTTACTGTCAATCAAACTATCGATATTAATAACTTGATATAAAAAATAAGCAAAGAAAGCCCAAATAAGGAGAAAAACAACTAGAATTAATCCTAAAATAATATCGTCAATAACTAGGGCATAGGCACGATTGCCAATCCCCGCAAGGGTAAAATCTAATTCCACACTTTCAGGCGTTTGTAGGGCAACCTTATTGAAAAAACGCATAAACCATTAGTTGATAATTGATAGTTGATAAGTCTCGCTCAAGGGCGAACGCAATTCGCCCCTACCCAATGTTTTGGGGGATTGTAGGGGCGCAAGGCTTGCGCCCAAAGATTCAAGGTTTTGTGGCCAAAGGTTCAAGATTTTGCGTCCAAAAGTAGTAAATTTAACTGATACCATTGATCAAAGAGAGCTATTGATTGGTAAGATTTTTAAAAAATTTAATTACTGGGGGTAGTCTTCTTCAATCCCAAAACATCCCTAGCAGATAGTCCATCACCTTGAAAGCCAAAATATCCGATCGCGGCGGCGGCTTCCCCACGAGTGACAGGTTTCTTGGGTTGAAATAGGGTCGTAAAACCAAACACCCGACGAATATTTGCTTGCTCACCATTCTGAAAATCTCCATAGATGGCCCGCCACAGTTTAGGATCAATTTTTGCCGTATCCTGAAATCCCCAGGTTTCCTTGAGAGTTTCCATCGAGGCATTGGGCAAGGCTTTACGACTATCGAGAGGAACTTTCCAGGCAATTAAATTTTCCCGATTGAGAATGGCATCGGGACGAAAGAGAACGGCACTAGCATCATTACTCAAGGGAGAAGGAATCAGTCCTGCCTCAGCTAAACCTTGAATACTGGGAAAATCAGGATGATTAGGCGGAACATCGCTAAAGGCGGGGGTCGTATTTTTATTCCCCAACCGAATTTGTTTACTGGCAGAGGTCGCATAGAACTGATTATTGGCAGCAACTAACCAACGCGCGTATTCTTGTCGAGTGATAGGGGCATTTGCCTGAAAATTATTGCCATTTTTGGGAGTCAAAATACCCAGTTCACCCAAATCTTGAATATAATCCCGCAGGGGTTGAGCGACTTGATCTAAATCATTAAACGTAACAGGCGAGTTGGGAATAACGGCGTTGGAAGGTTGCGGACTCGGTATGATTAAGCCAGCATTATCTAGGGGCTGATAATCTAGAGTAAATTCCGTTTTTTGCCCCTTAACCAGGGGAGTTAGCGTCACTTGGAGATTATTGCGTTTAGCGATCAGAGAACTATTGGGATCATCAAGAGAAAGAGGTTGGGTGATCACCCAGTCATTCGTTTGGAATTCTTTTTGATAAAAATCCGTAATTAGGTTAATGGGATCGGGGGATGACCATCTACTTTGACCGCGATCGCGTGTAGTATCAGGACTGACTTCTTCTAGAGTTGCATTACTGTAGCGGGGAATCTCTGTCGGAAAATTTTGGGTAGAAATAACAGCGTTAGGATCAAGGCTTGGAGAAGTTGAAACCTGGGGCGAATTTTGTAAGCTGGGATCGGCGGTAAAACGATTTTCAAAAAGCTGACTGCCGCTACAACTTGTTAAGAGGGAGAGAATGCCGAAGGACAGGGTGATTGTTTTTAAATTAAATTCTATAAATTTTTTGATCATAAATTGGATTGACTTCTACCCAGCCATTTTTGAAGGAAGACAGAAAGTTGAGTGAATTTTTTAAGCAAATAGGGATAAATTCCTCTATACATTTTATCAAATTTGTAATTAAATAAAATATCCATCACATCTTCTAGTTTTAAATATTTTAGATAGGAAACACCCAGATCAATTTTTTGATCAGAATAATCTAAATAAACTTTTCGATTAATTTTTTCGGAAAAGTTCCATTTTTCTGTAAATATTTTCTTCATTTCCGTTTCGTATTTTACAAAAGTAGAAGTCTGATTTTGTAGATAATGATCAATATGGGAAAAAGCAATTTCCGCGCCCTTCATGCCGTGACGAATTCCTTCTCCGCCTAAAAAATTTACCGTTGAAACCGCATCCCCGATCGCGACGATATTCTCTTGATAATAAATATCATCTAAACCACTGGAATATTCCAAAGCCGAGCCATGAATTTCAATTAATTTATACTGGTCTAATTTTAAATAATCTTGAATAATTGACTTAGTATAGTCTCGTAAGGGCTTTAATTTTTTTAAATATTTATGCTCGGCATCAATCCAAGCGGAACCAATTTTGAGTTGATTTTGATCCATTGGAAAAATCCAGGAATATCCCCTCGGACTCCATTGGTAGCCTAGAAAAAAGACAAGGGTTTCAGAATATTTTTGATGAGTGACTTGATCAACTTCAATTAAATATTCAATACCCGTTGCTTTAAAAAAAGGTTGACGTTTATTTTTATCGGGATACATTACAGCCCTAGCATAGCCCGTTGCATCGACTAAAATCTGGGTGGCGATCGCAGTTATTTCTTCTCCTTTTTTTTTCAGGTAAACAATTGTTTGATCCGATATTTTTTCATATTTCAAATATCGATAACCCATCCAAACCTTCCCGCTCTGTTTTTCTACCCTATCGGCTAAAAATTGTCGGAGTTTAGCAAAATCAAACACCACTCCCAAGGATTTTTTCGATTCCCAGGTGTGGGACACCGCACTACTCACTAACTCTAATTTTCGCCAAAACTGAGCAACAACAGAATGGGGCAAATCAAACTGTTCTAAAATTTCTAAGGGAGAAGCCGCACTGGAATAATTATTCTGGGAAAAACTATCATGTTGCTCTACTAAAAGAACCTGATAACCCGCTTTTGCGAGTAAACCTGCACAATGGGAACCCGCAGGCCCCGCTCCAATAACGACGACATCAAACTGTTGCATAAGTGGATAGAGCTTAAAATTTATTAAGATCCCCCCGTCCTACGGACACCCCCCTTATCAAGGGAGGCAGGGGGGATCGAGCGAAAAACGTATTATCAGTTTAATGGTAACTAGGTACTTAATTATTGAAGAGAAATTAATTGGGTGGGCTTAACGGCTCCTTTTTCGGTAATAATCGCCGTAATCAGAGAATTGGGCGTAACATCAAAGGCGGGATTATAAAAATCAACTCCTTCGGGACAAAGGCGGGTTTCTCCGATTTGATAAATTTCTATTGGATCACGCTCTTCAATGGGAATTTGTGTCCCATCTTGTAGGTCAAAATCAACGGTAGAAAGGGGCGCGGCCACAAAAAAGGGAACTTGGTGCATCTTCGCAATCACGGCTAATCCATAGGTTCCAATTTTATTCGCGGCATCTCCATTGGCGGCAATGCGGTCTGCACCAACGACAACGGCATGAATCATTTTTTTCTGCATACAATGGGCTGCCATATTATCGGTGATCACGGTGACGGGAATCTTTTCCTGCACACATTCCCAAGCGGTTAATTTCGCGCCCTGAAGACGGGGACGGGTCTCATCGGCATAGACTCGCTCTAATCTCCCTGCTGTCCAGGCGGAACGAATGACTCCTAAAGCAGTTCCGTAACCTGCGGTGGCTAAGGCTCCTGCATTACAGTGGGTAAGAATATTTAATTTGTCAGGACTACTCGGTAAAACCTCTAAGCCGCGATCGCCGATTTGCTGACAGGTGTATAAATCTTGTTCCTGAATGGCTTGGGCGGTCATCAATAATTGTTGTTTAATGGTCGCCACATTATCCCCGCTTCCGTAGGCGGTTTTGAGCATTTCCCGAATAGCCCAGAACAAATTAACAGCAGTTGGGCGAGTATGGCGCAATTCTTCGGCAACATTTTCTAATAAAGGTAAAAATTCTCCGACTTCCTCTGTATAAATGTCTCTTGCACCTAAATAAACTCCATAGGCAGCAGCAACCCCGATCGCTGGTGCGCCCCGTACAATCATGGTTTTAATGGCTTCGGCCATCTGGTGATAATTGGCGATTTGGATGTGGTGAAATTCGCCTGGCAAGCGAGTCTGGTCGATCAACAGTACTCGGTCGTGTTGCCAAGTGACGGGGTAGATAGAACTCGCTGTCATGGTCGTAAACTCGATAAATGTACTTTTTTGGGCAAGACAAGGTGAAAGATTGTCTATTCAACCCCTCAGTATATAGTAGTTTTTCGGTGATTTGTGAAAATTTTTGGCTTGAGTTTGAGGGAAAAGGCGATCGCAATGAGGAAACTGCCTACTTTTTAAAAATGTGATCCACAGGATTGGAATATTATCTTTAAATTGGTATAATAAATTAAAAAATCAGGGGAGACAAATTAGATGCAACCTTTAACGGTGACGTTTCATCTAGCAGATTCAATTGCAAAAGGACTCACGGACGGAACATTAGAAAGAGTCGGAGGAGTTATTCGTCATGTATCAACTAAACAAATTGTCACTTGGTTACGAGAAATTCCTTCACACTCAGTTCCACTTGGAGATCCTGTGACTGGAAGTCTTAATTTATTAGTTTCTGGGATTAAAACATTCGCCACAATAGAAGGTTTTGCTGATGTTAAAGAGCAAATTAGTGGTGTTTCACAGCAAATAATGGCTGTGCAGCAAGGATTACAGCAAACTCAGAATATTCTACAAATTACATCTGCGGCAAGCATTATGAATTTGGGTATTTCAGGAATGAGTTTTGCTGTGATCACTCATCGCCTTAATGAAATGGAAAAACGTTTAAAAAAAGCAGAGGCTTTGTTAAATAAAATTAATCGAAAAATAGATCTAGGTTTTTATGCTAACTTTCATGCGGCGGTAAAACTAGCAATTAATGCTTTTAGGATGGGTAAAGCTGAAAATCGTATGAATAGTGCTCATCAAGCAATTAATCGTTTTTTAGAAGCCGAAAAAGTATACCAAGATTTGACCGAAAAAGAATTAGATTTACAAAGTCAAATTGCTGATGAATACTTATTGACATTAGCTTTAGCTTATCTTGCTGAAGTTCGTTGTCATCTAGAGCTTGAAGAATATCCAACAGCTTTACAGCGTTTTGAAGAAGGCTCACAAGTCTTAAAAGAACTTATTCAAAGATATGTTGATCTTTTGTTAACTAGCAACCCTGCTATTTATCTATCTCCTCAATTTAAAGGGCAAATTGATCTACAAAGACTTACTAGGATTTATCAATGGATTAATCCAACTTTAGATGAAAATGCTGTATTTGAAATGCAGCGAGATAATTTTAGTGAGGTTATAAAAGACCCTGATAAATGGGTTAAATCCTTACCTGAAGCAATTGTAAGTAGAGAAGAGGTACAAGGATGGATGTTAGTCGGCCCAAGTAACGATGACATCAAAAAAGAGGCTTATAAACGTCTTCCTCAAGTACTAGAAGTTGTTGAATCAATGATTGAAACAGATAGGAGATTTGAATCTTATCAAGCAGAAGTACAAGCTATTCAAAATCTTGGCGTTTCTTTTCATGATTGGATGCAGTTACAACCGACCGATCCTC
Source organism: Snowella sp. (assembly GCA_003249095.1). Taxonomy (GTDB): domain Bacteria; phylum Cyanobacteriota; class Cyanobacteriia; order Cyanobacteriales; family Microcystaceae; genus Snowella. The sequence goes on from QBMS01000046.1 coordinate 20,430, forward strand.
AACCAGAAAAAGCGACCTTAATGTATATCACTCCCTTTGAACCGTTGACATTAGAATTAACTGAGGTGTCAAGCTAGAATATCGATTAGACATTTGACTTTTAATTATAGATATATGACATTATTTCTGTTGAATATTTTGTGTTAAGTTGCTCATTTCAGAAATAATCTCAAAAATAATGACATTCAGATGTGATCGCGTTTTGATAAAGTGTGGTCAGAATGCGATAGCGTTTCTGGAAAGGCAGTTTTACGAAATCTGATAAACTTAAATAAAGTTTTCACTGCAATCACAGAAATTCAGGAAAGTGAAGGTTTCATAATCATACCAGAAATTTTTAGACTTGAAGGATATGTTTTCTTCTTCTATGCCAATGAAGGCAACGAACCCATGCACGTTCACGTTCGACGGGGTGGGGGATATGCTAAATTTTGGATAGAACCGCTAGAATTAGATTATGCTAAAGGTCTAAAAACTAAAGAAATTGTTCGGGCTGAAATTCTCATCACAGAAAATATAGAAACAATACGGAGGAAATGGAACAATGTATTTGGTATATGAAAAAACAATCAAAGCCCAAAAAGTTTGGGTTGAAAATGAATGGATTTGTATTCGTTTAGAAGATGATAGAGAAATTCGTTTTCCTGCCGCTAAAAATAGACGATTAGCCAAAGCAACTCCTGAACAATTAGCTAATGTTGAATTAATTTGTGATGGAACAGGACTGCACTGGGAAGCATTAGATGAAGATTTATCGGTAATTGGAATTTTGGAGGGAAGGTTAGGAAATTGAATATCTAAACACCAGCGATCGCAATCGCGTTTCGTGGAGTCTCGACAAAACTCAAAAATAGAAAATTGCGTTTATGGCAACCAAAGATTGCATAAAGTTACAAAACACCGCATTTTGAAACACCTGTATGGCCAGAATTAGAGTGGAAAAGCCTCTCGATCAGCTATTAAAAGAGGTTCAAACTGATGCTTTTCTATCCTTTAGCGAGCCTAAATCAATTGTGAAAACTTCAAGCTCTTTTTACTGATTCCTTATTTCTAACAGAAGTCATGGAGAGAAGCTAATTGAGTTTTGGGAAATTAAAAGATTCTATCCTTGGCCTGTTCACATCTCATTTAGGTTGGCTATTACTGGGGAAATATCAAGCAACCGATTCCCAAGGAAGATATTTGCATTGGAATGATTTTCAATGGAGAGTCGAGAAAGGTGATCCAGAATTAGCGGCTTGGGTGGCGACTAAACTGGCTCGAAAAGCGATCGCGAAAAATTTACCCTTACTCCAAGCAGACGGCGATCGCGGTTAAATCGCGGTTAAGAAGTTACACTTAAGTTGTACATCCCGTGTATGGTAAATTATCAGTAGAATACAGGTTGCCAGAATTAAACGATAACTGTATTTTAGCAATCTTTCAGAAATCCTTATAAAAGCGTACTTAGAAAATTTTGGAATGCCAGAATCTAATCCCTCTATCTCGCTAGGCCACGTCCTCAATCAGACTCAGGACATCAATGATCGGGTGGAGGATGCTGCCACCAGCCTTTCCTCGGTTAATGAAACCCTAAAGCAGAACAAACAAGCCAAGGCCCCTGTTCAGACGATTGAAGCGGCTCTTGTTCAAAATGAAGAAACAGAGCATCAGGTAACAAAGGCAGCAAGTGATTTAAGGCAGGTAAACGCTCAGCTAGCCAAGGAAGTCGCTGAACGAGTAGCGATCGAATCTGAACTGGCTGACATGACGGTCGATCTGATCGAAACCCGCAAAGAACTATCAGAATCCTATGCTAGGGAAGAAGAAACTCGGCAACTGGCGTTTCAGGATTCACTCACGGGTCTTCCCAACCGTCTGTTATTTGATCAGCGTCTTGATCACGGATTAATTCAGGCAAAACGCCATAACAGTAAACTTGCTCTTATGTTCATTGATATCGACAAATTCAAGAGCATTAACGACTCCTACGGCCACGACGTGGGGAACAATGTGTTAGTGATGATTGCAAACCGTTTGCAGGCGGCTGTTCGTGGGGAAGACATCGTTAGTCGATGGGGTGGCGATGAGTTTGTTTGCGTCCTGCTAGAGGTGAAGCAAGGCAAGGATGCGTTTGGCGTTGCGACGATGATACGGGAGCAAATTGCTAAGCCATTCGAGATTGCTGAGATGGTTTTTTCTATCAGAGCCAGTATTGGGATTGCGATATATCCTGAAGACGGAGAAACGGCTGACAGTCTGTTCAAAAATGCTGATCGGTCAATGTATGAAGCGAAGGGAATAGAGACAGGAGTCATGCTGGCTTGCGATTGCTTGAGAGGCAAGTAGAAGTTGGCGTAAGTGTCTAAGTGTTATCGAATAAAACCAAAACTCAAAAATAAAAAATTGCTTTTATGTAAACCAAAGATCCTATAAAATTACAAAACAACGCATTTTGAAACACCTGTATGGACTAGATGTAACTGAAAATACGGCTAGAGTTTATCTCAATAAATTAGTTGAAAAAGAGTTATTAGTAGCGGTAAAATCTAAAGGAGGTAAAATAGTCTATTATATTGCTCCATCCAATCTAAAAATCAGGTTAAAACTAGAGTGAATTTGAAATAGAATTGATATAATCCTATACTATTTTTTCGACAATTAAATTAATTTTTGCAAATAAAATAACTGCTTAATTCTCATGACCAAAAGGCAAAAATATTTATTTCTGTTCACCATTTTGTCTTGAGTTTTTTGATTTGAGAAATAATGACATTTTTTTCAAATAGTCAAAGTCCTAATCGCTCCTTATTTTTTGCCTTAGCAGAAGACGCTAACCAAATAGACCCCGAAACCACCGAAGGAGCGAACACAAACAAAGCGGCAATAATAATCGGATGTTGCCGAGCATCGGGAATCAGAAACATCACCGCTAACATCAAAGCACAATAGCCCAGTCCCAATAGGGGAATCCCGACGACGAGCAGTGCAAACCTGGTATCTTTATCCATCGTGAGTTTTTTTAAAAAATTTGCTTGAACGTAAATAATTCTAGCTTGATGCTGAAATTTCAGCCCGTTGAGCCGCGATCGCGATCGCCATTGGAAAAATTTTGTGTTCTTGAATTTGGATGCGGGCATGGAGAGTTTCGGCGGTATCATTGGGGAGAACGGGAACCACCGCCTGGGCAATAATCGGGCCACTATCGACCTCTAAGCTGGCAAAATGCACGGTGCAACCTGTTACCTTAACCCCTGCGGCTAAAGCTTGTTCGATCGCCCGAATCCCTCGAAAACTCGGTAATAAACTCGGATGAATATTAATCACCCGTTCCGCAAAGGCATTTAATAATACAGGAGTGATAATCCGCATCCATCCCGCCATAATAATCCATTCTACGCCGTATTCCTTAAAAGTTCTGACAATTGCTTCATCTAGGGCTTCCCGTGAAGCAAAATCCCGATGATTGATCAAAACCCTGGGAATTTGATATTTTTCTGCCTGTTCCTGAACTTTCGCTTTAGGATTGTTATAAATTAAAACTTCTATTTGGGCGTTTAATTCATTGCTTTGAATAGATTCGGCGATCGCGGCAAAATTCGTTCCACTGCCTGAAGCCATAAACCCTAATTTGGGCGGATTTTTGAGCGATAACTGAGATAGGGATACATCAGGAAAAATAAAACTAGGAAGCGCGTCGGGGGAATAGAACATTTTTCAAACGAATAGTAAAATAAGACTAGGGATAGTTGAAAAAACTCAACAACTTAACAATTTAACAAAGATTAGCCATGACACTTACTGCAAAACGGTTAGATGAGTTAATGCCCGATGCCACGCTATTAGAGAGCGATGAACCAGAAATGGAAAGTAGTTTACATTATTTACAATTAGCATTACTGGTATCCTGTTTAGATTGGTTATGGCGCGATCGACAAGATTACTTTATTGGGGCTAATTTAACCATTTATTTTAGTCGTCAAAAACTTAAAAATCGAGATTTTCGTGACCCTGATTTTTTTCTCGTTAAAAATATTCAAAATCATCCCCGTCGTTCCTGGGTTGTTTGGGAAGAAGACGGAAAATATCCCGATCTAATTATCGAATTATTATCAACTTCTACCGCCGCGATCGATAAAGCGTTTCTAGTTCCAGACAAGTTTGTGGCTACGAGAGAATGAGGCTTTCAGCTTCCTGAACCCCGTTCCAAAGTCTTTTGATGGTGTGTTTTTCGCTCAATAACACTCATCGGAAGGTATAAAAGACGATGCTTGATGTATGTTTTTTCGTAAAGCCCTTGAGCAAGAAGCTTTTAGAAATACAAGAAGACACAAACTTGTTCGGAACTAGCCTTAAAGATATTAGTATAATGCTCAATATTAAGCTTTTGTAGTGATTTTGGAGTTCAAAATGGTTAGTTTTTTTCAGCAAGTTCCTCCCACTTTATATATAGCTGCCTTAACAGATTTTATCACCGCAATCGCAACGTTATCTGGCGTATTTATTACCAACCAAGCAAACAATGAAAGGCTAAGTTTACAGTTTAGGTATGAACAAAATGAAAAACAGAAAGAGTTAATTCGTAGCAAACTGGAAGAGTTATATATTTTATTAAACAGTGGAATAAAAACATATCAACGGTCTATTTAACTCAAACCCGTTTGATGGCAGGAGATCTTGATCAAAAAAATGCATTAGAAATGGAAATGGAGAAGGATAAAAGTGACAAAAGAACAGTTGATTTCAGTCGTCTTGAAATGTTGATTGATCTATATTTTCTAATGATTAATTAGATTACGTAAAAGTAATTGAAGCGCGTGGAATAGCTAACAAGATAATGCTGTCGCATCAGAATCAATGTTTTTTGCGTGACATACATGGTAAAGAATTTGATGGTAAAAAATTCCTGACTCCATTCCTAAAAGCTCAAGATAACTTTGACAAAGAAACAGATAAATTTATTAAACTTATTGCAGAACAAGCAGAAAGCTTGTAGCTTCCATCCTGCGTTAATCAAAGCACTTTTTTGTTCGTAAATAATTAGGATCGGTTAAGACAAAAAATCAAGTTTATTAAAGCGATCGCGCTCCCATAAAATAAAACGGCGATCGCCAACTAGAAAAACTGAATCAATCTAAGTCGGAATAGCTTCACCAGGGCGCAACCTTGCCCATTTGCCGTTCTCTTGTAAAAAACTCTCACAACCTACCACATCCCATTCCATTTCGATATAATCGTTTTGGGGACGGATATTGACATTGATACTAGGTTCAGTGGGATCAAAGTCAGGAAATTCGGTTAAATGGAGTTGTTGATGCTGATGTTCGACCGCATGATAGGTAAAGCAGCGATCGACGTAGTGGCAATTTACACAAATACACATGGCACTCAGCGTTTAAAAGTATTAAGCATCCCTTTTTTTAACTTTAACCCAGACCTTCAAATCTTGGGACTGTCCCCGATTGAATTTTTATTAATCATCTATGTTGTCTTTGTTTACCCAATTATCTAGTCTGCGTAGTCAATTACCCTTTGATTTAGCCTTACTTCCCCCTGGAGCTTGTCTCGTTGGTGGAGCAGTACGAGATGCTTTATTAGGACGAAAACGGGAGTATTTAGATTGGGATTTTGTGTTACCAGAAGCCGCTATTGAAACAGCACGGGCGATCGCGGGCCAATATCAAGCGGGATTTGTCATTTTAGATAAAGCGCGTCACATTGCAAGAGTCGTTTTTCCCCAAGCGACAGTGGATTTTGCCCGACAAGAAGGGGATTGTCTAGAAACGGATTTACATCGAAGGGATTTTACGATTAATGCGATCGCCTACGATTTGCATCACGAAACCTTAATTGATCCCCTCAATGGAGTCAGAGATCTCGAAAAAGGACTCTTAAAAATGATTGCGGCAGAAAATTTGGCCGATGATCCCCTACGCCTCTTGCGGGCTTATCGTCAAGCCGCCCAGTTACGCTTCAAAATTGATTCCCCGACTCGATTAACCATTGGTGAATTATCCCCTCTATTGGGACAGGTCGCCGCAGAACGAGTACAGTCCGAGTTAAGTTATTTATTAGCGAATCCCCAAGGAAATGACTGGTTACTAGCCGCCTGGCAAGATGGATTACTCAAACCCTGGTTTAAACAAACAACTTTAGCCAAAATTCAACAAGCGCATCAGGTAGATAAAGCGATCGCGGACTTGAAAACAACTTTAAGCTCCCAACAGTATGATCATTTTTTGCAAGTATTAGACAAAAAAGGTGTACAAACCGCTAAACTAGCAAACCTAGTCTCTCCTGTATTAGAAATTGCCGAATTAGAACTAGAAAATCTCAAATATTCTCGTCAGGAATCCCGTGCGGTAATTGCCATTCTGAAATCTTTAACTCTACTGGCCCAACCTGATTTGATCTTAAATTTGCGATCGCAATATTTTCTTTTTCTGGAAGTCGGTAAATATTTTCCGATTCTAGTTTTGTTTGCCCTAGCGAATCAATTTGACCCCAGTAAAATTCACTTCCTATTAAATCGGTATCTCAATCCCCGTGATCGGGTTGCCCATCCTCAACCTTTAATCAAAGGAAATGATCTCATACAAACTTTACAGATTAAACCTAGTCCACTCATCGGTAAATTATTAACCGAAATTCAAATTGCCCAAATTGAAAATAAAATTAACACACCAGAAGAAGCCCTTCTTTTTGCTGATTTTCTAGTCAAGTCCAAGCAACTTGTGAATAGTTTGAGATAAAACAATCACTTGTAAGTAAGAAAGCAGAATTAAAAGCATAGCGAATCTATCTGATATCCGCAGGTTATACCTCACAATAAATTAATTCATTGGTACTACTTTCTTATCTGTGTAAGTCGTTTGTTGTTTTGTCAATACTTTTAAAAAATCTGTGAAGACTTTTGAATTAAAAATAGTTCGTTCTGTGGTATATCATAAAAGCAAAAACCCTCCTCATTGTAGTGAGAAAGGTTTTAGTTGTTTGTTTTGTT
>QBMS01000047.1 GCA_003249095.1 Snowella sp.
GTATTATACGTTTCTGAATATAGTGACTCACATTTTTGACAGATAAATATTTTTCTCTCTCCATTATTTTTCGTTTTGTAATGAGAATGAATTTTCACTTCCTCGCTGTGACAATGAGGACAGTCTCGTTTAAATAATTCTTTTTCTTTCCCATTGCAAAATATAGAATCATTAAACTCTTGGATTGGCTTTATCTTTTGGATTGACATACTCTCTCTCCTTTTTTTACCGATTTATTTATAGTATTATTACCCTTAACACCCCTGTAAAGTTATAACCATTACTTCCAAGCTTATATTTGCTTCTTTGTTTCTCTAATCCTTTGCCCAGTAATCCTTTCTGCCTTTAATCAGGCTGAACCATTGCCTTTGAGATTACTAACTGCATTATCCATCTTTTCTAAAACATCTTCGATATTAGACAAAGCCTTAAAGCTACCCGCTTCATAACTAGCTCTAAGAAATTCCCTTAGTTCAGGGGCTGACCTTGAAGCAAAAGAAAAAGCTTTGAGAAATTCTTCCCAAGCATCAAATATTATTGTTTCAGTTTCGTTCCCGAAAACCTCCAAGAGAGTTTCACGAGCATTTTGAGTTAGAAGACCTCGATCAAAAATTTCTGAACCTGGGTCAAGCAAATGCCAAATTTCTTCAGTGACAATTGATAATTTTAAATATTCAACAATCATTTTTTGCTGTGCCTTGTTTAAATTCGTATTTTTAGAAACAAACTCTAGAAATGCTTTAATTGCAATATTGAGACATTTTTGAAAGTCTGCTTCAACTTTTTCGCTTAAGACATATTTAATATCAACAGAATACTTTCTGCCCAGTTTTCGGAGAGAACTAAGCAGGATCTCGGTCGTCATACCACTGACTCCACTTAATAAAACTGTTTCGATCATAAATTTTGCCAAATTGTGTGAAATGTTAAAAATTTATTTACAGCGATAGTTGTCAAAAAAAGATCAATGTAACTAAAAAAAGGGAGCTGCTTAATTGGCGCGATACTCCCTTAAATTACAAATCAATAAATTCAAAATTAGAGTGCGTTTGCACCTGCGACCACTTCCAACAACTCTTGAGTAATTGCCGCTTGTCTGGCACGGTTGTAGGATTGAGTGAGAGAACGGATCAATTGACCAGCATTATCACTAGCATTACTCATTGCAGTCATCCGTGCGGCCAACTCACTGGCTGCCGATTCCTGGAGCGCACGCAGTAATTGATTGGTATTGTACAAAGGAAGCAGAGCATCCAAAATTTGTACAGGATCTTGTTCAAAAATCATATCCTGGGGAAAACTGGAAACTTCGCTACCGACTTTTTCCCGTTCTACTTGGAACTTACCACCACGAGTCACCAGACGGAAAATTTCATCGTCCTTGACCTCTAAACCCTGGGGCGTTAAAGGAAATAGAGTTTGAATGACAGGCTGAGAACTGATTAAGGATAAAAAGCGAGTATAAACTAATTCCACCCGATCAACGGAACCAGAGACAAACAGAGCCACGATCGCATCGGCAATTTGAGCCGCTTCAGCCGCAGTGGGAATTTGGTTAAGATTGGTGTAATTAGCCGCAATATTGGTATCACGACGACCAAAGTATTGACTGGCTTTACGTCCAACTACAACCAATTGAACATTAATGCCCTGGGATTGGAGTTCTTTCATCCGTTGTTCGCCTCGACGGATCGCGTTGGCATTGTAACCACCGCATAAACCGCGATCGCCAGAAACAACTAGAAGAGCGACGGATTTTACATCCCGTTGTTCAAATAGGGGAAGATTCACGTCTCCAAAGGCAAGACGACTTTGAAGATTGTATAAAACTTGGGCCAGGGCATCGGCGAAGGGACGGGTCGCAAGAACTTGTTCCTGGGCGCGACGAACCTTTGCGGCGGCAACCAAGCGCATGGCTTCTGTAATTTTTTTCGTATTTTTGACCGACTGAATGCGATCGCGGATAGATTTTAGATTAGGCATGGTGTTATACCATTGAAATTAAAGAAAAAACGTTTAAAATGGGTAAAAAAATAGTTAATAGATCCTAGTTTCTAGTTTAATTCTATCCACTGATCACTATTAACTATTCTCTGATTAAGCAAAGGTTTGAGAAAATTCGTTGATCCCTTCTTTCAGAAGCGTTTCGGCTTCATCGGTTAGGGCTTTATCTTTAACCAAAATTTCAACGTATTTGGGCTTATTCGTTTTCAAATATTCCCGTAAACCTTCAGCAAAGTCCGTTGCTTTCTCTACAGGAACTTTGTCGATATAACCGTTCAAACCTGCATAGGCGATCGCCACCTGTTCCCATACACCCAAAGGAGAATTTTCGGGCTGTTTGAGGATTTGACGCAGACGTTGACCCCGTGCCAATTGAGCTTGGGTAGAAGCATCTAGGTCAGACGCAAACTGAGAAAACGCTTCTAATTCAGCAAATTGAGCCAATTCTAGTTTCAATTTACCCGCAACTTTTTTCATTGCCTTGGTTTGAGCCGCCGAACCAACCCGACTAACGGAAACCCCCGCGTCGATCGCTGGACGGAAACCCCCGTTAAACAAGTTGGTGGAAAGGAAGATTTGACCGTCAGTAATGGAAATTACGTTGGTCGGAATGTAGGCCGAAACGTCACCCGCTTGGGTTTCAATGATGGGTAAAGCGGTCATGCTACCACCCCCCAGGGCATCGCTCAATTTAGCGGCACGTTCTAACAAACGGGAGTGGATGTAGAAAACGTCTCCAGGATAGGCTTCCCGACCAGGAGGACGACGCATTAGCAAAGACATTTGACGGTAGGACTGGGCCTGTTTGGTCAAATCATCATAGATCACGAGGGTGTGCTTCCCTTGATACATGAAGTGTTCCGCCAGAGTCGCGCCTGTGTAGGGAGCGAGGTATTGCAGAGTAGCGGAATCATTGGCATTGGCTGCAACCACAATGGTGTAATCCATCGCACCTTTTTCGGTTAGGGCATCAATAACTTGAGCAACGGTAGACGCTTTTTGACCGATCGCCACATACACACAAATCACATCTTCCGATTTTTGGTTAATGATCGTATCGATCGCGATCGCGGTTTTACCCGTTTTGCGGTCTCCAATGATTAACTCCCGTTGACCCCGACCCACAGGAATCATCGCATCAATAGAAGTAATCCCCGTCTGCATCGGTTCACAAACCGACTTCCGAGAAACAATCCCAGGGGCAGGAGATTCTAACAAGCGAGTTGCTGTCGTAGCAATAGGGCCTTTACCATCAATGGGACGAGCCAACGCATCGACGACCCGACCTAACATGGCATCGCCAATGGGAATTTGAGCAATTTTGCCCGTTGCTTTGACCGTACTGCCCTCTTGAATACCGAAACCGTCACCAATCAACACCGCACCCACGTTATCTTCTTCTAAGTTGAGGGCGATACCAATGGTTCCATCTTCAAATTCCAATAATTCCTGGGACATGGCTTTTTCTAACCCATAGATCCGAGCCGTGCCATCTCCCACCTGAAGAACGGTTCCCACATTAGAAACCTGAACATCTTGGTCATAGGACTCAATCTGTTGGCGAATAATATTACTAATTTCGTCTGGTCTGATGCTTACCATAGTTTTACTGTTTTACCGTTGGATAATTTAACTGAAATGAACGTGACATTAATTAGACAATTTTGCTCAGTGTCTCTCACCTCTATCAACACAGTTTAAGTAATAATTTGCACTCAAAACTGTTGATTGATAATCCTAGACTGCACCGCCTAAACTGAGGCTAATACGTCGCAATTGACCTTTGAGGCTAGAGTCAAAAACTTCAGAACCCACTTTAATAATGACCCCACCGATAATACTAGGATCAACGATTTCTTTGAGTTCTACCGAAGCCGCTCCCGTTAAGTCCTTAACTTTATTCGTCACAGAATGCTGTTGACCTTCCGTTAATTTCAGAGCAGAAATGACTTCAGCCAAAACGGTATGAGTCAACTCACGCCATAGGACTAAATATTGTTGACAAACGGCTTCTAAAAAAATAATCCGTCGTTTATCGACTAATAACATCAGGAAATTTAGCAAAAAGGGATTAATTTCTGACCCTAAAACCCGTTTTAAAACTGCTTTTTTATTGTCGTCTTGTACCACAGGACTCGCAATAAAATCCCGCAAATCGGCAGAGGATTCTAATAACTCAGCCAAGGAGCGAATCGATTCACCGATCGCTTCCACCATCCCGCGAGATTCAGCTAAAGACATTAGTGCCTGAGCATAGGGTTCGGCGATTTGGCTACTATACAAACTTCCTTTCATCAACGACCTCCTAATTGGGCAATACAGCGATCAATTAAGCGGTCTTGATCATTGTTGGTTAAACGACCTTTAATATCGGCTTCAGCTTTTTCAACCGCCAAGGCCGCAATCCGACGTTGCAATTCACCCATTACACGCTCTTGTTCAGCACCCAGATCCTTTGCGGCTGTTTCTCTCAGTCGCGCCACATCTTGTTCTGCTTGAGCGGCAATTTCAGTTTTCACCAGTTTGGCCCGTTCTTCGGAAGCGGCACGAATCCGCACAGCTTCTGCTTGGGCTTGAGCTAATTTTTGCTGTTCATCTGCTAGGGTCTGCGCCGTTTGTTTTTGGCGAGCTTCTGCTTCTTGAATAGCTTCTGCAATTTTTGAACGGCGATCGCCGAGGGTTTTACCCAAGGTCTTGGGGGCATAATAAACGATTATCCCTAGCAAAATTGCTAGGTTAAAGATATTGGCCTCTAGAAAATCTAGATTAATTCCAAATCCTCCTTCGCCCATCTCCTGTGCCTCTGTTGCTAGGATCAACAAAGAATTTAACATAATTGACATAACCTAAATAAAGCGTTATTTAACTAATTCAGGGCCTAATAATTTTTCTAAGATTTGACGGCTCAGACCATCGACCTGTTGTTCTAGGGAACGGAGAGCAACTTGGCGTTGTTCTTCAATTTCCTGGGCCGCAGCTTCTTTCTGCTGTTGAGCTTCTTTTTGAGCTACTTCAATTTGTTCCGCCGCGATTCGTTTGGCATCACTCTGGGCAGTAGCAATAACTTCCTGGGATTGCCGACGTGCATCTGCAATCTGTAGTTCATACTGACTCGCCAATTCCTTGGCTTTGGCTAACCGTTCCTTAGCTTGCGATTCATTGTCGCGGATATAATCGGCCCGATCATCCAGTACCTTATTTAAGGGTTTATAGAAAATGGCATTTAGCACAAAGGCTAGGACAATAAATTGCAATGCCATGAAGGGCAGGGTGGCATCAAAATCAAACATTTTTTTTACTAATTTCAGGTCAGGCGTTTTTTATTAACCGAGTCTAATCCTGGAGGAATAGGTAGAGACGGTGAAGTAAAAAGTTAAGAATCAGCAACAAGTCACAGAAAAAAACAAAATCTAAAATAAATTGAATTTTTTTAAGGAATTACCAGCCCTCTGAACTTTTCCTCACGTCTCCAAAAAAGCTAAGAATTAAGCAAAAGGATTAGCAAATAGCAGAACTAATGCGATAACCAAGCCGTAAATGGTCAAAGATTCCATGAACGCTAAGGTTAACAATAAAGTACCGCGAATTTTGCCTTCAGCTTCGGGTTGACGAGCAATCCCAGAAACCGCTTGACCAGATGCGTTACCTTGACCAATTCCAGGTCCGATCGCGCCCAAACCAACGGCTAAAGCAGCAGCAATAACAGAAGCAGCAGCAACGGTAGGATTCATGATGTTTTTTTCCTTTTTGTTAAGTAAATAAGAGAACGTTCAAGTAATTAATCAGGAGTGCGTTCCAAGCCAGATAATCAAGTTGAATTCTGGACAATAGACTCCTAGAAAATGAAAAGTTTAAGGCCAGTTTCCTATCAAATTTTAAATTTTAAAGGACGGCTTTCCCAAACTAGTCATGCTCTTCGTGTTCACCTTCCGATTCGATCGCCTCATGGATATAGGCTCCCGCAAGAGTCGCAAACACTAACGCTTGAATGGCACTGGTAAACAATCCTAAAGCCATTAGGGGCAATGGCACAAATAAAGGTACTAATAGCACCAAGACGGCTACCACTAGCTCATCCGCGAGAATGTTTCCAAAAAGACGGAAGCTGAGGGAAAGAGGTTTGGTGAAATCTTCTAAAATCTTAATCGGTAAGAGGATAGGAATCGGTTGCACATAGTTGGCAAAATAACCTAATCCTTTCTTTCTGAGACCCGCATAGAAGTAGGCCAAAGAAGTCAACAGAGCTAAAGAAACAGTGGTATTAATATCATTGGTAGGAGCAGCTAACTCAGCCCCCTGGGGGATATGAATTAATTTCCAAGGAAGTAATGCACCAGACCAGTTGGACACAAATATAAATAGAAATAATGTGCCAATGAAGGGCAACCAGGGACGATATTCTTTCTCACCTAATTGGTTCTTCGCTAAGTCCCGCAAAAATTCTAAAACGTATTCCATTAAATTCTGGATGCCGCTTGGAACTCGCTGAACATTGCGCGTCGCAGCCAAAGAGGCTATTACCAACAGGCCAATTACAAACCAAGAGGTGGTAAAAGTCTGTCCATGTAATTTGAGATTTCCGATTTCCCAGTACCACTGCTTACCAACTTCTAAAGCAGCTAAAGGAAACAAATTTAAAACGCTCAAACCAGCTAACATTGTTATTCGGTAAGATTTACTTAGTTAGGACAAGGGAATTCTTAAGGATTAGTTGATAGTTAGGGAGTTTGAACCATAGGCGATCGCGTTTAACGGGATCAACTATTTTTATCATCACCATTAACTATTGACTAATTGCACCCTTCCTCAACCTCTCATTCTTCTAATCTGCCGTAGGCGTAAAAACGCTTTGCAACATATAGATGATGATTGCGGCTTTGTAGGTCAGGAATCCCAGAAAGACAGGCAAAATTTCCAATTGTTGCCATTGACTAGCGACAATGATCAATCCTGCAAAAAGAGCTAATCCTTTTGCACCCGCCCGACTTGACTGAACGCCTATCCGCTCTACATCTTTCGCCAGTAACCGCAGGTACACTAGCCCCACTCCCGCACCAATTAGATAATTTAAGGCGATTTTGAGGGAATAAACCCACCAAACACAGCCAAAAATAATAACTGTTGCCCCCATTGTCAAAACTAGCAACTGACGCTGTAGTTGATAAAAATCCTGCATAGAATTCCCTGAATCTAGGGCTGGTGAGCCGTTTTGCTCAGGAACTTCATGGATAGATAGGTCGTCGGACGGTGGATGAGTGGGGTTCACACGTTTGAGCTACTGACAAATCGGAGGTTTTCAGCTCGAAAGATTTTAATCTCCCGTTGACTGGATAAACCAGCCTAAGCCAAAAGCAATCATATCACGGCTTTGTAACACAATTTTATTTTTTGTTAAGAGATTTTCGGTTCAAATCAAGACGAGTTTACCGCCCAATCAAGCGTGAAAAGTAGTGACGGTTTGCCTCCCGTCGGGCTTGTTCAAGAATGATGCAGGCTTTTATTGCGGTGAAACTCTTTGAAATTCCGAAGTCAGACGAACAAAATAAAGCTCAATCTCTAACTGGGGATAACGGTGGTGGATCGCTTCATAAGCCTGTCTGAGATAATGCTGATGGACTTGATATTCTCGCGTTGGATATTGGCTTAAATCAGCGTCAAGAAAGCTGGCGTAGGCTCCACAATCTTGATGGTCTAAAATAATAACTTTTTCAATATGGTGCAGTTGACTAGAGAGTTCCAGTTGATCCCAAAAGGTTATGGCTTCGGCTCGGTGGGGAAAGCCCGTTAAGGCTAAAGAGGCTCCTGCTAAAGCCGTCCAGTCGTATTGCCCCGCTAAGGTTTCAGTTAAAAACGTTTGTTCCGCATGAATAAAGCGAAAATCAATACAACTTAAAACCAATGCTTTTGCTTGATGGGTTTGGGCATTGGCTTTTTGAGAGAAAAATAAGAAGGGAGAAACGGTAATTCCTGTGAAAAGGCTTTGCAGTAGCGATCGCCGACCGAGGAAGTGTTTTTCGCAACAGTTATTGACAAGATTGTTCATAATATTATTTTGTGATCGCAATATATTGGCTAATCGGTAAGACGGCGATCGCTAAATTCAGGAATTGTAACGAGAAAAAGTTGATCTTATTCCGACCATTGAAGGTTCATGGTGTAATAATTCATCTTTTTAAATAAAATTAAATGGGTTTTCCATTTTTAAAAGGATAAAGAGTAGGTTTAGTAAGGAGAAAATCGAAATTTCATAAAATTTATATAGCATTCTTTACCGCATTGACAAGACGAAGTGTTTTGGCACTAGCTCTGTCATAATCATTATTTAAAACGTTATCTAATAAATCAAATACTTCTTTTAACGATTTTGTAACTTATTATCATCGTGAATGCTTTATAGCCAGTAAAGAAGCTCTGAAATATCTAGATACAGATGGTTTTTCTTTAACAATCGGTGAAGAAACGTGGAAAAGCAGGGGAGAGCAACCCAAAGAATATCAAACGCCCTATGGTGAAGTTGTAGTAAATCGTCATGTATATCAATGTTCAGTGGTCGGTTCCCTTTTTCATCGGTTAAAAATTTTTCTTGTAAATTAGTGACCATAATGCTAAAGTTCCCATGAGAGATAATCGGAGTAAATTCCTTTTTCCTTATTTTAACGGATTTCTGATTTTCTCTGTTAGATTATGCGATCGCCGTTTACCATTACAGTAAAATTAAAATGCGATCATCACTTATTCTCAATGCAAGAGAGAAATTCGTTCTTACTAAAACTACTGATAAAATGCAGCCATCATTGTAATTAGAAAAGAAACGATTGAAAATTATTTATATTTTTTGTTATAATAAATCTCAAGTCACAAGATAGATTACTAAATAAAACCATTTTTTAGTAAGTCTTTTTTTTGTAGTGTGAGGAAAGTAAAATGCCTCTTATTGTATGCCCAGATTGCTCTCAAAAAGTTAGTGCTAGTGCCAACACTTGTCCTAATTGTGGTTATCCCATAGCGCAAAACAGAGGTAAGTTCACAAAACGTCGAGGTTTGATTTCGTATGTCAATAGCCCATTAAAAGTTTTTATGTTTGGAATAACCCTAGCTTGTATTATCGCGGGATTTTCTAACCCATCCGCACTTCTGAGTTCAATTTTTCCTGGAATCTTATGGCTATTGTTGAATGTTGATACGTGGTTTCAGAAAAATTAATAACGATTTAATGTTTTTAAAGAATCATTATAACAGACAATACTGTCGCCAAATAAAATCAAAGAATTACACAAGTTTACTCCATGAACTATCAGCAAAAGCTTCTGATGTTGTAACTACAAGAATTTGCTCATAAGAGTATTTATTTTTATAAAAATCCTCATAGTTGATTTTAATTTTTAATTTAGATTTATAAATTAAGACACCATCATGCCCTGTCGTTCCAAAACTATTACTTACATTTTCTCCATTGATTAATAAAGGAATAACAGTATCTTTTGAAAAACATCGTTTAATTCCATTTACTAAAGATTCATTTTGGGGATTGATATTTTCGAGAAGAATATCATTTATATCTTTTTTCTCTGCGTATAAACAAACATTTAATGCAGGTCTATTACCTGTATTAAAAACCACTAAGTTATAGCAATTGTTCCTATTTCCAGATTGAGCTGTCATTATTTTTACACATACTATTGGTCTATTCGTGGCAAACCAAAATCGTCTTGTAAAATAGACAGAAAGACCAGAGAGGATTGGAGAAATAATAGTAGCGATTGTTCTAATTTCGTCAGATAATTGCATAATATTGTAATTTTAGCTAAAGTTTAGCCTATTTACTGCAAATACATTATAGTGTTATAAATATATTTTAGGAATAAAACTAATCCATAGAATTTAACGTAACCATTGATCGGGATGAAGATGGCGTTTGGATTGTGGAATGCTCCAGTATTCCTAGCTGTGTTAGTCAAGGCGAAACCAAAGATCAAGCCTTAGCCAATATTCAAGATGCCATTACTGCCTGTCTTCAGGTTAGACGCGATTCTCAATGTTAAATGCGATCGCCTTAGTCTCCTCTGCGAGCTTGTTTTCAGTTTAGAGAAGTCAATAAATGTTCCATAGAATAGGCTAAATCATACAACGAATAATAATCATAAATCCGACCTAATTTAGGCTCCCAATAACGACCATGAGCCAGCCAATGCCGATATTTAAACGCAGTAATCACTTCTGAAATAAAACTTTTATATTCTGGATACGCCTCCTTCCACAGTCTTAAAATATTATCTTCTAAAGATGCACGACTTCCCCTTATTTGGTAAATTCTTCTCATTTTTCTAGACAAAGCATCTTTCTTTTTTTGATTACATCTCGTCAAATAATCCATACGCAAAGAAGCCTCTAACGAAGATAAAATAGAGAACGAGGTTAACCTATCTAGCTCATCTAACCTGGCTTGCAATTCTTGCTCAATTTCATTGATATTACAATCGACAAACCTATAATTATAATTAAAACTATGAAGACTAAAATAAAGAGTTAACGCACGTTTACTGTCATCATAATAGTCTTTAATATCCGACAGTGATAAATTTTGACCCGATAATGAAACTCGTCTAGGCATTGACAACTTCTATTAAAGATTCAAAAAAACTTTGTTCCGTAAGCTCTAAATAGCTCACTTTAGGGGGAGAAGTTGCTATTTTCCAACACCATTTAGCATTAGAATTATTAAAATCGGTAACTTGTGGAGACTCTAAATCTTTTGGTAGAAGAACAAAGCGAACGGTTCCGATATCTGACAATAAATCAATTCGCCCCCGATTAAAGCCAATCAAAAATCGGCCAATAGGTTTAAAAATTAGCCTTTTTTTACCAATTTTTAACATCAATTGTTTAACATCATATTCCCCAAAGTAATCCTCTTGCAGTTGAATTATTTTCCACTCTTGGATAATTTTACCTTGCTTAAGGTAATCACCAATAAACTCTTGAATTAGGGCATAAAATTCATCAATTTTAGTAAGCCACTCTTTTTTTTCTTGCTCATAGTCAATAACCGACGAATCATCTTGTTCAGCCTCTTGCTCAAGAAACTTTTCAAATTGTTTTAGGTATTGTTTAGTCGCCATTTCTGAATACTCCTACATGTAAAATTTAAAAAGAGGGAATTATCGCTAACTCCCCCATATTAACTGACTAAATTAACTTACTGATCTGCTCCTTCAATCGGTGCAAAACCTTGCCGTTGAATATTTTCCGTCACATGACGCGGCTCTAGAAATTGCAACAAATAATCAGGGCCACCTGCTTTGGAACCCACCCCCGATAACTTAAAGCCACCAAACGGTTGACGAGAAACGATCGCGCCTGTGATTGTGCGATTAATATAGAGATTGCCAACTTCAAATTCGCGGGCCGCCCGATCAATATGCTCAGGAGTACGGGAAAAAAGACCCCCTGTTAGGGCATAATCCGTACCATTAGCAACGGCTAAAGCTTCATCAAAATCACTCACTTTAATCAGGGCAACAACGGGGCCAAAAATCTCTTCTTGGGCAATAATAGCGTGGGGAGAAACATTTTTAAAAATAGTGGGGCCGACAAAATAACCGTCTAGATTAACCTCACTTTCTAGGGCAATTTCTGACTCTAATTTACCCTTAGCAATGTACTCCTTAATGCGTTTTTGGGAAGTTGCATCAATCACAGGGCCGACCTGCGTACTAGGGTCATCCGTTGGGCCAACATTCAGAGAACGGGTTGCTTCTACAAAACGTTCCACAAAGGCATCATACACAGGTTCAAGCACGATCACACGGGAACAGGCTGAACACTTTTGCCCCGTATAACCAAAGGCAGAATAGACCGCACTGGCAACGGCTTGATCGAGATCGGCACTTTCATCGACGATGATGGCATTTTTACCGCCCATCTCTGCAATAACTCGTTTGAGATGTTTTTGTCCAGGTTGCAACACCGCCGCATCTGCATAGATCCGACAACCCACTTCCCGCGATCCTGTGAAGGCGATGAGATGAACATCAGGATGATTGACCATGTGGGAGCCGACCACCGAACCTTTGCCAGGAACGTATTGGAACACCCCGTTAGGAATACCTGCTTCGATTAAAATTTCCGTGATTTTGGCCGCAATCACCGTTGACGTTTCCGCAGGTTTCAATAAAGTACAATTGCCCGTTACTAAGGCCGCGACGGTCATTCCTACCGCGATCGCAAAGGGAAAGTTCCAGGGAGAAATTACCAGGGCTAAACCGCGTGGTTGATAGAGATAACGATTCGTTTCCCCCGCAATATCGTAATTATGACCCTGATCCAACCGCTCCATTTCATCGGCATAGTAACGGCAAAAATCGATCGCTTCGGAAACCTCTGCATCAGCTTGGGCAATAATTTTACCGACTTCCAAACAAATCCAAGCATTCAGTTCATGGCGACGAGTTTCCATAATTTCCGCCGCTTTACGGAGTATTCCCGCTCTTTCCCGTACAGGGGTTTTCTTCCAGACAGGAAAGGCATTTTTCGCCGCTTCTAGGGCTAGATCTGCTTGATCTAAATTAATTAAGCCAATTTTACCGATCAATTCCTGGGGACGGGAGGGATTCACCGAATCAATTAACACGTCCGTTTCGACATATTCCCCATTAATCAGGGGTAAATAGGTTTTTCCGAGAGAATTTTTAACTTCTGCTAAAGCTTGCATTGCTTTATCCCGTAGGACGGCGTTGGAATAATCCGTATCGGGGGAATTGAGATAGCCTTTGGTGGGCAAGCTATCGTGACCGAGAACTTTTGGGGGGGCAATGAGATCATCAATGGAAACGCCTTCCAAATTCTTCCGTAAAAAGGAACTATTGGCAGTATTTTCCAATAAACGACGAATTAAATAGGACATCCCTGGTAAGAGTTTTCCATAGGGTGCATAGACCCGAACCCGATGACCCCGCTTCACCAAAGCTTTGGCGAGTTGCTCCCCCATGCCATACAGCACTTGCATTTCAAAACGGCGTTTGGGAATTTGCAACGTTTCCGCGATCGCACAGGCTAGGGCTTGGGAACGCACATTATGACTCCCGATCGCGGCATAGAGATATTCGTGATTTTCCAATAATAAACGGGTCATGCGTTCATAATTAGCATCCGTTGCGGTTTTTTCGAGATAAACAGGAATCGGCCAGTGATTTTGTTGAGATTTAATAGTTTCCTGATCCCAATAGGCTCCTTTGACTAAACGCACGGTGACGGGATAACCGCGATGTTTGCCCCATTCAATTAAATCCTTGAGATCCTGCTCAGAATCTTTCAAATAAGCTTGTAAGGTAATCCCTATATCGGTACGGGGACGAAATTCTTCTTCTATCAGTAATTCTTTGAGAATATTTAAAATCAAATCTTTGTAGGCATACTGTTCCATGTCAAAGTGAACGGCAACTCCTAACTCTTTGGCCCGACGCAATAAAGACCGAATGCGATCGCAGACTTTGAGCTTACTGCCCTCTGGATCAAAGGAATCAAATTGGGAATAAAACGCCGTTAATTTAACAGAAACCTGAACTTTAGGAACTGTTTCACCGTCTGCTTCATCAATTTGAGCAACCGTTGACCATTTTGCGGCTTCCTGGGACAATTGCTCCATTAAATCCAGATAACTCTGCCAATATCCCTCGGCTTCGGTTTCCGTAATCACTGCTTCACCCAACAGGTCAATGGTAAAACCCATTTTTTCTTTTCTGAGGCGTTCTACCGCTTTTGTGACCTGGGCGATCGTTTCCCCTGAAATATATTTAAACGCTAAAGTTTCCGTCGCTTTACTAATGGTTGCGGCAGCAATTTGGGCGGGGGGAGTATGGGGATCGGTGAAGTTCAAAATCCCTTTTAACGCCGTCGGCAATTCAACGGTTTCATCTCCCAAATACTGTTGCAGGTGGTTCGCAATTTCCGTATTACTCTTGAGCGCGGGTAAACAGTCAATAAAACGGAATAACTGCATCCGCAAGCCAGGGCTTCCCATCGCCCAATCGAGCAATTTATCGTCCAATCTCACAGAATCGCTGATTTTGTCCCAAAGCGATCGCTTCTCACGGGTTTGGGCTAATAAGTCTCTTGCAATTTCCTGGGTCTTTTGTTCGTAATCTTGTTGAGTATTGAGTTGGGCAACCACTGTCTATGCGCTCCGATTAAGTCTTGATGTAGAGATATTCCCAAACAAAACATTATAACTCAGTCGAGGGTCAACCCGTTGATCGATAAGCTTTTTGCTAAGTGTCTCTATCCAAAAGCTTCTTAACAAATTCGATCTTTTATCGCCATAACAAGAAATACATAAGTGATCGCAATACCGCAAACTCTTTTGCAGATAGATAATTGAGGCGATCGCACCTGATGTTGCTTTGATTGTTCGGCAATTCGATTATGCTTCGCAATCAGATAAAACTTGCTGCAAAAAATGTTTGTGTAACCCGTTAAAATAGTACCAAGACTAACCAAAGAGTGATTTCCCATGATCGCAGTTAAAGGAAATTTTCCAAAACTTACCCCAGAAGAATACTTTGCTTGGGAAGAAAAGCAACTAGAAAAACACGAACTGATTAACGGTCAAGTTTACGCCATGAGCGGCGGTAGCGTTAATCATAGCCGCATTGCAATTCGATTTGCGACTATGGTTGATACCCATTTAGACGCTAGTAACTGCATAACAGGTAACTCAGACCTTAAAGTTAAAATTTTTGGCACAAATAACTACACCTATCCAGATGTCAGCGTCACCTGCGACGATCGCGATAAAACTACAGACCAATACATTACATACCCTTGCCTCATCATTGAAGTTCTTTCACCTAGCACTGAAACCTATGATCGTAGTGGCAAATTTAGACTGTACCGCAAAAATCCAGTCTTACAGGATTATTTATTAGTGAGTTCCACCAGCATCGAAATGGATTTGTATCACAAAAACGAAGCAGGTGATTGGTTAATTATTAATTATCAAGCAGGTGACACCGTGGAACTCAAAAGCATTAATTTAAGCTTTCCCATTGAGCAAATCTATCGCAACCTCGATCTTACACCAGAGACTGAATCAACCCAATTATCCTAAACCTCATTCCCAAGTCGAAATTAAAAACTATCGCCTCTAGCGATCGCCTACAAATCAGGACTCATAATAATTGCGATCGCATTTTTTGATAAATTTAATCAGCGATCGCCCCATAATCAGAAACCCAGGGATCTAATTTGAATTCTAACTTTAAAAAATCAATAAAACAACTAATTTTTGCGGGATAAAAACGGCTACGACGATAAACAGCATGAATGGGAAACGGTGTCGGTTGATAGTCTTGTAATACCACTTTGAGATCTCCCCGATAAATTTCATCCCCAAACATCCACACAGGCGCGATCGCAATCCCTAAACCAGATAATACTGCCGCTCGAACAGCGACCGAACTATTCGTTTGAAAACAGCCGCTAACTTGTACTTTAATCAGTCTCTCTTTGTCTTGAAAATGCCATTCATTCACTGTTGCTAGGCGAGTATAAACAATACATTGATGCTTCCCTAACTCTTCTGGGGTCTGGGGTTCACCCATTTTTTCAAAATAATGATTAGTTGCTACGGTGACGCGGCGAGTTGTCCCGATGCGATCGCTGATCAAAGCATTATCCTGACGATTGCCAATACGAATCGAAAGATCTAAGCCCTCTTCCACCATATCCACAAAATAATCTGCCATCATCAAATCTACCTTAACATCGGGATAACGGGTCATAAAGGCATTTAAACGGGGAACAACCTGCATTTGTCCAAAAAGTACGGGACAACCCAATCGCAAAATTCCTATTGCCCGTTCTTTCCCTACTAAACTGGCTTCGGCTTCGGCGACGGTTTCTAAAATTTGCTGGCAATACTGATAATATTTTTTACCCTCCTCCGTCAAACTCAAATTCGTGGTAGAACGAGTCAGTAACTGGACTCCCAGATATTTTTCCAAGGCCGCAATTTGCTTACTAATAGTCGGTTGCGTTGTCTGCTGTTCCCGTGCAACGGCAGAAAAACTATTCATTTCGATCGCCCTCACAAAACTCTGCATACAAGCAATTCGATCCATGACTGCACCTATTCCAAATTGGCATATAGCATATTCTATTTTGCCTGCTTCCCAACAAAAAAGAAATAAGTGATGATGATTCCATCAACTCATTTCACCCCAAAAAATTCAAATGTTAAAACTCAAATCCCTCAGTCCTTTCTTCGCGCCCCTTGTCTTAGCGACTGTTATTAGTGTCGGCGATGTGGCTATTCATAGCTTTTTGCCCCAATTCCAAGAGTCCGCGATCGCAGCTCCCGAAATGACCGTTCAAGAGAAGATCGAAACAGTCACTAAAAATAAAGGACAAATTGGTGGTGGTGATCAATTACGACGCTTTTTCTATGGCGATTTATTACCCCTCGGTGTACAACCTGGTGGAGCAGGAATGGTCGTTAATCTTTATAACAAAGCCAATGATGTCACTTTTTCCTATTGTGCAACCTATGATGTAGTTGTTGCAGTGAAAAAAGGAAAGGTCGCCATGTTTCCATCGGCTGAAGTTAAATAATTTATCATTTTTAAACGTGGATTTAGGGGGATTAGCCTCCCAATATTTATAGGAAAATTCCGTGAATTTACAACTCGAACTCTATAAATTTCAACGGGAGTTTTTGATAAAGTTTCCCCCTGAAAAAGCGATAATTATACAGAATGCAATCCAGATATTGGCTAAAGATTTTCAAAATAGAAAAATCTTAAGCATTGACGATCAAGCCCCTGATTTTGTCCTACAAAATATTGACGGTCATCAGATTAATTTCTCTGAAAAACTACAACAAGGAGCCGTTCTTCTCAGTTTTTATTTTGGCAGTTGGTGTCCCTATTGCAATTTAGAATTACGGGCCTATCAGGAACTATTACCCAAAATTAAAGCATTAGGAAGTTCGATTATTGCGATTTCCCCGCAAACGCCTGATGCTTCTCGAAAAACGGCTTTGAGAAATTCACTTTCTTTTGATCTTTTGAGTGATAAGCATTGCCAAGTTGCCCATGATTATGGAATTATTTTTGAAGTTTCTGACTCACTAAAACAGCTTTATCGGGAACTCGGTCACCCTCTGCCCAATTACAACGGTACGGAAGATTGGTTGTTACCCGTTCCTGCAACCTTTATTATCGATCGCCAACAACAGATTGCCCTAGCTCATATTGATGTGGACTATAGTAAACGTTATGACCCCACTGAGGCGATTGCCATTTTGTTGTCTCTTTTTGCGTCTCATTAATACCATTTTTTCAATAAATAGTGTTTGATATGGAACTGCAAGACATTTTTGCTTTATTACACCCCGCGATCGCTATTACCGTTGTTTTTCCTTTAATTGGAGTAGTGGTCAATCGCGCGTTATTAACTCGTCAACGCCGTTTAGAAACCAAAGCAGGTCAAAAAAGTAAAATTCCCCCTGTTGTTGGTTCAGAACACGTTGCGATCGGCAATTGGCTAAGTGGTTCCGTCGTCGCAGTTGCCCTTTTAGGAATGGCCTATCCTATTTTTTCCAAAATGATTAATAACGATATTTTTGCAAAAGAGCCTTTTCGTGTCTTTTTTGTAATTGCAATTTTCTTATTAAGTGTTACTTCTTTTGTCTTTTTATTTAAAACAAAAATCAAACATTGGCGAGGAATTTTTGCGACTTTAACAGGAATGGGATTAATCATTTTAGGATTTCAACCAGAAGTTTATCGTCGAGATAGTGAATGGTTTGTTTCCCATTATTACTATGGCATTACGGCGGCTTTATTAATGATATTTTCAGTAGCGATCATTCAGGATATTTATCAAGATCGAAAAAATAATTGGCGAAAGGCCCATATCATTATGAATTGTTTTGCTCTATTATTATTTATCGGTCAGGGAATTACAGGCGCAAGAGATTTATTAGAAATTCCTCTACATTGGCAAGCACATTATATTTATCAATGTGACTTTACGAATAAAACTTGTCCTGAATCTAAATAAAAATGTTAATTTAAGATTAGCCTTTTAAGCATATTTATATTTTTCATAATGAATGAAAGAATCCTTAGCCTAGAATCCTATGTCCGTTTCTCCGATGAATCGGCTACGGTAACAGAAATTATTCAGACAGAAAATTCTAGTATTGCAATTTGGGGTGTTAAACCCAGCCAAATTGTTCAAGCTCATTTACATCCCGATGGGCAAGATACTTGGGTAATGCTCAGAGGAACTTTAACCTATTATTTAGGGAATGGTGAAAGCCAAAGTTTGAACACGGGTGAAATTGCGATCGCGGATCAACATCAGATTCATGGGGGAGTAAATAACAGTAACGAAGATGCGGTATTTGTTTCTATTTATTCTGCTCCCCAAATCGGCTATGAAAAGGCTTTATCTTAAGTTACAATCTCTCTTTTTATAGTTTAATTTTTGCTGATTAGGAGTTTTGCGATCATCTACAAACTCCCCGACATAATTCCTATGATAATCTAGGTTAAAAATTCTAAAACAATGATGAAAGCTAACCGCAATCAACAGAAGTTTTTCAGTCAAGTTCCTAGCTCGATTTATCTGGCGATCGCCGTTTTGATTTTCGCCGCTTCTAGTTCTGTTACCCGTAAAATTGTTGAAATTGGGCAAACTAATTTAATCGATGGCAGAAATCCTATTTCACTTTGTAATGTTTTATTTGTCGGGAATCTCTGTGCGTTGGGATTAATGCTCCTTATTTTCCATCCCGACTGGAAACTGAAAAAACTCAAAGAAATCCGTCGCAAAGATTGGATATTGTTAACGATTACAGGAATCTTATCAGGAGCGATCGCGCCCGCCTTAATTTTTACTGCTCTTGGACAAACCAATATTACAAATATTGTTTTAATTGGGCGTATTGAACCTATTTTAACCTTATTATTGAGCTTTTTGTTATTAGGTTCTCAGATTAATTTTTGGACAATGGCAGGATCAATCGTTTCCGTAGCTGGAGTCGCAGCGACCATCTTTTTCGGAAGTTCAGGAAAAATAATGAACTTGGGACAATTTCAGTTTGGATTTGGAGAAGTTTGTGTTGCGATCGCAGCCATTATTACCTCTATTTCAACCGTCATCGGTAAACAACAATTACAATCTATTCCGTTAGGAATTTTCACAATTTATCGAAATATTTTAGGGACAATAATCTTTTTCCTATTGGCTACTTTTTTGTATGGAATCCATCATTTTGTAGATGTATTTTCTCCTTTTTTGTGGAAATGGATGGTAATTTATGCCTCTATTATCGTTGTTGTTGCCCAACTATGTTGGCTAGCTGGCTTAATGAAAGCAACTCCAACCGAACTTAATTTAGCCAGTTTATTAAACCCTATTCTCACTATCATCATGGCCTATCTTATTTTAGGAGAAGTTCCAACTTCAGCTCAATATTTAGGCGGAATTTTATTATTAATGGGAGTTATTTTAAGTTTTATCGGTAATTCATACCAGTCTAAAATTAATCGACAATCAAATCAGTCTAGTGCCATTGAAAAAATGGATACTCCCATTGGCTTTCGAGGAATTTAGTCTGCGATTAAAACTGCTCTCTGTTACGCGATCGCATCCCCAGTTACAGCTTAAAGTGCAATCTGTCGTCTGGTTAGTATGATCAGAGAAAAATAATTCTGGGTTTCCTGTTCTCAGCCCGATCTACGGCGATCGCACTTTTTAGGAATGTAGAAGATCAGATAAAATATCTACAATTAAGGCTTGAGTTTTTAATGATAATGAGCCTAATTCACGCTGAATCAGTGAGGCTCGGAGTGTTACCAAATGATCCAGTCTAATAGTTGATGATTTGCGAAGACCACTCATAGTAAAATCTGGATTTTCTGGTCTCAGAATAATATCTGTAGGAAGGGAATTTTCGGGAATACGACTGGTAATTAGGGAAAGGATAATGTGCTGATAGCCTCCAATTTTATTTGTTAGACAATAAGCAGGACGAACTTTACTAGAAGATAAATCGTCAAAGGGAAATTGAATTAAAACAATTTTACCCTTCATTGGTTACAGGTTGTCCATCTTTAAGGGTATAAATATCTTCTTCTGGATCATTCAAAAAAGCAAAGCTAGGGTTATTTGAAACAGCGTTTAACCAGGTTTGTTCATTAACTTCCTCTTCTGGCATCAGCAGAATAACGCGCACAGACCTCGCTTTGTCCTGGGGAATGGGATGATCAAGTTGGATTTGCCCTTGGGTATTGAGGATACCAGTGGTTTCAATTGCACGCATAGCTAAATCTAAAAAGAATTATTTTATTTTAACATTAGTAACAATTGGTCAACAGCGATCGCCTCTAACTCAAAACCTATACTGCGATCGCACTGAGAGAGCGATCGCATCCACTGTTATGGCTTAAAGTGCAATCTGGCTTCTGGTTAGTATCAACAGAGAAAAGTGATTCTGGGTTCCCTGTTGTCAACTCAGCCTACGGAGATCGACGATCGCACTAACTTCACATTTAAATCTTATCAATTAAGCGTAATGTCTGACCAACGTATGAACGTAATTCTTCATCACTAATTATATTGTCCGAAGGTTCTGTCGGATCGCAATGATGGAATTCCTTAGAGTAATCATTAACATCAGCAATCTCATCGAGAAAGCTTTGTAATCTATATAACCGATCCTGTTCACTCGCCTCCCTGATTTTTTTAATCATATCCCCCAACCATTCATCATGCTTAATCTCCTTAAAAAATTTGATTCTCATAATTCCTTCAATGGTTGGACGAATGCACCTAATTACCTCTCTTTTCTCTAACTCATTATTGACACCATTTGACATGTAGTCATTAAGAACAGTAATATCTTTAAATAAATCACCCAAAGTCTCAGCTTCTATATCATGAAGAACGATAATGCTTTGATGTGACTTCTTTTGTATCTTCAAACTAACTGTTGAGGCTTTTTCCAGCTTGCGAGAGAGCATTTTTGCAAAGTCAATATGATGTGTAAACACAAAGAGTTGTTTGCATCTCTCAGAAATTCTAACAAGTTGAGTTGTAGTTGCATGCCTTCTCGATTGATCAAAGCTAGAAAGAGGGTCGTCAAAAACAATTATTTTATCTTTTAAATCAATTTTCTCTAATTGAGCCAGAAAAAAAGCAAGGGCAAAGGCACTTTTATCACCTTCACTTAATGAGTATTTAAAGCTTCGTTTTGTTGCACTCCTCTTTCTTTCAAAATCCACAATTTCACCATTTACCGACAAAGAATAAGAAACAAACTGCTTTTCACCAGCATGTTTTTTTGAGAATTTTTCCAACTGGATGTGTGGGGTAAATATCTTGATATACTTATTAATTAATTGTATATCTTTATCAAAAACAGACTTTGAATATTCCCCTAATTCAAGCTGGAGTTGTTTGATGTAATTTGTCCAATATCTGATCTGAAAATTTAAATCTTCAATTTGTTCATTTATATCTTTTATGACTTCATCAGACAAGTATGATTCTGAAGAAAGGCGAGCTTTAAGAACTTCCTTCATTTTATTCCAGTCTTTCTTTATTTCATAGGATTCTTTTAACTTTTCTTGTTTTTGTAAACCTTTCTTGCCGACTACTATGTCAAATAGGTTGACTTGATTTGAATCCAAAAGCGAAGATCCTATGTAAACATTATCTTCTATGAAATGAATGTCAAATATCTCAATATCTGTAAAGTGATTTTGCCAAGCACCATCTTTGTATCGGTATTTAATGTTATCCTGCGATATAATAACAACTTCTTGAACACCATCAGTGCCAATTGTACTCTTTTGCTTTAGTATTTCGTTGTCGCCCTTTAAAGAAGCTAATAACAGGGAAAGTGTCGTTTTACCTGTCCCATTTTCACCATAAATAATAGTATTTTTCTCGAATTCACCATTCCAATTTCTGCAAGTTGCAATAGGATTTAGTGCATATAAACCTACATTTTTCAGTTTTAATATTTTCTTTATCATGAATTTTTGCTTTCTGTCAACCTATCAATAATACCAGACAAGCCTAACTATTTATTGTACAGAAAACTTCTGTATAGTCAACCCTTAGAGGATACAAAGCAGAAAGTGTCCGTATGTTCACCCTGTAAGGAAAGATAGCCAGAAATATTCCGTGTATTCTCCGACGGTAGATAGAAACTTTCTGGATAACATACCAGATAGTCATACTATCCAGAAATATTCTGAAATAATGTCCGATGGAAAGGCCTCCCAAAAAGCTCCTTGAATAGGTTAGTGATGTCATTCAGAAAAGAACGATCGCCCTATTGTTGATGATAATTTTAACTCAGAAGTAACTCTGTGGGAAGATTGCCAATAATCCGTTTAAATACCTGAGCATCATTTAAACCCTG
Source organism: Snowella sp. (assembly GCA_003249095.1). Lineage (GTDB taxonomy): Bacteria > Cyanobacteriota > Cyanobacteriia > Cyanobacteriales > Microcystaceae > Snowella. Next base: position 22,442 of record QBMS01000047.1, read on the forward strand.
AGACAAAATCAAAGAACCTTGCACCAAAATAACCGCTTTTTTAGCCTGCTGTTTTGCCACATTTGCCTTCATTCTCTCTGCCATTAAAATCTCCGCGATCGCCGCTATCCAAGTTTCAAATAACCGTTGAACCTGATGAACACCCCCTTCATAGAGTTCCAACAGGCGATCGCCAATCCAGACAAACGTTACTGGTAAAAAAATCTCTAGTGAAATAGATTTTACTCAGCTTCTTCAAACAATAATTCTTCGAGAATCATTTGCATTTTTTCGTCTTCAGGAGAAACTAATTCGACTTTGCCGTTATCATTCGCTTTCGCCAAAAAGAGTAGGGGGGCAAGGGGCGTATAAATCGAATAGCGTTGTTCTTTATGATAAAAGCTCACTAGGAACTGTAACTCTTCAGGCTCTAGGGGTTGATCTTCATCTTCACCCTCTAGCTCTAAGGTGAGAATATCATCATCTTCAATGGGAGGTAATTCACCGCTAACGGTCAGACTATAGGCCGTGTATTTCAGGGAAAGATCCAGTTCAGCTAAAACCGCTTTAGCATCGGGGAAAATCTGCTCTATTTCTTCTTCGTCTTCTAATAAAATTGCATCAGAAAATTCTTCGTCATCCTCTGAATCCTCATCCCAGGCAATAATAACAATGGGTAGATCCACTGGCATTAACAAGAGGTAATTGAGATTGTCAACTTCAATGGAATTTTCCACATAGCATTCTAACGCCCGTCCCCTTTCGTCGATAAGGGTTACGCTATCAGCTTCTTCTGGCTCGTTTTCTGGGCTAAATAGGTAGGAAGACATAGGACTTGGAGATACTGTGAAACTTAGAATATCACATTTGATGATCCTCTCCTGTCTTTTTTCGTTAGATTTTATGATTGAGCCAGGGAGCCTTTTCTAACGAGTTAAAGCCTTCTACATCGGTCAGATTGTATTGTAAAGGAGTCAAAGTAATATAATTCGACTGAATTGCGTGAACATCGGTGGGAATATCAGGAGAAAGATGACTGTGTTCAGGTTGTTCGATTTCTTTGGCGATTTCTCCCGCTAACCAGTAATAGCTTTTTCCCCTTGGATCAATCCGTTTTTCAAACATTTCGACATAACGCCGCAAGCCTTGACGAGTTAATATCACTCCCGCGATCGCGTCCTGTTCAACCGCAGGAACATTAACACTGAGCAGAGTGCTTTGGGGTAAGGGATTTAAGTATAAATGAGTGAGTAAAGTCTGGGCAAAATCGGCGGCGGGTTGAAAATTTTTGTAACTAAAACTAGCTAAACTCATCGCAATGCTGGGAATTCCTTCGATTAAGCCCTCCATTGCGGCAGAAACCGTTCCTGAATAAAGAATATCGGTTCCTAAGTTTGCACCATGATTAATGCCTGAGAGAACGAAATCAGGACGTTCGGATAACACCGCAGAGAGGGCAAATTTCACACAATCGGCAGGGGTTCCCGAACAAGACCAGGCGACAACTTGGGGATGGAAAACCTCTTCTACGATGTCGGCTCGGATCGGGCGATGGAGAGTTAAACCGTGACCTGTGGCGGACATTTCGCGATCGGGACAAACAACGGTTACTTGATGTCCTGCTTCGGCGAGGGTATTGGCTAGCGTTCTTACACCGAGGGCAAAAATGCCGTCATCGTTACTGACAAGGAGTTTAAGGGGGGGGATTGGGGTCATAACTATTTTGCCGAATTGCGGGAGTTCGATACACTAATAATCAGTAACGGGTCTATTCATTATTTATTTTACTTGCTAAAAATTGCCAATTTTATGACTACTCAGTTAGAAACGGACTTACAATCGCTACAACAAGAAGCCCTGAGCGCGATCGCGGTGACGGCGGATTTAGATGCTTTGGAACAATTAAGAATTAATTATTTGGGTAAAAAAGGGCAATTATCCCTCATTCTACGAGCAATGGGTAAGTTAAGTGCGGAAGAAAGACCCCGTATCGGTGCGATCGCCAATGAAGTCAAGGATGCTGTCCAAAATCAATTAGACCAACAGCGACAAGCCTTACAAAATGCCGAAATCCAAGCCAAATTAGCCGCCGAAACCCTCGATGTCACCATGCCAGGCGTTTATCGTCCCCTGGGTCGTATCCATCCCCTCAATAGCACTGTCGATAAGGTTTTAGAGATTTTTGTGGGTTTGGGTTATACCGTCGCCACTGGGCCGCAAGTGGAAACCGATTATTACAATTTTGAAGCTCTCAATATTCCCGCCGATCATCCCGCCCGCGATATGCAGGATACGTTTTTTCTCAGTGATGGTCGTCTGCTGAGAACCCATACTTCCCCTGTGCAAATCCGTTATATGGAGAACCACGAACCTCCCATTCGTATTGTGGCTCCTGGTCGAGTTTATCGTCGGGATACGGTGGATGCGACCCATTCTGCGGTTTTTCATCAAGTCGAATTGTTAGCGATCGATAAGGGTTTAACGTTTACGGATCTCAAGGGAACGATTAAGGAATTTGTGAAACAGATGTTTGGAGAAGATTTACCCGTGCGTTTTCGGGCCAGTTATTTTCCTTTTACCGAACCTTCTGCTGAGGTGGATGTGCAATGGAAAGGTAAATGGTTGGAGGTGATGGGATGCGGTATGGTTGACCCAAATGTAATGAAATCTGTGGGATATGATCCCGAAGTTTATACGGGTTTTGCGGCAGGTTTTGGGGTTGAACGCTTTGCGATGGTGTTACATCAAATTGATGATATTCGTCGGCTTTATACGAGTGATTTGCGGTTTTTACAACAGTTTTAATGAGGGAAAGCGGTTATTAACTTTACCATTAGCCTATAACGACCAGTCGGATTGAGTTTACCTAGCAATATTTTTCTACTTAAAAATGCCACCAAATCGAAGAACGCCTGATGGGCTTGAATATGGCCCAACTATCAAAGGAAAAATCTATCTATCACTCTTTTATCATAGAGGAGATGGTTCTCGAATGTTTAAAAATAGATGGTGTGTCCTCCCCGATATTGAGTACGACATTTTTAGTTTTTCTGATGAGAACAGCTTGTATGATGCAAAACAAAACTATTGGGGCGTACTAGAACAAGGACAAACCGTCATTGGCGAAAAGGGAGAGCGACTGTCGAAATTTCCCTGTACAACTAATCCTCAAGATGCTTGGCATGGTTACCCAGTATTCTGTGTGGACGAAAGAAAACGTAACGCCTTACCATCTGACTTTGATAAATTAGTTGAACGATGGATTATAGATGGAATTATTACTAAAGAGATTGGTCGTAAAATTCAAAAGGAGAAAATATGAGAGTTGTTACCCTAACTTTTCCAGGTCGTTTTGAAGATGCCTTTTTGTATATGGGCAGACTAGTTGCTATTACTGAAAATCACTCAGTCCGTAGTTATGATATGGAAAATATTGTCAATAAATTTCAAGAAAATGAAAGTTTACATGATGCACCTCAACTTTTATTTTTAAGAAACGACCTGATTGATCATGAGAATTTTCGTCTAAGACACAATAAAACGAATAAAAAGGAAACTTTTTTAAAAGCTATTGAAAATTTCAAACAAAAAATAGTTCCAATTGATTTAAGCTTTATAAAATATATGGAGTGGGATCTTAATATTGATGCTGATTTTTTACTTGACTTGAATATTTATAATAAACGGCTTTATATTGGTGCTAATACAGGACTTTATAGCATTGATCTAGACTGGGACAAAGAAGATTTAGAGCCTATTAATGGTCATAAACCCAAAAAGCGTCTTGATGCAAAATGTATTAATACAACGATAAAATTTGGCACTGTCAACGCTTCTTGTGGATCGGATGGATGGTTTTCATTTCTTGATGATTTCAGTTTAGTAGAAAGCAACATTTCTAAAGAAAAGCATATTGATGAATATTCTCTAAGAACAAGTTGGCTTGACTATAGCATTGTTAATTATTCAACAACAATTAACTTAACTTTAATTAAAACTGTGAGAACTTCAACAGAACAAGAACTCATAGATATACAAAATGAATTTGATCAAGAAATTGTTACAGATTTACAGGCCGAAAGTACTAGTCACCTAGATGATTTATTCAGAGATTCCAAGGTTAATTTAGATTACCAGAATTTACAGTTTCTTTATAATAGTTCTAGATGCTTGTTTGCAAATACTTATGATGGTCAATTTATCACCTTGAGCTTACAAAAAAGTGGAGATTCTACCCCTAAAATTACATACGCAAAACCCTACGAAGGTTTAGAAAGTTTTATATTTAGCATACATACAATCAATATTGGAAATGGAGCAGGATTGATCTTAGAAACAGATGAAAAAATTTTATTATTTGCTAATGGTAAATTCATCTCAATATTTGAGGGTGAAGTCATCTCTATTCGTACTTTTTCTCGTTCAAAATATCACAAAAATATTGTTAGTATTACTACTTCTGATCAGATTTTTTTAATTGCCATTTTTGATGACGAAGCATATTAGTTGTACAGTTATACTAAACCTAATCTTGATGCTCCTAAAAAATGGAGAACTATTTATGGAAACTATTACTATTTCCGTTGACTCTGAAGTCAAAACCGCCTTTGAGCGAGCCACTCCTGAAACCTTACAAAAATTAACCACGCTTCTGAATTTATTATTCAAAGATCAACAAAAAGAACAAACACTTACAGAAGTCATGGCAGAAATTGCAGACAAAGCCCAAACGCGAGGATTAACCCCAGAAATTTTAGAATTAATACTAACCGATTAAATCATCTAACAAAATGAATACACAAATTACAGCCCCAACCGCAGATCAAGAACTCTTAAAAGATTTACAGCAATTTCCGATCAAACACACCACGAAAAAGCTATCTCAAAGGCTCAAAGTAGAGACCACAATGTTGGAACCAATCA
>QBMS01000048.1 GCA_003249095.1 Snowella sp.
GTTAAGTCCTTGTCTTGTAAGGATTTCATTCTAATAATTAGACTGAACCAGTGCCTGTTGACAAAATTGGTTAAAAAATTAAGATGTATTTATCGCTGTTCTATCAGAGGTGGATTGTTTTCTTTAAATCCAAACCCTGAATCCCTTGATGAGTAAGCGATCACTAACCCCTTTTCTGATAAAAACTCAGAATTTGAGTTTCTGTTAATTATGAGCCACTGGAACACTTACCCTGTAAAGCATCTACCGTTTAAACAAGGTAACGGTTTTCCATGATTGATAGAACAGCGATATTCTTCCTGAGATAAGGCTAATCCATTGAAAATAGTTCTGCTTTGTAACTGTAATCTTCTTTTAATCGACAAAATAGTTGACAAAATTGCTAAAGCCGACTTAAAATCAGTCTTGTTACTTTTAAGCGAATGATAAACAAAAAATCAAGATTATGACTTTTCAGAAAATAATCTAGGTGAAAAAATGACTTCTTGTTTTCCAAGCAGACGATCAGCCAGTCAACCCGCTCTTGATATTTCAATGTATTTTAAAATGTTTAGCATACAAAATCATGAATTTTAGCTATTCATCAGTTTAATTTTAACTCATTACTACGAACGAATAATTTTTTCTAAAGCTAACATACTTATATCAAATCTTTTACATAAAATCTAAGAAAATTTTAAAGATTATCGGGAAACTTATGCAAGATCAAATCCTTTATATCAATAACAATGAATGCCCTTTCTGTAAATCTAATGATCTATCAAAATATCAGCAAAGATCCGATCAGCTATGGGTATTGTTGTGCAACGATTGTCAATTAGGTTTTGTTGAAAAATATCCCGAAAATTTGCAAGACCTATACGATATACAATATTACGAAAAATCTCAGAATAACATAGATTCACCTATTGGCTATAGCAATTATAAAGAAATTGATTATGACTACTTTCTTTGGGCGATCGCTTTAGTTGGTTTAACTAAATCAACAGGATCTCTTTTTGACTTAGGTTGTAGCAATGGTTTATTTTTAGATCTTGCTAAATCCTATGGCTGTACTGATTTGGCAGGAGTTGAGCTTACTTCTGAATATGCTGAAGTTTGCAGGCAAAAAGGTTACAATACTTATAATATAGATTTTTTAGATATCGAATTTAAGGGTGATCAAAAATACGATATTGTTACTGCTTGGGCAGTTTTGGAGCATATCCCACAATTAAATGAGACACTTCATAAAATAAAAACAATTTTACAGGAAGATGGCGTTCTCTTTTTTGAAGTTCCCTGTCTTACTTTTAGTGAGAATGATAAATATTGGCTAAATTCATCTTTAGAACATATCTATTATTTTACCGAAAAGAGCTTTAATACTATACTTAAAAAATTCTTTGGTAGTATCTACATTGGTCGAGTAGTTGATTTTCCTAACTACGGTTCATCTTTAATCGGTTTTGTAACTTCCTCAAAATCAAAGCTGGTTGATTTCCATGCAATAAGTACATATTTGAATTGGATCAATAAGGCTGATATGGAACAAATTGAAGTGGAAGATTTGGTAAATTACTTTATTTTTCACTTCAGATATACTTCTGATATTCAAATTTGCAAAAACATAGCAGAATATCTGAATAAAAATTTATCCAATGCGAATTGTATTCAGGAAATTGAAATTCAATATTGGTCATATTTATCAACAAAACTGACTAAGGCTTCTCTTGACAATCAAGATTATGTTGAGGCTAAGGAATATTTTTTGTCAAGAATTAGCTATTTGGAGTCAGAATGTCAAGTTAATCAAATAATGATTCAACAGACTCAATCTGAATTACAACAGACTCAATCTGAATTACAACAGACTCAATCTGAATTACAACAGACTCAATCTGAATTACAACAGACTCAATCTGAATTACAACAGACTCAATCTGAATTACAACAGACTCAATCTGAATTACAACAGACTCAATCTGAATTACAAAAAACAAAAGAAGTACTTGATGCTGTAAATACTAGTAAATTTTGGAAATTGCGTACCCAGTGGTTTAAACTAAGAAGTACCTTAGGGTTGAAAAATGATGATGTTCCGATAGGACTGAAAGCTTTCTCTAATAACAAAAAAAATTTGGATCAAGACTGTTTATCTTCAGAATTTAAAATAAAAGTTGCTCAAATTGACGATAAAAAATCTGATATCGGGATAAAAATCATTGAACAAAAGTTATGGAATCCAGCCAAACCGTTGGTCAGTGTGATTATTCCCTGTTTTAATTATGGTAACTACATAGAAGAAGCCATTGATTCTGTTTTAAATCAAACTTTTCAAGACTTTGAGATTATTGTTGTCGATGATGGTTCGACTGATCCTCATACAATTCAGATTCTAGATAATTTAAACAAACCAAAAACGAAAATCATCCATCAAAAAAATCAAAAACTTCCAAATGCACGCAACAACGGTATTAAAATAGCCAAAGGAAAATATATTTGTTGTCTAGATGCAGATGATTTAATTAAACCCACCTATTTAGAAAAATGCTTAATTAAGTTGGAAGCTGAAAATTTGGATATTTGTTATACTTGGCTTCAGGAATTTGGTGATTCTGACCAAGTTTGGCCAACAGATGATTTTGATTTGTCAACTTTAGTTGAGCGTAATTGTGTGGAAGTATCTGCCGTTTTTAGTCGTAGTATTTGGCAGAAAATAGGTGGCTATAATAGCAAAATGATAGATGGATATGAAGATTGGGACTTTTGGATTGCGATCGCAAAAGCAGGCGGTATTGGAAAAAAAATAGATGAACCATTATTTCTTTATAGAAAGCATGGAAGATCTATGATTGATGATGCCTTAGAGAAGCATCAGTTATTGTATCAACAAATTCAGAATAATCATCAAGATCTTTATCAAGATAGTCAAAAAATATCTGACATTAAAAATTCTGGCTTGCAGTACTATGTAAAAAAAGGATATAGAAACTTACTTGAGAATATCAATAAACAAAAGTCTGATAAAAAAAGTATTTTATTTGTTCTTCCTTTTACTGTATTAGGTGGTGTTGATACGGTAATTTTAAATCTTATTAAATATTTTAAAAAGCATGAATTTGAGATTAATGTAATAACGACCCTTAACCCTCTACCAGAGCAAGAGGATTATACCCACAAATATGAAAAAATTATTACAGGAATTTATCATTTACCAAAGCTTCTACCTGAGGAGCAATGGAAAGAATGTATTTTTTATCTTATAAAATCAAAGCAGGTAGATTTTATTTTTTTAGCTGGCTCCAGTTTTTTCTATACTCTTATACCAGAAGTTAAACAATATTTTCCCAAAATCAAGATTATCGATCAACTTTATAATGAATATGGTCATCTTGAGAATAATCGTAAATTTGCTAATTATATTGATTTAAATATTGTTGAGAATGAAACTGTTCAATCATGCCTATTACTTACACACAAAGAACATCCAACAAAAGTAAGATTGATTAAGAATGGTGTTGATGTTAATTATTTTGATTTTAATACGATTAGATTAACCGATATTCACTCTCTTAGAAAGACTGCATTAATTCCTGAGAGTTCATTTATCATCTCTTTTATTGGTCGATTCTCACCAGAAAAATGTCCTGAAATGTTTCTTGAGATAGCTAATTATTTAAAACATGAACATAATGTTTACTTTGTTTTAGCTGGAAACGGAGTAATGGATGAACAACTCAAATTGTATATAGAAAGTGAAAAACTAAATAGCCATGTCTACTGCCCTGGAGTTGTCGATCCTAAAAGCTATTTGGCAATATCTAATTTGATTATTCTTCCATCCAAAATTGATGGCCGTCCTAATATTATTCTAGAGAGTTTATCGATGGGAATCCCCGTAGTTGCCTCTTCAGTCGGAGGATTGTCAGAAATCATTAAAGATAGATACAATGGCTTTTTATGCAAACCTGGTGATATTGGTGATTTTGTTAATCGGATAAAGCAAATTTTGAAGGATGAGGAGCTATACTTAAGTATGAAAAAAAATGCTAGAGAATACGCAGTTAATATGCTTGATATTAAGATTATGTATCAAAGCTATTTAGAAACTTTATCAGTCGTCTCTGACACTTAATAGAGAGAGGTAAAATTGACTAATAAATTAATTTTAAAAATCAATAAAAATATCCATAAAAACATACTTATTTATATAGTTTTACTGATAACAATTTTTTCCAATATAATATGGATATTTTTAGACAAAAGTGTTTTTCCTTGGGATCAAGCTTGGTATGCAGAAATATCGGTAGAGTTATTTTATAAACTAACACAGTCTCCTTGGGATTGGTGCAATGGAATGATCAGTGCTTTTGGTATTAAGGCTCCAGGCATTGCCTGGTTCGGTCAATTTTTTGTCCCGCTTGGAGAATTAATTGGATCAATCGAAACGGGATTGCTTTTTTCAGTTCTTTTGACGCAAATAATGTGTCTTACTTTGAGTTATTGTTATTTATTTAAATTAACGAATAATCGTCTCATTGCAAGTATTAGTTGTTTAGCTATGCCTTCTTCCTCTTTATGGGTAGGATTAACACATCAATATTTTGTTGAACCCCTACAAACTTTAGCAATTACTTGGATTATTTTTGTCTTAATTTGTTCCTCTGAATGGAAGCCTAGCAAAATAATATTTCATCTTATTGGAGCTTTCTCCTTATCGATGATTGCCAAAATAACCTCTCCCTTGTATGGCATCGCACCAATAGTTATTATCTTATATTACTGGTTTAAGAATATAAAACATAATCCTATAAAATTAAATTTTAGTAATTATTTTACTCATTTTAGATTATCAAAATTTAGTAACTTTTTTAAAAATTTTAATTATTTTTATCTTGTTTCAATATTCTTGACTATTATTACGCTTATTTGGTATGGAAAAAATGGGCAGAATATAGTTGCATTTACGAAATTAGCCTCATCTGGTGAAGCCTCATTATTATACGGAGAGAAGGCTAGTTTTGGGGTAAAGATTCTATATTGGTTAACGTCCTTTCAAAGGAGTTTTTTGGGTTATTCGCTAACACTAATCCTATTTGTTTCACTGTTATATGTAGCAATTCGAGCTTTGTTAAAATTCAGGAATCAGGTTGAGCGAAAAAAAAATACACTGAATCACTTCGATATTTATGCGATCGCTTCTGCTTTCCAGATTGTTTTGGCTCTAAGTGTTTTCTCCCTGAATATTAATGAAGAAAATAGATACCTGTTGCCCTTAATGCCCTATCTTGTTATTATCCTTGCCTGGATTTTAGAAAAAATCAACAATAGGGTGATCTTCGCTGTAATTAGTTGCCTACTAGTTTTTCAATTAATTACCGTTAATGCTCAGGCAACAGGACTCATTCCTCCTAATCTAGAATTTTCCTATTGGCTTCACCCCTTTAATCAAGATCGTACTCATAAAGATATTTTAGAAAAAGTAGTTGATTCTACTTGTGATATTAATGACAGAGGAAAATACAATATTATTGGTCTAGAATTACCCTGGTTTAATGCCAATTCTGCTTCATTTTTTACAGCACAACAATTACTCAAAAAAGGATTTCGTTGTTATTATACTTCCCTTGGCTATGCAGAAAATGATCAGGAAAAAGCCTGGCAAAGAATGATAGATTTAAATGTTAACTATTTTGTAACTTTATCGCCTTCTATGGATATTAAAATAGATTCTTTTAATAAAGTTTCCTTGCCTATTTTAGAAAGAATTAAAAATAGTCCAATGTTTAAAAGTATTTCCTCTATTGACTCTTATTCCCTTTTATTGTATAAACGATCTGAGTCTAAAATTAATTAAATTTTATGTTTAATAGTCAACAACTTCAAATATGGCGTAATAAAAATATTTACTATTACCAAGATATAGAAAATTTATGTAAATTTTTTGTTCAGCCTGACTCCCGTGTTTTGGATGTAGGAGCAAAGTTGGGTCATTTGTTGGCCGCAGTAAAGCCGAGTTATGGATTAGGCATAGATAGTAATTCTTCTGCTGTCGAGCAAGCAAGGGAAAAATATCCTCATTTTGAGTTTGAGGTAGCTAATCCTGAAGAGTTTGTCTCTGATCAACTATTTGATTACATCTTACTAACCAATACCATTAGTTCTTTAGATAATATCCAACAGACTTTTTCAGGTTTGCATAAAGTTTGTAACTCATCTACTAGACTAATTATTACCTTTCATAATCCAGCCTGGGAGCTAATTTTAAGGTTAGCAACCATTTTAAGACAAAGAATGCCATTATCTTCATCATCACTGAATTGGCTGAATTTAGAAGATGTTGAAAATATTTTATATCTTACCGATTTTCAAGTAATCGAACATGGCAAGCGTTTTTTATTTCCCAAGAAATTTCCTTTTCTAGCAAGTTTTTTGAATAAATTTATCGCCCCTTTACCCTTTTTAAATGCTCTTTGTTTGACAGAATATGTGATTGCTAGACCTAATTTAACTAGAAGATTCAACACTTCTGGACAAGTCTCTACAAATAAATTAAACGAACTCACCTGTTCTGTTATTGTGCCGGCTCGTAACGAGTCCAATAATATTGAAGGCTGTGTTGCTCGGTTGCCAAAATTGGGTAAACACACAGAAATTATTTTTATTGAGGGACATTCCAGTGATGAGACCTGGGCAGAAATTCAGCGAGTTCAAGCAAAATACCAAGATCAGTGGGATATAAAAATTTGTCAACAAACGGGCAAGGGTAAAGGTAATGCGGTGCGAGAAGGGTTTGCTATGGCGACGGGGGATGTGTTTATTATTTTAGATTCCGATTTAACAGTTCGTCCTGAAGATTTAATCTATTTTTTTGAGGCGATTGCCGATTCTTCTTGTGAATTTGCGAACGGGTGTCGTTTAATTTATCCTGTTTCCAGTGAGGCTATGCCCTGGCTAAATCGAATGGCCAATCGTTTTTTTGCTTGGTTACTTTCCTATCTTTTAAATACCAAAATTAAAGACTCTCTTTGTGGAACGAAAGCCATTAAAAAAGAGCATTACAAAAAAATCGCCCAAAATCGGCATTACTTTGGTGATTTTGATCCATTTGGTGACTTTGACTTGCTTTTTGGAGCTTCTAAACTTGGTTTACAGATTCAAGATATTCCCATAAGATACGTTCCCCGTAGTTACGGCCAATCGAACATTCAACATTTTAAGGAAGGTTTAGTTCTTCTTAAAATGTGCTTATATGCTGCTCAGAAAATCAAATTCATTTAAATCATTTAAAAAGGTAATTAATAGAAAATTATGTTATCTAAAATTATTCATGTTCTCAGGCTATCTGAATCTAACCAAATTAAGGATTTAGATGATCCTCATAATATCTATTATTTGCGAAGGGTGATCCAGCAAAAACCTTTCCTACGCAATGTCTATCTATCTTTTTATAAGGTATTCACTGACATTATTGCTTTAACTCCTATCGAAGGAGATATTATTGAATTGGGCAGTGGAGCAGGTTTTCTCAAAAAAATCATTCCCACTGTGATCACCTCAGATATTATTCCCTATGAAGGTGTAGATTTGGTTTTTTCTGGGCTAGAAATGCCTTTTAAAAATAATAGCACTCGCGCTTTTTTAATGATAGATGTTTTGCATCATATTAAGGATTCTCGTCTATTTTTTAAAGAAATGCAACGTTGCTTAAAAATAGGTGGAAAAATCGTAATGATCGAGCCAGCTAATACCCGGTTTTCCCGATTTATTTATACCAAGTTTCATCATGAACCCTTTGAACCCTTAGGCGATTGGGGATTTGAAGAAGGCGGCCCACTATCAGGAGCAAATATGGCAATTCCTTATATTATTTTTGATAGAGATATTAAACAATTTATTCAAGAATTTCCTGATTTAAGAATAGATTCTATCACCTTACATACTCCTTTTCGTTATCTTCTTAGTGGCGGCTTATCTTTTCGTCAACTACTCCCTTCATGGAGTTATAACTTAGTTCTTTTTTTAGAATCTCTATTAAGTCCTTTTAGTGCTTCTCTTGCAATGTTCATGACAATTGAACTAAAAAAAATAGAAAACGACTAATCACTGAGGTGTTGCAATCGTGGTATGATTTTTAAAAAACGAGACAAAATTATAAACTTACTATAATGAAATTACTAGTCACAGGAGGTGCAGGTTTTATTGGCTCTCATTTGGTTGAGTATTTGACTCATAAAGGCTCAGAAGTAATTGTATTTGACAATCTGAGCAGTGGAAATATTAATAATTTGCGCTCTATCATATCTACTATAAACATTATTGAAAATGATATTAGAGATACTGATAGCGTAATGTTAGCAATGAAAGAAGTAGATGTAGTCTTTCATTTAGCGGCTCAAACAACAGTCTCTGGTTCATTAATAGATCCGTTTTTAACCCATGAAACTAATAATACTGGGACATTAAATATACTTTGGGCTGCTTTGAAAGCAGGTGTATCACGAGTTGTAATTTCTTCAAGCTGTTCAATTTATGGAGATATACACTCACCCCCATTACACGAATCCTATTTACCTGCTCCTAAATCTCCCTACGCCGCTAGTAAACTTGTTGCCGAAGCTTTAGCCGACAGTTTTTATTATTCCTATGGTCTGGAAACGATTTGTTTAAGATATTTTAATGTCTATGGTGAGCGTCAAAGTGCTACCTCAGATTATGCCGCGGTCATTCCACGCTTTATTGATTGCTATCGTCAAAGACAATCTCCAATTGTATATGGTGATGGCCAACAAAGTCGTGATTTTATTCATGTAAGCGATATCGTAAAAGCTAATTGGTTAGCAGCTTCAATATCAAGTGACATTCTGGCTCAATGTCGAACTTTTAATATCGGTAGTGGTCAAAATGTGACAATAACACAATTACTTGATATAATTTCATCAGAAGCAGGTTATCTTTTACCTACTAACTTTCAGTCCTCTCGAATAGGTGATATTCGAGTTTCTAGAGCAGATATAACTCTGGCGAAACAACATCTTGGTTTTAGTCCTGCTGTAGATTTAAAAGATGGAATCAAGAATTTGTATAATTATGAATCAATCTAATCCGAAAGTTTCTGTTATTATTCCTTGTTACAATCAAGGATTTTTTTTGCAAGAGGCGGTGGAATCGGTTCTCGAACAAACGTATCAGAATTTTGAAATCATCATCGTCAATGATGGTTCAACAGATGCCAAAACAGTTGAACTTCTTAAAAATTATAAACAACCTCGAACGATGGTTATTCATACGAATAATCAAGGACTAGCATCTGCTCGTAATAATGGAATTAATATTGCTCAAGGAAAATATATTCTTCCTTTAGATGCCGATGATAAAATTGGTAAAAACTATTTACAAAAAGCCATTGAAAAGTTTGAGGCTAATGATAATTTAGGTATTGTTTACTGTCAAGCAGAATTTTTTGGCTATCAGAGTGGAAAATGGGAGTTACCAGAATATAAATTCCCAGATATCTTATTAGATAATGTTATTTTTTGTGCGAGCTTTTTTAAAAAATCTGATTGGCAAGCTATTGGTGGTTATCGCCTCAATATGGTCTTTGGTTGGGAAGATTATGATTTTTGGCTATCAATTATAGAACTGGGAAAAGAAGTTTATTGTATTCCTGAAGTTCTTTTTTATTACAGAAAACATTCTGATTCAATGACTGCTTCGATAACAAACAAGAAATTTATTTCTTCTTATTGTCAATTATTTTACAACCATCCGTTTCTATACAACCAAAATATTGATATTGTTTTTACAGAAATAGTTAATCTAAGAAATTTTATTGATAAATATCAAAAAATGGAAATAGAACTACAACAAGTTTATCAAAAATGTAATCAGGCTGAAATGCAACTGCAAGAAATGCAGGAAAAAATAAATTCTTTATATTTATCAAAAGATATAAAATCTTTTATCATTATTTCAAAATTAGAATCTGCTAGAAAAAAAATAGTCATGATATTTTTACAAGCTTTAAAAATTTTTCATTGGGCAATCTCCTTTCAATTACCTCAAAAACTAAGACGGCGAAAAATTGCGCAAGTGATCAGTACTAGCGGATTATTTGAAACTGGTTATTACTGGGAACAAAACCCAGAAATTAAGCAATTAGGAACTGATCCTTTAGGTCACTATCTTGATATTGGAGCATCAAAAAACCTCGATCCTAATTCACTTTTTGATACATCTTATTATTTAGAACAATATCCAGAAGTGATGGCATTAGGACTCAACCCTTTAGCCCATTATATTATTATTGGTGCTAAGCAAAATTGCAAGCCGCATGCCCTATTTGATACCGCTTATTACAGAAGCCAATACTCGGATATTGACGAATTAGGAATAAATCCTCTTTTGCATTATTTAACGATTGGTATTCAAGAAAATCGTGATCCTTTTCCCTGTTCAAAAATTGAGTTTATACCGTTGAAGCTGAGAGAGAAATCTGAGTTGAACCCTGAAATTCCTTCCAGCTTGGATGCCAATTATAATACCTGGTTAAATCAAAATTATCCAACTCAGATAGATTTAGAAGAAATGGTAAATAATCTAGAAAATTTAACTTATCACCCATTAATTAGTATTATAATGCCCGTTTTTAATACGCCATCGCATTATTTAGAAGCAGCAATTCAATCGGTGCTAAATCAAGTTTATCCAAACTGGGAATTGTGTATCGCTGATGATGCTTCTACAGAACTTCAAATCCGCAGTATTTTAGAAAATTATTCAGAGCAAGATTCACGGATTAAAATTTGCTTTAGAACAACAAATGCACATATTTCTGAAACCTCTAATTCCGCGATCGCGATTGGAACAGGTGAATTTATTGCTTTGCTAGACCATGATGATCTACTAACTCCTCATGCTTTATATAAGGTTGTTGAGTTTCTTAATAAATATCCTGATGCCGACATGATTTATTCGGATGAAGATAAAATTGATGATGAAGGAAAAGTGAGTTCAGCCTTCTTTAAACCTGATTGGTGTCCCGACTCTTTCCTATCAAGAATGTATACCTGCCATTTAGGAGTATATCGTCGTTCTTTAGTCCAACAAATTGGTGGATTTCGTGTTGGCTATGAAGGCAGTCAAGATTATGATTTAGTTTTGAGATTAACAGAAAAAACTGATAAAATTCATCATATTCCTGATATTCTGTACCACTGGCGTATCCATCCTAATTCTACCGCAGGGAATTTAGATAGTAAAAATTATGCCATTGATGCCGCAAAAAAAGCTTTAGCGGATGCTCTACAAAGAAGGAACGAGCCAGGGATTGTCACTGACGCACCTCGTTCAATGGGGCATTATGTGATTCGCTATAATATTCAGAGCTATGATCTGGTGAGTATTATCATTCCCACTAAAAACTTGGGCGATACCTTGGACAGATGCTTAATATCCATTTTTAACCAGACGACTTACCCTAATTTTGAAATTATATTAATTGATAATGGCAGTACTGAAAAACGAGCAATAGAGGTCATTGAAACTTGGCGAGAAAAAGAACCTCATCGTCTCAAGTATCTTTCTTTAGATATTCCTTTTAATTATTCAACGCTTAATAATTTTGCGGTGAAAAAAGCTCAAGGAAAATATCTCCTATTTCTTAATAATGATACAGAAGTTATTACGCCTGACTGGATTGAAAGTATGGTTGAGCAAGCTCAAAGATCTTCCATTGGAGCCATAGGAGCCTTGTTATTATTCCCTGATGATACCATTCAACACGCTGGTGTCATTGGGGGAATTTTTTATTCCTGTGGTCACAGCCATAAACGTTTTAAATTAGGTGATACAGGCTATTTTAATCAGTTAAATACAGTGAATAACTACTCGGCTGTTACAGGAGCTTGTATAATGTGTCGTCGTGAAGTATTTGATGAAATTGAAGGATTTGATGAAACATTTGCAGTTAATTATAATGATATTGATTTATGTTTCAAAATGATTACTAAGGGTTATCATAATATCTATCTTCCCCACATTATGCTTTATCACTACGAAGCAAAAACAAGAGGCTATGATTTACTCAATGATTCTAAAAAAGCACGTCTTTTTTGTGAAGGTAAATATTTTCAGACTAAATGGAAATCACTGATTGAACATGACCCCTGTTACAATCCTAATTTGACCATTGAAAAAGAAGATTATAGTTTTAGAGTCTAGAGAAATTTTATTGTTATATAAAAAGTTTTTTAACTTTATTTTATCAAAGTATTTTTGATAAATTGGTCATTATGTTATGGATATTTTGTCTCCAGTAATAATTGTTGATGGTGTATTCTTTCAAATTAATCAGACAGGCATTGCACGTGTTTGGAAAAAGCTATTAGAGGAATGGCAAAAATCTAATTTTTCTGAGCATATTATAGTAATTGATCGAGGTAATACTGCCCCCCAAATAGACGGTATTCGTTATTATTCTATGCCTCTTTATGATTATAGGAAGAAAGCCCTAGAATCAGAGCGATTACAAGCAGTTTGTGATCAATTTCAAGTAGATTTATTTATTTCTACTTATTATACGACTCCTTTATCGACTCCCTCTATCTTAATGGTTCATGATATGATTCCAGAGGTGATCGGATTAGATTTGCAGGAACTTTGTTGGCAAGAAAAATATTATTCAATCCTTGGTGCCAATCGATATATTTGCGTTTCTCAGAATACAGCAAATGATCTATTAAAATTTTATCCTCACATTGATCCATCTCTGATTAATATTATTTATAATGGCGTAGATCAAATCTTTAATCCTGCATCTAAACTAGACGTCTTAGAAATAAAAGAAAATTTAGGCATCGAATTACCTTATTTTTTGTTAGTCGGTTCCCGTATGAGCTTGAAAGGATATAAAAACGCGATTCTTTTTTTTAAGGCATTAGCACAATGGAATGATTCACCAAAAGTTGCTGTTGTATGTGTAGGTGGTGAACCAGACTTAGAACAAGAGTTATTAATTCTAGCAGATGCAGTAAAAATTCATCTGGCTAGACTCGACGATAGGGAGTTGAGAGCGATTTATTCAGGTGCGATCGCCTTAATTTATCCTTCATTGTATGAGGGATTTGGCTTACCCATTGTTGAGGCAATGGCCTGTGGTTGTCCTGTAATCACTTGTCGCAATTCTTCTTTACCTGAAGTGGCAGGAGACGCAGCAATTTATGTAGATGAATATGATGTAACTGAAATGCTCAAAGCTTTAGAACAGGTACAGATCCCCGAAATTCGTCAAAAATTAATTCAATCGGGCTTAGAACAATCAAAAAAATTTTCTTGGAAAAAAATGGCAGAAGAGATCGCTCATCTTTGTCTAGAAACAATTGAAAGACCAAGACAAAAAGATATAAAAAGTAATATTTCTAGTTTACTTTGGCAAGAACTTAGAAAAGAACAAATCAAGCTTGAAAACCTTAATCATCATCAAACTAATCAAGAATTATCTTATCTTCAAAAAATCATCACTCTTCAAGATGAATCCGTAAGTCTTAAAGCAGAGCTAGAGTTAGCAAACAGCGAAATTGAAGCAATGAAGACGAGTAAATTTTGGAAAATTCGTTCTTTATGGTTTAGGGTAAAAGAAGCCATTAAACTATTTTTATGACTTCTATTATCGTTTGTGGTTAAGGTAGAGGAATTTATCGGAGTAAGAACGCGATCGCCGTTTGATTTAGACTCCCTAATTAAAGTTAATAATTACCTTAATTTAAGAGAGCCTAAATAAAGCAATTTAAAATAAATTCAAATCCGTCACAGCCCCTAAACTACTCGAAGAAACCAACTTCGCATACTTTCCTAAAACACCCCTGGTATAACGGGGTTGGGGAGCTTGCCAATGGTTGAACCGTTGGGCCATTTCTTCTTCTGTAATATTTAATTGCAGTAGTCGTTCCTTGGCATCAATGGTGATACTATCTCCTTCCTTCACTAAGGCGATCGCGCCTCCCACATAGGCTTCTGGGGCAACGTGACCGACCACCATGCCGTAGGTTCCGCCCGAAAAACGACCATCGGTAATTAAACCGACCGAATCCCCTAAACCTGCACCGATAATGGCTGAAGTTGGAGCTAACATTTCGCGCATTCCAGGCCCTCCTTTCGGGCCTTCATAACGGACGACAATCACATCTCCCGCTTGAATTTTATTCGCCAATATTGCCGCTAAACAATCCTCTTCCGATTCAAATACCCTTGCAGGGCCTGTGATTTGAGGATTTTTGATCCCGCTAATTTTGGCAACGGAACCTTCAAGGGCTAAATTTCCTTTTAAAACCGCTAAATGTCCCTCTTGATAGACGGGATTACTCCAGGGACGAATGACATCTTGATCGCTCGCGGGTTCATCGGGAATATCTTTTAAAACTTCCGCAATGGTTTGACCCGAAATGGTTAGTTCATCACCGTGCAGTAAACCATGAACCAACAACATTTTCATGACCTGGGGAATACCGCCCGCCTGATGCAAATTCATGGTGACATATTTTCCCGATGGTTTGAGGTCACACAGGACAGGAACCCGATGACGAATCGTTTCAAAGTCATCTAGGGTTAATTCCACCCCAATGGTATTGGCGATCGCCAACAGGTGAAGAACCGCATTGGTAGAACCGCCGATCGCCATGATCACAGAAATCGCATTTTCAAAGGCTTTACGAGTGAGGATCTGACTGGGTAAAATTTGTTTGCGAATGGCTTCCACTAAAACCTTGGCAGACGCTTCCGTACTATCGGCTTTTTCTTCGTCAACGGCCGCCATAGTAGAAGAATAGGGCAGACTCATTCCCATCGCTTCAAAGGCAGAAGACATGGTATTCGCGGTAAACATTCCCCCACAGGAACCCGCTCCAGGGCAGGCATTTCGTTCAATGCCCATCAAGGTTTCTTCGCTGATTTTTCCCGCGATATATTGACCGACCGCTTCAAAGGAACTGACCACGGTTAAATCTTGGCCTTCATAATGCCCAGGTTTAATAGTTCCCCCATAGACAAAAATCCCTGGAATATTCATTCGGGCGATCGCAATCATCGCTCCAGGCATATTTTTATCACAGCCACCAATGGCCAAAACTCCGTCCATACTTTGGCCAGTACAAGCCGTTTCAATGGAATCTGCGATTACATCACGGGAAACCAGGGAATATTTCATTCCCTCCGTACCCATCGAGATCCCGTCACTGATGGTAATCGTCCCGAACATTTGGGGCATGGCTCCTGCGGTTTTTAAGCCAATTTCAGCCCGTTTGGCCAGTTCATTCATCCCCATATTACAGGGCGTAATCGTACTGTAGCCGTTAGCAATGCCCACAATGGGTTTAGTAAAATCATCGTCTCCAAAGCCGACAGCCCTTAACATGGCTCGGTTAGGACTCCGTTGGACTCCCTGGGTAATAATCTGACTTCTTAAGTTCTCTGGCATAAAATGGTTTCCTGTGTCTGATCTTACTTTCTCTAATTTTCCCTCTTTTTAAGTCCCAATATTCCTATCATTATCGAAATCTTAAAAAGTCTTGATATTTTTCCCTGAAAGTCAAGGATGATCAATACTCAATAAACTCAGTTTATTCAAGGCAAAACTGAATTTATACGGCCTGGGGAAACCAATCATCATCCAAAAGTTGTTCTAGGCGGTAAGGACATTGGATGGGGAAAAGTGTTTTATTTAATTCTGTTTTTTTAATAACATATTTCAGAGCTTTTTGATAGATATTTTCTTTTACTAAATCTAGATGTTTTTTAAAATCGGTCGTCATATCCGTGTCTAGTTCGCTACGAAAATTGACGATTTCAGCCGCCCAATGACAGCGATTTATCTTTTCTGATTCCCAATATTCAATTAACAACAGATGAATAATAATTTGTCGTAAATAACTTTCTCCACTGCGTTTGGTATCTCTAACCAAATTTTCTAGCACCTCACTTAAGCTTTCTAAATCTAATTCATTTGAATGGTTATTTTTAAGTTGCTCTAAAGTCTTTTCGTACCAAGCTAGATAGTCTAATTCATATAAATCTCTCATTTTTGAGGTTGTTACAGCTTGCATATTTTTATTTCCTAATCATTCTTGTCTATTATTTTTAATCAATTTTTCTCTTTCTAGGTTCGGTTTAGCGGTAAACAAATAGAAATGGTAGTTTGTTCATTGGGAATACTCTGGATTTCAACCTTTCCACCATATAATTCTGTCATTCGTTTAGCAATAATTAAGCCTAAGCCTGAACCCTGCTGTTCATAAAGTTTACGTTCAAACTGGATATAGGCTCCAATGCGGTCAATGTCTTCAGCATTCATTCCCCGACCCTGATTGATCACGGTTAAAATAAAGTTTTGATCGTCTAACTTACTTTCCACGATGACGGGAGTTCCTTTGTCTGAAAATTTAAAGGCATTATCAATAATTTCTTCCGTGATTTTCTCTAAATCTTGTTCAGAAATATGGACGCTTGCTTCTTTCAAAAAGAGTTGCAAATCATCAGTTCTTCCTACTTGTTGAGCAATTTTTTGAGTAATTTTTTGGATAACGGAAACTGAATTTATTGTTATTTGAGAAAGACGATTTTGCCAAATTTGACTCTGTTGGGCATTCGATTGGAATAATTCTAACTGGGCAAATAGTAAAAAATTCTGGATTAAACGGTATAGTCTTTCGCTAGAAATCTTAATATCGGCCAAACAAGATTGAACTTCCTCCCCATCGATTGTATCGTAATAATCACTCAAATAATGACTCATGCCCAAAATGCCATTGAGCGGTGTGAGCAATTCGTGGGGGAGCGATCGCGTAATATTAGACCGAAACTTATCTAGTTCTTGATTGACATCTTGTTGAATTAAATTTTGCTTACTTAAACGAGCCGTTACGGCATTAATCAATTCATCCAGGGTAAAGGGCTTGGTTAAATAGTCATCGGCTCCCAAATCCATTCCTTGTCGCAAAGATAGGCGATCGGCTTTAGCGGTTAAAAAAATCAAAGGAATCGTCGAGGTGATTGGGTTTTGGCGCAGAGCTTGCACAACACCGAATCCATCTAGTTTAGGCATCATCACATCACAAAGAATCAAATCAGGCTGATGGGATGTCGCCATTTCTACGCCGATTTCGCCATCTTCCGCCATCACGACCTGGTAGCCTTCTAGCTCTAAAATCGCGTCAATATTTTCCCTAACATCAGTTTGATCTTCGATAACGAGAATTTTTTTCATTTACTTAAAGGCTGACTACACTCAGCAGTGATAAATCCGAATATGAGTTAATAGTATCTCTACTGTATCAAAAACAGTATCCAAAACGAAAAAAAAGAAATTTTTCTGAAACATTTCTCTACGGATGAAGCATTTCGACGGGGCGTACCCAAGCATCAAATTGTTCTGGGGTTAAAATACCGAGTTCTACACTCGCTTCTTTCAGGGTTTTTCCTTCTAAATAGGCTGTTTTAGCAACTTTTGCGGCGGCATCATAGCCAATATGAGGGTTTAATGCCGTTACGAGCATCAAGGAATTCGTTAAATAATGCTCAATTTGTTGACGGTTTGCCGCTAAACCAACGACTAAATGTTCCCGAAAAGAATCGCTGGCATCAGCCAAAAGCCGAATGGAATGCAATAAATTATGAATCATCACGGGTTTAAAGACGTTTAATTCAAAATTGCCCTGACTGCCTGCGATCGCGATCGCTGTATCGTTGCCCATCACTTGCACACAAACCATCGTCATCGCCTCAGATTGGGTCGGATTGACCTTTCCAGGCATGATAGAAGAACCAGGTTCATTGGCGGGTAAAATTAATTCTCCCAAACCACAACGCGGCCCCGATCCCAGCCAACGCAAATCATTGGCAATTTTCATGTTTGTGCAGGCCAAGGTTTTCAAGGCTCCACTGGCCATGGTGATCGCATCATGACTAGCAAGGGCCGCAAATTTATTTGGAGCAGAAATAAAAGGTAATCCCGTTAATTCAGCAATTTTATCAGCAACTCGCTGGGCAAATTCGGGATGGGTGTTCAGACCCGTTCCTACTGCCGTTCCGCCGATCGCCAATTCATAGAGATGGGGCAAGCTGGTTTGAATCCGTTCCAAATTGTGATCGAGTTGGGCAATATAACCCGAAAATTCCTGTCCCAGGGTCAAAGGAACCGCATCCATCAGGTGAGTGCGTCCAATTTTGATAATATCTTCAAATTCTGTCTTTTTAGTGTTTAATGCGTCCCTTAAGCTCTGAATACTGGGAATCAGATTTTGGGTCAGGGTTTGTACCGCCGCAATGTGCATCGCCGTGGGAAAAGTATCATTAGACGATTGAGACATATTGACATCATCGTTGGGATGGACAGGGGTTTTACTCCCCAAAACTCCCCCAGATAAGGCGATCGCCCGATTAGAAATCACCTCATTCACATTCATATTTGTTTGAGTGCCACTGCCCGTCTGCCACACTCGCAGGGGAAAATGGGCCATCAGTTGTCCTGCAATCACTTCATCGGCGGCTTGGATGATTAAATTCGCCTTTTCAGGAGATAATTTGCCTAAATCCTGATTGACAATCGCGGCGGCCTTCTTCAGAATCCCAAAGGCCCGAATCAATTCTTCTGGCATCAAATCATTCCCAATCGCAAAATATTTCAGCGATCGCTGGGTCTGCGCTCCCCAATAACAATCCTGGTTGACCTTAATCGGCCCCATACTATCGGTTTCAATGCGAGTTTGAGAAGAATTTTCTGTTGACATGATGGGGAAAGAGTGAAAATCAATAGGTTTTATAAGCTGTTAATTATCTAAAATATATTACAGGCAAGGGGCTTAAGCCCCTTGTTACAAGACTTTCAACAAAATCATTATACAACCTAAATTCGTGACAGCTTAGTTTCATTTTACAGAAAAAGTTATCAGCACAATTTTTTCCGTTCTGATTTATTATGAAACATATTTTTATCCGCTTCAATGAAAGTTTTAGGTAAGGTCGATTGATGAATACGAATTGCCCAACCGACCGAAGCTTTGAGATGATTTTCTTCCAGTTTTTGCTGGATTCGTTTCACCACTTGTTGGGTAATTTCCAGATTAGTTTCTATGATTAAAATCACAAATTCATCGCCACCAACACGAGCCAAAACATCTTCTGAACGAATATTATCCAAAAGACATTTAGCCGTTGCTTGAATGAGGCGATCGCCCTCGACATGACCCTGGGTATCATTAACCTCTTTAAGATTATCAAGATCAATCACCAATATACTCGCCGAAAGACCAAATTGCCGACAACGTTCCTCTTCCGCACGCAGTAACCGCTCCCAACCCCTACGATTATAAACCCCCGTTAAAATATCCATTTCTGCCTCTAATTTAGCCCGTTCATAGCAACGCGCATTTTCCTGAGCTTTTAATTCGTAATGAAGAATTGTGGTCAGTAAACGGGTTTGGAGTTCAATAAATTCCCCTTCTTGCTTAATGGATTCGGGTTGGGGAGTGGGATCGATCGCGCAAAGAGTTCCAAACAGGGTTCCATCCTTATGACAAAGGGGAATACCGATATAGGCTGCAATATCAACTTGTTGACCAATGGGAGCCTCAACGTAGGCTTGAATCTGCTGGGAATTGGGCGCGACTCTTGGACCCTCTCCCCGCACCATACGAGAACAAAAAGAATCAGACCAATGAAAAACATTTCCCGATTTTACGCCATAACCATAGTCAACTGCTTCTAAAACGATCCAATCCTCGCCTTCCACACGGGTAAACATCCACAACTGAAAGCCTAAACGTTCATGCAAAGATTTTAAAACTGCTTGAACCGCTTCCTGAAAGTTGGAAAAGGCAGAAATTGCATTGGATGGAATGGAGTTCATCTTGAGTTTGAATGAATAACTAGGGGGATATCAAATCTGTGGAAAGAATGTTTAGACGAGCGATCGCTTAACTGTTGAAAAAATTTTCTCTATTAGCGTTATGTTAGCGTTATGGAAGAAAATTTATTTTTTGTGACTTTCCGACAGACTAAATTCCAACCTTCACTAACAGACAGATAGGAAAATAGGATTGGGAATCAGAGAAAATAAAGCACCATTACCCATTTTAACCTTAATTTTGATCCTAATTCGCTACAAAAAATTCCGTCACAAAAAGAATTGCAACGGAAATCTTAAGCATGAAATTGAGATTGACAAAATTAACGGACAGTTCCCGCTAACTGATCAACACGGATAGGTTCAAGTAAATAGAGTTTAATAAACTGCCAACCGTTAGAAAGGAAAACGGGTAATTTTTGTAATCCTTTCAACAAACCAGAGGCATTAGAAGCATCGATCGCCCGCAATTTTTCGTTATTTTTGACACAAATTTCCAAACGATCATAAAACTCTGGCTTTTCGATATCCAGAATAATCGGGAAAACACGGCCCGCCGTATCGTTGGTTTTTTTGATCACTTCCTTGTCGTAATTACGGGCATTTAATCCCAAAATTGCGTAGAAATCGGCCCGTTGAATGTCATTCAAATACATGGTGGCAAACACCGACAACAGGAAGAAACGACACCAAAGCCGCGCCCGCCAATCATTGAGCGTATTCGGTTGCGCTCTCATAATGGCATCAAAAAAGTCACCGTGACGGTTTTCGTCCTGACACCAGTTTTCAAAAAATTTAAAAATCGGATAAACCCGATCTTCAGGGTGTTTCTCTAAATGACGATAAATGGTGATATAACGCCAATAGCCAATTTTTTCAGAAAGATAGGTGGCGTAGAAGATGAATTTGGGCTTAAAGAACGTATATTTACGGCTCTTGGTCAAAAATCCTAAATCTAAGGATAAATCGAAATCCGACATGGCCTTATTCAAAAAGCCAGCATGACGGGCTTCATCCCGTGACATCAAGTTAAAGCACTCAGCCAACAACGGACTGGTGGTTTTTAAGCGTCTTCCCAATTCTTTGTAGAGTAAAAATCCAGAAAATTCTGCGGTACAGGAACGCTCTAGGAATTCCATGAATAGGCGGCGTTTTTCCCCGTCAATGTGTTCCCAGGATTGTTCAAAATCTTCGTCCCGAACAAAATGATGGCGGTTGTAGTCAACGCGGAATTCTTCGAGAATCGCCCGTAACTCTTCCTCGTTAGGAGAGATATCCATTTTTGCCACTTCATCGAAATCAGTGGTATAGAACCGAGGGGTGAGAATGGTTTCTTTTGCTGGGGCTTTGATGCCAGGACGGAGTTCCTCAAATTCAGGTTTTTGGAGAGTAGTAACCATAAATTATTTACACGAGTTTTTTCTTGGATGCAAACGGCTCGTAACGCTAAAAACGATACTTAAATTCCAGTGTACCAAGGGATTAACTCAAAAAGACTGATTTTTTGTTAAGAGTTGCAACAAAAAGCGAAAAAGAAATGGAGCAGAATTAGCCTACGGGAAACAATGGGGAATTAATTTCACTGCACAGGCTTTTAATTCGGGTTCCAGAGAAATAGGACAGGCGATCGCGTGGGTGAGGGCGTTGGCTTCGGTCTGATCGGCCCAGAGTGATCCCCAGTGCATGGGAACAAAAACCGTTCCAGGTTTAATGGCGGTGGTTATTTTCACAGGAAAAGAAGCTCTTCCTCGTCGCGATCGCACTTCTAAGTTATCTCCATCAACAATTTGGAGAAAATCCGCATCTTTAGGGTGAATTTCGATAAAGGGTTGGGGGTGCATTTTGACAATTTTTTCAATACGTCCCGTGCGGGTTTGGGTGTGCCAATGGCCGTAAAGTCTGCCTGTGGTGAGGACAAAGGGATAGTCGCGATCGGGCGGTTCGGCCAGTCCTTTTGTGTGAAAGGGAACAAATTTAGCTCGTCCGTCAGGTGTGGGAAATTTAAGATCGGTATAGAGTCTTTTAGCCGAATGATTTTCTAAATCGTTGGAATTGTCAGAACAGGGCCATTGCAATGGGCCTTCTTTTAATAAACGCTCATGGCTAATGCCTGTCATCTCACAAGTGCGATCGCGGGTTAACTCGACAAATTCCTGATACACTTCAGCCGAATTTTTAAACGGGAATTGGTGACGAAACCCCAAACGACGACCCACTTCGGCAAAAATCTGCCAATCGGCGATCGCTTCCCCTGGAGGCTCTCGAAATTGAGAACAAAGGGTTACCCGTCTTTCTGAATTGGTCATGGTTCCCGTTTTCTCGCTCCATTGAGCCGCAGGCAACAGTAAATGGGCAAAGGCACTGGTTTCCGTCGGGTAATAGGCATCTTGGTAAACCGTAAAGGGCGATTTTGCTAGGGCTTTTTTCACCCGTTCCAAATCAGGTAAACTCACGGCAGGATTTGTTGCGGCAATCCAAAATAATCCCACGTCTCCCGCTTCTAGCCCCGTAATCATGCCCCAAGCATCTCTCCCTGGAAGAGGATTAATGCGACCCGACGGCATCCCCCAAGCCTGTTCTATTTCAGCTCGATGTTGGGGATTAACAATTTGTCGATAGCCTGGCAACAAATTAGACAGTCCCCCCGCTTCCCTTCCGCCCATCGCATTGGGTTGACCTGTGAGGGAAAATGGCCCCATACCTGACTTGCCGATTTGTCCCGTCATTAAGTGTAAATTAATCAAAGAACAAATTTTCGCGGTTCCTTCAGAAGATTGATTTAAACCCATCGACCAGAGAGAAAGCACTTGCTCCGATTCTGCCCAATACCTTGCGGCGGTTTCTAAGTCTTCTAGGGAAATGCCACATTTAGCGGTCACAATTTCGGGGGAATAATAGGGAATAACGTTTTTATAGTCCGCAAAATTTTGGGTATGTTTTTCAATAAAATCCTGGTCTAATTTTCCCCAACGCAATAATAAATGGGCTAAACCATTGAGGAGATCAATATCCGTTCCTGGAGTAATTGCCAAATGTAAATCCGCCACTTCTGCCGTTTTAGTGCGACGGGGATCAACGACGATTAATTTGGCCTTAGGGTCACGTTTGAGATGTTTTTGTAAACGATTGAAAATAATGGGATGACATTCTGCCGTATTGGTTCCAATCAAAAAAGCGCAGTCCGTCAAATCTAAATCTTCATAACAACAGGGCGGGCCATCGGAGCCAAAATTCTGACCATAGGCCGACACCGCCGAAGACATACACAAGCGAGAATTCGTATCAAAATTATTGGTTCCTAAACAGCCCTTGAGTAATTTTTGAGCAATATAATAATCTTCGGTTTGCAGTTGCCCCGATCCATACATACAAATTCCATCAACGCCCTGGGTAGCTATGACCGTCTGAATTCGTTCCACAATTTTGGTTAGAGCTTCTTCCCAACTGATTTGTTTGAAAGGAGCGGATAAATTTTCTCGAAATTGGGGATAACGTAAACGATCCTTTTCCAAGGATTCAACCACCGTTGCCCCCTTGACACAGACCATGCCCAAGCTAGAGGGATGAACGCGATCGCCTGTTACCTTCCATGACTGCTTAACCGTTGGGGAAACATCGAGTCCACACCCTACACCACAATAGGGACAAAGCGTTTTAGTTGAATCTGGCATAGGGTCTGAGCTTACTGAAGAATCGGTGATGACAGGATACCTATCATGGTCGGAAGAGTACCCCCTACAAAATGTGATTTAGACTACGGATTATAATGGTTAATGCGGAAAGCGGATCGTGCTTATGCTTTTTTGTTGGGCTTGTTGCTATCTCAAGCCTTGAAAGGATTGTTTTGATCGCGTTTACCCTGATCCCCACTTTGGGACAAACGTGTAATATGATCTACCTCGTCCCCTTTGGAAGGTTCAACAGATTGATATTGAGCTAGTGATACAATAAGTGATAAATCCTAATCAGGCTTATTACCGAAAACTCCTCACCTATTTTCCATAATGAACCAAATTCACCAAGCTTTTACCATTTTTCTGAGTTTGTTGGTAGAAGCTCTCCCCTTCTTGACTATTGGCGTATTTCTTTCTAGTGCCATTCTTCTTTTCAGTGATGAGCAGAAATTGATCGCCATTCTTCCCCGAAATCCAATTTTAGGGGCATTGATGGGCAGTATTTTAGGATTTTTGTTCCCTGTGTGTGAGTGCGGCAATGTTCCCGTAGCACGACGGTTTTTGATGAAAGGATTACCTACCTCTGTGGCCATTGGTTTTTTATTGGCGGCTCCAACGATTAATCCGATTGTGATTTGGTCAACCTGGGTTGCCTTTCGAGACCAGCCTGAAATTGTGATTTTTCGGGTGATCTTCTCCCTTGCGATCGCCATTACTATTAGTTGCGTTTTTAGTTTTCAAAAGGATTCCCGTCCTTTATTACAACCCGTTTTAGTCAAACAATTAAATCGGGTCATGGCCCATCGGTCTAACAATAATCCTGCATCGACTCCAACAGAGATTTCTCCCCTCTTGCAATCAGGAACGTTTTGGTTAGATAAACCTGGTCAACTTGTGACGGTAGATGATCTGAGTCTCATGGCTGAAGGGGTTTTGCCCTCTCCCTTGGTTCCTAAGCGATCGCAGTTATTCCTAGAAAATGTCATTCAGGAATTGCGGGAATTGGGCGGGATGCTAATTATCGGGAGCGCGATCGCGGCTTCAATCCAGACCTTTGTTCCCCGTGAAATCATTTTAGGATTAGGTCAGGGCAGTATCAGTTCAATTTTGGCGATGATGATACTGGCGGCAGTCGTTTCCGTTTGTTCAACGGTGGATTCATTTTTCGCCCTGTCCTTTGCTTCTGCTTTTACAAGTAGTTCTTTACTAGCCTTTCTAGTATTTGGCCCCATGATTGATATTAAGAGTATTGGCTTGATGCTCTCGATTTTTAAACCCAGATTTGTGTTATATCTATTAGTCTTAGCGGCCCAATTAACTTTTCTGTTAACCCTTGCCCATAGCTACTTTTTTTAACTCTTTCCCCAGACGACATTTTGCTTAAAGACAAAATCTTTAGTAAGGACATAATGTATTATTTCCCTACTCTGTAAGAAAGTTAATCACAAAGTTATGTATTTTTTAATATTTTTAAATCATTATTAATTTATGATGAATCCAGCCTTAAAAATCCAAAGATTCAGTAAACGCTTCTTTTTTCCGAGTTTAGATATTTTAGCTATTCTTGCTTGGGGTTTTTTATTACTAAAATACTCTTTTACAGGGGAATTAAGATTACTAATTCATCCCAATTATTTTGGTTTAGTAACCTTTACAGGAGTCGTTCTCGTCATGTTGGGAATGATCCGAGCCTGGCAGTGGGGTCGTCAATTCGGTCGTCGTCAACAATCCGAAACGAGGGATACCGTTGCCCATATCACCCTTTTCCCCAGGGGCTGGGCCAGTACTCTCCTCTTGGTTTCTGCGGTTTTGGGCTTTTTTATTGCGCCGACAGTGTTTAAGAGTCAGGTTGCCCTACAACGGGGTATTAGTAATACCTTGCCCGCAACCCAACTTCAGGCAGAGAGTTTTCAGGCAAATGCTAAACCCGAAGAGCGATCGCTGGTGGATTGGGTGAGAACATTGAATGCCTATCCCGAACCCGATGCCTACGCAGGACAAAAAGCTAAAATTACAGGTTTTGTCGTACATCCCCCCGATTTACCTGATAATTATATTTTATTGACCCGTTTTATCCTGACCTGTTGTGCTGTTGATGTTTATCCCGTTGCCATTCCCGTCAGGCTAGAGGGCGATCGCCGTCAATATCCCCAGGACACTTGGCTAGAAGTTCAGGGCATCATGGAAACTGAAACCCTAAAGGCAAACCCTCAAACGTCACAAAAATCCGAGAGTCAGAAACGACAACTAGTGTTAAATGCCCAATCCGTGAGAACGATTCCGACTCCTGCCGATCCCTATAGTTACTAGCCGTAAGACCAACAGGGAATCAAAACAAAAGTCTTGAAAGCAAGGGACGATTCTTGATTTAAACTAGATCCAATCAATCTAAAAAATTAATTTCAGGATAATTTAAAATGGTTTGGACATCCGTACTAGCCCAAGACGCGCTCCCCGTCGGTAAAAGAGAAGTGATCAAGGTGGGAGAACAAAAGGTTTTAATCCTTAACCACGAGGGAACCATTTATGCCCTAGAAAATGCCTGTCCCCATTTGAAATTACCCTTAGCCAAGGGAAAAATTACGGCTAATGGCGCGATAACCTGTCCCTTCCACCGTAGTTCCTTTAATCTCTGTTCGGGAGCCGTAGAAGAATGGATTACTTGGCCTCCCGTTGTTAGTAAAGCCATGAGCTTAGTGTCTTCTGAAAAAAATCTGAAGGTGTTTCCGACTCGTCTAGAAGACGGCAAGATATTAATTGATATTGAAGCTTAAAGGATACTCTCTTTTCCTTCAACTGCTAGGGGCGAATTTCGTTAATCATAAAAATGCGATCGCTCCTCGATTTTCTGACCCAAATTCCAAAAACACTGAAAAGTAAAAACTAAAAAGTTTGAGGACAAAAATTCTCAGGACTATCGAGTTCAAAGACTTGATCATGAATTCGTGCAACATATAGCCCTTCTTGTAGAATTTTTTCCCGTAAAATAGGAGATAAATCAACAGCTGCCAAAATACCATAGAGTTGTTTATCTTTGGCAATGGTTCAGCCTGATTAAAGGCAGAAAGGATTACTGGGCAAAGGATTAGAGAAACAAAGAAGCAAATATAAGCTTGGAAGTAATGGTTATAACTTTACAGGGGTGTTAAGGGTAATAATACTATAAATAAATCGGTAAAAAAAGGAGAGAGAGTATGTCAATCCAAAAGATAAAGCCAATCCAAGAGTTTAATGATTCTATATTTTGCAATGGGAAAGAAAAAGAATTATTTAAACGAGACTGTCCTCATTGTCACAGCGAGGAAGTGAAAATTCATTCTCATTACAAAACGAAAAATAATGGAGAGAGAAAAATATTTATCTGTCAAAAATGTGAGTCACTATATTCAGAAACGTATAATAC
>QBMS01000049.1 GCA_003249095.1 Snowella sp.
GTAGTATTCATTTGTTACGCAACTGGAAGTTAGCATTACTTGCTTGAAACTCTCAAAGAACCATTGGCCCAAGCACTTTTAACTTTTACGGGTTTGGGATCGGGAGATTTTTCAATCATAGTATTATTACCTTGTTTTAAATCTAAATCTTGAATAGTACCATAATTATTAATCGTTGTATGGTTTACTTTAAAATCATGTTCTTTAGGAGCATAAATCAGTTTGTCTCTGTTGCCAATATCATCAATTAAACTTAAAACATTAACTTCATTATAGGGCGGTTTATCGCATTCAATATCATCTTTACGATTTGCAAGCCGTTCTCGGAGTTTATTTAGATCGTAAAAATGCGGAGTTTGACTATCTTTACAAACATCACAATTACAGGGAATCAGCTTTTTAACTTTAAGTTGGTTAAAAGTATTATGAATTTCATCTAGTTTATCGGTAATGACTTCTAAAAATCCTCGTTTATTGCTTCCCGAAAGACGAATTTTAATTTCACGACGATCATAGGTTTCGATGACTTCTGCCGAGGTATTATCACGTTTTAACAGAACGCCACTTTTCCAAACATTCGGTTCATCAATATATTGGTGCATTTCCACAATAAAGCGGGTTAAAATTCCTCTCGGCATGAAATCGTAGTCATAGCGTAAAAGCAAATTATCACTTTCATTCCAGAAATATTTAGGTTGATTGGGATCGAGAAGTTGGGGCGCAATGTAGGTATTATTGGCGTTGGGCAAAGGATAGCAAAGTTTGAATTTTAGCATCAATTCAAGTAATTCACCCTGCATATTCCGATATTCTGCATCCTGCCAAATTTGCTTAAGTTCAGCCGTTGTAAATTTTCCTAAATTTTGTCTAACTCGATTATTATCTAATACCTTATAAGCCGCATCGGTTCCCCATTTAGGCTTGAGAATAACGGTTTTATAAAGGGGAGAGGCTTGGTCTTCTTGGAAGTGGAGAATACTGCCTAAATCATGGAAATATTGACTGAGAACTAAGCGGCCATCGATAACACTTTCCTTTTTTAATTTGAAGCCATTTTGATCACAAATTTGTAAATATTCATCTAGAGAAATATAATTACGTTTATCCTCTTCTAATTTTTCTCGAACCTGAATCCAAGTTTTAGGGAGAGAATTGCCAATATGAGGAAGTTGAGAAATATGATAAGCAATGGCTTTTTTGATTAGTTCTAAACCCGATCCACCTTGGGGATTACCTAAATTAGTCGGCAAGCTCTCTTTCAGGTTTTCAAAACGTCCTTTGAGTTGGGGTTCATCCATTTGAACAGGTCTATCACCCAGTTCATTTTTTACAATTAATAAAGGACTATTTTCACTAAAAAGTTCCACAATATTAAGCCAATAATCGAGATGGGGATGTTCTTTACGGCTATCAACCACTAATAGATAAAGAGAACGTTTGGTCAGAAAAAATTGATGGGTTGCATGATAAATTTCTTGACCGCCAAAATCCCAAATATTCACTCGAAAATTCTCGTCATTATCCATCAGAAAAGACCATTGCAAAACCTCGATACCTTTGGTCGTTTCTTCTGCTTTAGGCATGGACGCATTGGCATCAAGAATTTTACGTGCTAGGGTAGTTTTTCCCGCTCCTCCTTCCCCGACAATGATTAATTTAGCTTCATAAAGAGTATCTTCGCCTTCTTCTATTTTTTCGCGGAAATATTCACGGATTGCCCTAATGCCGTGTCTAGCAATTTCAATTGGAGGATTAACCAGGAGATTATCACTTAAACTAAGTAGAGATAAATTTTGGAGACGGGAAATAGAATCGGGTAGCTCACTCAGTTGGTTATGACTTAAATAAAGTTGAGATAAATTTTGGAGATGGGAAATAGAATCGGGTAGCTCACTCAGTTGGTTATGACTTAAATAAAGTTGAGATAAATTTTGGAGATGGGAAATAGAATCGGGTAGCTCACTCAGTTGGTTATGACTTAAATAAAGTTGAGATAAATTTTGGAGATGGGAAATAGAATCGGGTAGCTCACTCAGTTGGTTATGACTTAAATAAAGTTGAGATAAATTTTGGAGATGGGAAATAGAATCGGGTAGCTCACTCAGTTGGTTATGACTTAAATAAAGTTGAGATAAATTTTGGAGATGGGAAATAGAATCGGGTAGCTCACTCAGTTGGTTATGACTTAAATAAAGTTGAGATAAATTTTGGAGATGGGAAATAGAATCGGGTAGTTCCCTCAGTTGGTTATAACTTAAATCAAGTTTTGATAAATTTTGGAGACAGGAAATAAAATTGGGTAGTTCCCTCAGTTGGTTATGACTTAAATCAAGTTTTGATAAATTTGGGAGGCGGGAAATAGAATTAGGTAGCTCACTCAGTTGGTTAGAACCTAAATAAAGTCTTGATAAATTTTGGAGATGGGAAATAGAATCAGGTGTCTCACTCAGTCGGTTCTCACTTAAAAAAAGTGTTGATAAATTTTGGAGACGGGAAATGGAATCAGGTATCTCACTCAGTCGATTATTAGTTAAATAAAGTTCTTTTAGCCAAGTAAAATTAAAAATTTCAATGGGGATAGCCGTCATTTTCTCTTCATTAGAAACATAAGTATTCCAATTACTCAAATCTAATTTTGTGAGGCGTTTTTGTTTGCACTCTTCAATTCTGCGGCGCACTTCTTCAGGTTTCATTCCTTACCCCGTCAATTCTTAAGCAATTACCAAATTAAATATCTACAATAGCGAAAAATTCCGACAAAATCAATCCATTAGCGAGAAATTCCCAACCTTAGACCCAACAAAGCTTAGAGAAACTAGGCGCACCGATTTTTAGTAGAATTAAAACGACTTAACTAACCCTTTAGCAACAAACCCCAAAATTATGCGCGTCCTCCATACCATGTTACGAGTCGGCAATCTCGAAGAATCCTTAAAATTTTATTGTGATGTCTTAGGAATGAAATTAATCCGTCAAAAAGATTATCCAGGCGGAGAATTTACCCTCGCTTTCGTGGGATACGCCGATGAATCCGAGCAAGCCGTGATCGAATTAACCTATAACTGGGGAGTCGATCGCTACGAATTAGGAAATGCCTACGGACATATTGCGATCGCGGTAGAAGACATCTATGGAACCTGCGACAAAATCAAAAGCTTAGGTGGACAAGTTACCAGGGAACCAGGCCCAATGAAACATGGTTCCACCGTCATTGCCTTTGTGGAAGATCCAAGCGGTTATAAAATCGAACTGATTCAAGTCGGTAAATAATTTGAGTCATCCGTTACAAACTGAAAAATTTAGTCCGCGATCGCCTAAACCCCGCTCTGAGTTTCTGGTGACTCACAGCAAAAGAGAAGGAATTGTTTAGAATATGAATCGTAGTTGATAATGTCTATTCTAATTAGTCGCTGCTTACAATTAAACTAACAATACTTTTTGCGCTCGATCCCCCCTGCCCCCCTTGATAAGGGGGGTGTCCGTAGGACGGGGGGATCATCTTAATTTAAGACCCATCTACTTTTCTAAACTTACCCAACCCCTATGGCTCGAAAACCCCCCCGCTATAACCCTCCGCCCCGTTCCTACGACCGAGAAAGGGAATATGAGCCGTCCAACAAATCTAAATTTAACCTCAATTACGGAACGATCGCGTTATTTGGAGGAACCTTTATTCTAGGTATCGGGGTGGGGATTGGTTTTAGCTCAACGGCAAGTTTTAATCCTGAAAATGTCGCTTCACGGGAAGTCATCGATCGCAGTGCGCCCAATGCCGAACTCTGTGTTCAATTTGGATCGAGTGCGATCGTCACCGATATGCGAGTTTTTGTGACCCTCAATCCCTTTAACGTTTTCGTCACTCAGCCGATTATGCAGCCAGGTTGCGTTTTACGTCGCAATAACTGGACAATCCTAGAACAAAATAAATTACTGGATTCCCGCCAGGTCAGTGATTGTAAGAATCGGATGAATACCTTTGGTTTTACTGGGCCATTAGAAGGTAAACCCAAAATTGATTGTATTTATCAAAATGAAGCAGCAGGCAATTTATTTGTGAATCAACCAGGAGCCGTTGGCCCGCGTCCTGAAACCGATAAATTCTAAACGATATCGTTGCGGAATTTACTTAAGCCGTTAAACTATTACTAACAATTTGGATTCTGGATAACTATCATGTGTGGAATCGTAGGCTACATCGGTACGCAAAAAGCAGTGGATATTTTGGTAGATGGCTTAGAACGCCTAGAATATCGCGGTTATGATTCGGCAGGGATTGCCACCGTTTTAGAAGGGCAAATTGATTGTATTCGGGCGAAGGGCAAACTATTTAATTTAAAAGAAAAATTAGAACGGGAAGTCAATCCATCCCAAATTGGTATTGGTCATACACGCTGGGCAACTCACGGCAAACCCGAAGAACGGAATGCCCATCCCCATCGAGATCAAAGTGGTCGGATTGCGGTGGTGCAAAATGGCATTATTGAGAATTATCAAGAGCTAAGAGAAGAATTAAAGGAAAAAGGTTATACATTCCTCTCAGAAACCGACACGGAAGTTATTCCCCACCTAATTTCCGATATGTTAGCCCATACTGAGGCTGATGATTTCTTTGGAGCCTTTCTACTAGCCATCAAAAAAGCGATCGCGCGATTAGAAGGGGCCTTTGCGATCGCGGTTATCTGTGCCGACTATCCCGATGAATTGATTGTGGCTCGTCAACAAGCTCCTTTGATTTTGGGATTTGGGCAAGGTGAATTTTTCTGTGCCTCGGATGTGACGGCTTTGGTCAATCATACCCGCACGGTTTTATCCCTAGAAAATGGTGAAATTGCCCGACTCACCCCGTTAGGAGTCGAAGTTTATGACTTTGATCTAAACCGTTTACGCAAATTGCCCCGAACTCTCGATTGGAGCCACACAACGGTCGAAAAACAGGGATTCCGTCACTTCATGCTCAAGGAAATCTATGAGCAACCTGCGGTCGTTCGTGCCTGTTTGGAAACCTACCTCACTCCCAATTGGCACGCCGCCGAGAATCCTGACACTAGCCCCGTCCAGTTAGGTTTAGCCCCAGAAATGGTCGAAAATCTGCAATATATCCAAATTTTGGCCTGTGGAACCAGTTGGCACGCGGGTTTAGTCGGCAAATATTTATTGGAACAATTGGCAGGGATTCCAACGGTCGTGCAGTATGCGTCTGAATTTCGCTATGCCCCGACTCCCCTAATTCCCCATACCCTGACCATCGGTGTGACCCAATCGGGAGAAACGGCCGACACCTTGGCGGCTCTAGAAATGGAAAAGCAACGACGCACAGGTTTAGATGCTAGTTTCGCGCCCCATATTCTCGGAATTACTAACCGCCCTGAAAGTACCCTGGCTCAGATGGTGGATCAAATTATTAATACCCATGCAGGCATTGAAATTGGGGTTGCGGCCACGAAAACTTTTATTGCTCAGTTGATGGGTTTTTATTTTCTGTCCTTGGATTTGGCCTATCGTCGCCGTTCCCTTTCCCTGGAGAAATTAGAGGAAATTATTAACGGTTTACGCCAGTTACCTGCTCAAATTGAGGTAATTTTAGAAAAACAGGAAAAAGCCATTGAAGAATTAGCCCACGAATTTGCTGATACCCAAGACTTTATTTTCCTGGGTCGCGGTATTAACTTCCCCATTGCTTTAGAAGGAGCCTTAAAACTTAAGGAAATTAGTTATATCCATGCAGAAGGCTATCCCGCAGGAGAAATGAAACACGGCCCCATTGCGCTACTGGATTCTAAGGTTCCTGTGGTGGCGATCGCGATGCCAGGGGAAGTTTATGAAAAAGTGTTATCCAATGCCCAGGAAGCCAAAGCCCGCGATGCCCGATTGATTGGTGTCATTCCGACCGATAGCCCAGAAACGCGATCGATTTTCGATGATTTGTTGATGGTTCCCCAGGTGCAAGAGTTATTGTCTCCCATTGTGGCGGTGATTCCGTTGCAATTGTTGTCCTATCACATTGCTTCTCGTCGGGGTTTAGATGTGGATCAACCGCGTAATTTAGCTAAGTCGGTTACGGTAGAATAAAAAGTTGTCTCAATATGGATAGGGCGATCGTTAGCCATATTCAGTCCATAGATTCAGCAAAGAAGCTATTTGGTACACTAGGAACCTCTCAAGAGTTGTCACTACAACAAAATAAGCCAACTGTCCATATTTTATCACGCTGAAAATCTCTGTTAGCTGAATATTATCAACAAGCAGAAAACCCGTATTTTCATCAGAAAAAAGATAAATCAGGTTTTCATTACTAAAGCGATCGCCATCTTATCAAAACTTAAAAATGCGATCGCCATATTTTGTGATTATTCCTTTTGAGCAATTCAAAAAATCAAAATCTATCCTTGTAAAACTTGACTCGCTGTTAAGGTTAATTCAGGAAAAATAGAGGACGCGATCGCCCGATCTCCTTCATAGATCCATTCATCATAAAAACCTTCCACCCATTCCAAAACGGTTACTTTGTGGGCGATGGGATCAACAATCCAATACTCTGCAATTCCCCGTGCCGCATACTCTGACCGTTTGTAGCGGTAATCTCGACTCGCTTGATTGGGACTCACCACTTCAACCACCAACAACGGCGGCGGCATATCCATTAAAATCAGCGATCGGCTCGCTCCTTCCATGACCCTTGCCAACTCTTCAGAATACATCACTAAATCAGGAACCCTTACCCCGACCTGGCCGCTATTCACTGCCACTTCCGCCTTCATCCGAAATCGATAGGAAGGAACACCCAGTTGTGAAAAATAGATCAATAAAAATATCGCGATCCGTTGATTGATATCACTTTCAGAAGACACAGCAATTAATTCTCCATTTTCTAGCTCATAGAGGGCATCCGTCCCATCGTCATAGTCTAGGAACTCCTCAAATGTCATCTTTTTGGCAGTTGCAACCGTCATGGCATTTTTATATTGATTAGATAATTTTTTATAAGAACCTACCTCGCTATCCTAACCTTTAAAGCAAAGAATCCCCTCAAAACAATCAGAGCGATGGGAGTGAAATGTGGTCGGAGGAGAGGCTAGGGTTATAATAAACAAACAATCTCAGCAACTATTAACAAGTTAACAGTAGAGTTAATCAGGAGAAATAAATGAATTCGCGTGGTTCAGCAGACGCAAAAGACCGAATCTTTGGAGCCTTAGTTTACGTGATTCCCCTACTAGATGCTTTGCCCTTTGGTTCATTTCTTCTTAAACAGTTTCCCCAAATCGCTCTCATCTATCTCCCCTTGCAGCCGTTAATTCAAGTTTATTATGGCATTCCCTTTGCTTCTTTTATTCTGTTTCTAGTGCTATTTTTTGCAGTGGTTAGAAATGATAATATTAGTTATTTCAT
This sequence comes from Snowella sp., assembly GCA_003249095.1. Lineage (GTDB taxonomy): Bacteria > Cyanobacteriota > Cyanobacteriia > Cyanobacteriales > Microcystaceae > Snowella. Next base: position 7,390 of record QBMS01000049.1, read on the forward strand.
CCGTTTTAATGCCATGCAATGTATTTTAATTGGAATTTTATTATCCCTATTTGGATTAATCATTCAAACCTTGCTTCCTGGATTAGGGGTTAATTTACTGACGGAAACTTTAGTTAATTTTGCATTTTTAGGAGCCTTAGCTGCTTGTTTTTATTCCATTGTTCAAACCGTCTTGGGTCGTTACGCAGAAATTCCAACTATTTCTGAAGCGGCTTCTTCCCAAATTCGTTAATACAAATTGATAGAATTTAATGACTAGCAATAATCCTATTTTCCAGAGAACCAATGCCCTGAATTTCAATCCTAATCAGATCATTGATTTCCACAGGCCCGACTCCTTCTGGTGTACCCGTTAAAATAATATCCCCAGGTAAAAGGGTCATTACCTGGGAAATATAAGCAACTAATTGATCAGGTGAAAAAATCATTTCACTCAAACGAGCTGATTGCCGAGGCTTGGGATCATCATTTAAAAAAGTTTGTAACCGTGCATCCGTGCTTAATTCCCTAACAATCCAAGGGCCGAGGGGACAAAATCCATCAAAGCCCTTAGCCCTCGTCCATTGGGGGTCTTTTTTTTGTAAATCCCTCGCGGTAATATCATTGGCGATGGTATAGCCCCAAATTTTGCGATGAGCTTGTTCTAGGGTACAATTTTTCGCTTTCTCACCAATTACTAACACTAATTCTCCTTCATAATCGACCCGTTCCGATTGCACAGGATAGGAAACCGATTCTCCATCAGAAGCGATCGCGCTCGGAGGCTTGAGAAAAATCAGGGGTTCCGAGGGAAGCTCATTCCCCAATTCCGCCGCATGGGCTGAATAATTTCGTCCTACCGCAATAATTTTGGAAGGCGTACAGGGCGCAAGCAGTTTATAGGTTTCAGCGTTTAGAGTAATGCCAGTAAACTGTCCTCCCAACCAAGGCGGAGCGTCCAAAAGATCTACATTGTGATTGAGCTGTAGTAACCCATAATGAATCTCCCCTGGGGGCGTTTGAATGCGGACGTAGCGTTGCGCCATAGAAATCAAAATGAAGCTTAGATAAATATATTGAAGCATACTAGCGATTAACTCCAACACAGTAGTATGATATAAGATCCTTGCTTCTCTAAAATGCTGAAAGAATATTTTTTATAAATTCCGAACCAGTCATTGACAAAGAAGCCATTTTGTCCATAAGGAGACAATTTTTCCATGACCGATTACGAAATGATGTACATTTTGCGCCCTGATATCTCAGAAGAAGTGGTGCAACAAGAAGTTACCCGCTACCGAGAATTTCTAGAACAATATAATGCTCAGGATCTCACCATTAAAATTTGGGGTAAACGCCGCCTGGCTTATCCGATCGGTAAGTTTCAAGACGGAATTTATGTCCTTGTTAATTACAGCGCAGACGGCAAACAGGTCGCGCCTCTAGAACGGGCAATGCGTCTGAGTGAACAAGTTATCCGCTATATGACTCTCAAGTTACCCGCGAAAAAAGCGACTGCAAAAGATGAAGTTGCTTCCGTGAAAGAGTTGGCGACAGCAGAAGCCTAAGGCTATTTTTGAGTCAGCACCCGATAATCCCCTGGGAGATTCCCTAAATTCCTCATGATTGATAGGAATTTAGTTTTTCTCTTTCAGGGGTTTAATTTTGTCATTGAATCTTAAATTGGATGAGGATTGGACTTTTTAAATCGCTCAAGTTGGTCTGAATTTATTGAAAACCTTAAAAAAAAATTAACAACGCCCCTATTCGTCTAATAAGAATATATGCTAATGTTGGTTTAGGAACAATTTCCCGATCCGCCGTTTGTCTAGTCAAAGCTGCGAAATCGAGTCGAAAAAAAAGTAGTTGATACTTATTAAAAACTCAGTAATTATACAGTTTTTTCTCTAAACAAACCGCTAGCCAAAACCTACGGTAATACCAGGAGCCGTCTGTTTAATGGAATATTTGGAAAAATTAATCGAAAAACTCAGAGAATTAGCCCAAAAACTAATCGATACTTTGTTCGGCCCTGAAGCTGAAACTGAACCTGAGTTGATTCCCATTCCAGTTAATGAGCGTAATCGCCGTTAAGGTCTTTATTATTGGATATTAGTGTGACTTCCCAAGCTTTGCCTCTGCTTAGCCTGCTGGTATTGCATGGCCCAAATTTAAACTTATTAGGAAAACGCGAACCCCATATCTATGGCTCGGTGACGCTTGAGGAAATTAATCAGTTCCTCCTGAAAGAAGCGGAAAGATTGGGGGCAACGGTTGTCTGTTTGCAATCTAACCAGGAAGGTGTTCTGGTAGATCAAATTCAGGAGGCTCTGGGGAAATATCAGGGAATTATTATCAATGCGGGAGCCTATACCCATACAAGTGTGGCGATTCGGGATGCGATCGCGGCGGTAAAGATTCCCACAGTAGAAGTGCATCTTAGCAATATTTATCAACGAGAAAGTTTTCGTCATCATTCCTATATTGCTCCTATCGCGATCGGTCAGATTAGTGGCTTCGGGCCGAATAGTTATCGATTAGGATTACAGGCATTAATTGATTATTTGAGACAAAATTAATAATTTTCGTATTTTTGTAGATTCAAGAATTGGGTAAATTCTGGTTTAAAGAGTAGTTTAATCACGCCCGTTGGGCCATTACGATGTTTGGTAATTAATAATTCTGCAATTCCGCGATCGGGACTATCGGGATTATAATATTCGTCTCGGTAGATCATCATAATTAAATCCGCATCCTGTTCAATTGAGTTGTGGACAACAATATTGTTTGCGATAAAGTTGTGAAATCCGTGTACAGTAAGATCAAAGACTGGTTCTTCTCCTGAGTATTCGATAGAACGCACCTGATCCCAATAAACTTCACCATTGGCAAGAGCGAGAAGTTCGTCTGAGCTGACAATCTTTGCGACCTTTAACGCTCTGTCTCTCCCCAGATTATTTCTGTAAAGAGTATTGCCGCAATAAGACATTCCTAGAGAAGACTGTAACTTTCTGGCTGAAATTCCAGCTTCTTTCATCGCAGGAACAACGTATTTACGCCACACCTCCTTGGGAACAATATCCCTATTAGTATTGCCCACGATGCCAGATAAATAGCCAGCAACCTGCTGCAATGAATCGGACTTGTATTTCCCTACAGCCCCAACTTTTTCTATAAATAATTCGAGATCAGGTTTTCCATTAATTTTTACAGGATATTGATCCCGCCCCTTGCCGATCTGGGGACTTCGCTTAACTAGGGCATTAATCCCCAAAATCAGTAATAGCGTTTGTACACCAAAAGCCAGCTTCTCGCTACTGGTAGCATAATAAGCCACTGGAGATGACGTTCCATCCTTTTCCAATAGCCGAACACATCCATCCGTACTCCACAAATGCCTCAAAAAGTGAGCGATCAAATCCTCTTGTTGCAAAAACATCTCTTCTGGGATGAATTTTTCATGCGAGCGCAGTCCAAAAACACCAAGAGAATCCAGCCATTCAGCAACAGGATTTCTTTTCCCACGCGCCAATTGTTCTGTTGCAGGCAAATATACTTGATACCACTTTCTTTCGGGGGAAATTCTTGGAGAAATCCTTTCACCAAAAACATCCTGAACCAGGGCAACAACATTATCAGCCAAGTCTAATTCTCTTGTTGTGTATTGTATGCAATGCCTTGGCAAAGTGCATCCATCACCAATCAAATGTCCAAGGAGAGCTGCTTCGGAATAAGTCATGCTGTTGCTACTGTTTCCGTTCAACTTCCTTGGTAAACATAAATGCTGCCCAACACTCAATTCATCCAGCCTTTTCCATCCATCAATAGTCAAGAACTTGTGATTACCAGTAGCCTTGATCTTCCTGCCCAGCCCGGTCATCACAGTAAATACTGGCTTGACTCCTGTGGAAAAAGCATTTGTGACAATTCCCTTTTCCATCTTCATCGTCTTTTCGTTCACGCTCCAAACAGCAAAGTTAGAGAGTCCTACCAACTCTCGAATGGGGACTTGTTTTCCACTATCGGCCATGACAATCAAGGTATCTCCACTCAAGCACCCCGATTCTCTCAAGTCTGACATCATTGGTCGTTTATTGGTTCGTGATTCAACGCCTCGACTTAATTGAGATAAAGCAATCACAGGAGCGTTAATTTCTCTCGCCAAACCCTTTAAAGAACGGGTCATTTTTGATAATTCTTGTACCCGATTATCCGTCGCACCTTCCATTAATTGTAAGTAATCAATTAACACTAAACCAATTTTTCCCTGTTGTTCACTTTGCAATTTTCTAACCTGCGATCGCATTTGCATCACTGAAATATTAGAGGCATCATCAATAAAGATAGGTAAGCTCGATAAACTACCCAGAGCCATACTCAGAGGTTCCAATTCATTTTGACTGAAATGACCTGTGCGTAAACGATTACTATCAATTTCGGCTTCACTAGCTAAAAATCGTAACGCCAATTGTTCTTTGGACATTTCCAAACTAAAAATTGCAACGGGTAAATTATGTTTTCTGGCAATATTTGAGGCAATATTTAAACCAAAAGCTGTATTGTGAACACAAATATCATTAGCAATAAAATTATGAGTTTCAGGAATCGTTAAATCATAAACTTGTTTTAAGCCAACAGATTCAATCGAGACAATTTCATCCCAATAAATATCACTATTGGCTAATTGTTGAAGAGGAAGATCATCTAAGACAGTTGATAATTGTAATAAATGCTGTCTTGTAAAAGCTCGTTTACCAACATGAAGATTACTCGCACCGACAATGCCAGCACGTCTTCCTAAAGAAGACCAAGATTCATTCCCTTTAGCTATTTCTAACTGCTGCCAAACCTCTATGGGAATAAGATCACAATTCGTCTGGTAATTTTTAGTGGCTAATACAGATTGAATGGCAAAAAGTTGTTCTTCTTTACCAAAAATACCGATTTCTTCAATAAAATTTTTAATTGAATAGGGATCCGCAATATCTAATTGCCAAGCATTTCGGCGTTTGTCTTTATATTTGATGGATCGTTTCTTTAATCTGGCAATAATTCCAAAGCGTAAAAGAAGATGTTGAATTTGCCGAATTAATTTTTCACTAACGCTTGCATAACCTAATTGAATTTGTTGACTTTTAAGAATACTAGCCCAACCATCTATTGCGAATAATCGATTAATAAAAAGAGCTAGTAAAGATCTTTCTAATTGAAAAATAATATCAGGAATGGTTTTTGTGTGAGCAGTTTTGCCATCTAAGCCTAGCATTTGTAACCAATTTTTGACACTACTAATGCCATTTTTCATGATTCCTTCAATTTCACAGGGAAGTAAGAGACTCGGATCAATATCTAACGCTTGACAAAGTAAATTAAAGCTATCTTTTTCAGGAAAACAATAGCCTTTCCTCCAATTGTGAATACTACCAACATTAACGCCTATTTTACGGGATAAGTCATTAATATCTATGGATTTTGACTGAATTATATTATTAAGATTTTTTGAAAAAATATTTCTTTGTTCTGCGATAAAATCTAGATCTTTGGAAACTCGGAGGGTGGGAGTTCGGGTATTATTTGAGGTTTCAATACGAACTTTAATGCCTGTAAATTCTGTCACTGATTGTTCAAAATCTTGCTGAACTCTAGGATTAATATTGGTAAAACGAGGACAACTTCCTGTGACATCTCCATCACCAATTAAATAGGCTAATACTTTGATTTGTGCAGAACTTAAGATTTCTTTGCCAAAACAAGGTAATTGACGGGGAACAGCAATCTTATCACCAATTTTTAAAGCAGAAAGAGCTTGCCAACCTGCGATCGTTAAATAAGGGTGAGTTAATGTCGTTTCTAAGGAACGGCCTAATCTTGTGGTAACACGAAAAACGGGTTTTAATCCATCATCAACAAATGCTGAAGGTTTTGTCCAAGAAAGTTTCCAATCTTGTTTGAGCGTTAAAATATCTGCCTTTTGTTGCTCATAAATTTGAGAAATGGTACAAACGCGACCATCGGCTAAGACAATTTCTGAATTCGCTTCACAACATTTGCCCATTGAGGGACGACCAGCTAGGATTATCAAGTCAGAACGCTGTAATCCTCCTGTTATCGCATCTAGATCATAAAAGTCTGTTTCGAGGCCAGGACTAGAGGTTTTTTGATGAAGTTTTTCGAGTTCTGTAAAGGTATGAATGAGGGTTTCGGAGATAGAAACTAAACCTTCCTGGGCGCGTTTTTGGGTCAGTCGAAATATTTTCTTTTCGCATTCATCAAAAACAACATCTAATTCCTGGGTTGTATCATAGCCTAATTCAATAATTTCATGACCTGCACTAATTAATTGACGACGGAGATATTTATCCATCACTAGAGCGGCATAGCGGTCAATATTAACGGCTGAAACGGTTCTATCTACTAATTGAGCGAGTTTCCCCATTCCTCCGACTTTTTCTAAGAGGTGATGGTCTTGTAGGGAACTGGTGACGGTCATTAAATCCGTTGGTTTACCCTGGGCGTGGAGTTTTAGGGCAGTTTCGTAAATATCTCGGTGGGCTTTGACATAAAAGGCATCGGCGACCATAAAATCTACGACCCTTCCGATTGCTTCTGGATCGAGCAGAATTCCCCCTAAAATGGATTCTTCGGCTTCAATATTTTGGGGGGGAAGGGAATTAGAATTTACCATCTATTGTTAAATTATTATTATTTTGTAGAGATATGATATTATATCATTATGCCCTTAGATGCGATCGCGATAAAATAATCTAGTATGGTTAGATCGATCATATTTAGTTAAGCAATGGCAATAATCGTTGAAATTCTTGACAAGCACGCTTAAGAGAAGGAGGCGCATTTTCTTCAAGTTTTTGCTTTTGCTGACATCGATCTGCTAAATCTTCTACATAGAGTTTACACTGTGACGGATTTTTTTTAGAGTATTTATCTTCTTCATTGACTTGTTCCCCTTTTAAATAGTGAAGCCAAGTTTCAATATTACGTTTAGGGATAAAAACGGCGATTGCTTCATATTGTTTAGGCTCAGAAATATGATTTTTTGATAACTCCTCTCTCAATTGTGTTAATTTTTGTTTGACTGATTTTTTGTCTGCATCAGTGATAGCAATTAGCCCTTTAGTTTTTCTATCACGATAAGCGTTAACTTCAATGGCATAGTTTCTTCGGACGAAAGCTTCCCCTGATTCTTTACCAGGTAGACAAGTGACAAAACGGATATTTCTAAGTTTAAATCCCCATTTAAGTAAAAAATATTGAACAAACAGTTCATCCTGTTTGCCTTCACAAAGAATAATAATTTCAACTTGACGTTTAGCCATTTAACCAGCCTCGCGCAATTAATTCCGACATTGATAATCCTGATTCTTCACTTTCTTGATTAGTGATCGGTTTAACTTTAACACGAGAATTACTTTCTCGTTCAAACCAGTAACCAACAGGAGAAGCTAAAAGATAATTAATTAATTCTGGATGATGAGAAATTAATAAAGCCTGAAGTTTACCTTCACTGCATAAATCATAAAGTTGAAAAAGCCAGGGTTGAATTTCAGGTAAGGCTAAAAAATTTTCTGGTTCATCAATACAGAGAGTATAATCTTTGGATTCTAATCCATAAAAAAGAGAATATAAAACAATTAAGTTTTTTTCCCCATCAGACAATTCTGATAAAGAATATTCATCATAGTTTCTATACCCATCTTTATTAGCAAACATCAGTTTAAGAGCAACTATTTTTTCGCTAATGATTTCTAATCTAAATCCTACAAAAGCATCAAAAATATCCTGAAGTGCTTGAGTTAAACGATTAACAGGTTTTTCTTCATTCTTGTTAAATAAAGCACTACTACTGTCAAAAATATAACGATACCAAGATACATAATTTTCTATATTATTGCTTAAAAATGGACTTTCTTTAGAGCTTTCATTGGCAATAACATTAGGCATTATTTTTATAATAACTAAACGTTTCATTCTATTTCTAAACCAAAGAAGTTTTTTATTATTATCATCAGATCTGAGTAGGGGAAATATAGATTGATAAAAATTGTATCTTGATGATTCATTTATAGTTCCATTATCTAGAACAATTTTAACCTTTTGCCCATCAATGTCGAGTAAAAGTTCATCATTGAACCATAAACGTTCACTTTTTATCGTGGTTGAAATCCACTTTGCGTGAGGTGCAAAGACTACACCGTCAGAATCTATATCTGATACATCAAGACCCTGTTCTGATTGATCCCAGAAATTTATTTTTAATTCATATTTATAAATTCCACCGTTGCCTAAAAATTCTAATTCAAAAACTTGATCGGGATTTTGATCAAGTGAATAAAAATTTGGATTTTGCCATCGAGTGTAATCTGATAATTTAAAGATAGTTCTTACATTACTGTCTGTAGTCGTAAGTCTCTGAAGTTTGCTTAAAGCTTCAAAAGTAGTGGATTTCCCTGAACCATTATCCCCCAGAAATAAATTAATAGAATCAAAATTTAATTCAACATCTACTAAACAGCGAAAGTTATCAACATAAAAACGTTTTAACATAGGTTTTTGTAAGCAAAAATAATAAAATTACTGATTAAAATAGAAAATTTAACACGAGTTTAGCTTTATGTCATCTTAAGCTTATGGCAATCCTAACACCGAAAATGCCACAATGAAAGCTGTAGAGATAACCTTACGTTTACCATGAACTCAACGCCCCAATCCCTAAGCGGTAACGAAATCCGCCAAACATTCCTCAACTTTTTTCGCGATCGCCACCATCAGATTTTACCCAGTGCGTCCCTCGTTCCCGAAGATCCAACGGTTTTATTGACGATCGCGGGAATGTTGCCATTTAAACCTATTTTTCTGGGACAAAAAACGTCAGAATTTCCCCGTGCGACGACTTCTCAGAAATGTATCCGTACCAATGACATTGAGAATGTGGGACGTACCGCTAGACATCACACCTTCTTTGAGATGCTGGGCAACTTCAGTTTTGGGGATTATTTCAAAGAACAGGCGATCGCCTGGGCCTGGGAACTTTCGACCGAGGTTTTCGGTTTACCCGCAGAAAGATTGGTCGTCAGTGTGTTTGAAGAAGACGACGAAGCCTTTGCCATTTGGCGCGATCAGATTGGCATTCCCGCTCACCGCATTCAACGCATGGGAGCCGATGATAACTTTTGGGTCTCAGGGCCAACGGGGCCTTGCGGGCCTTGCTCGGAAATTTACTATGATTTCCATCCCGAATTAGGGGATAAAAGCATTGATCTCGAAGATGGTAGCCGTTTTATTGAATTTTATAATCTGGTTTTCATGCAATATAATCGGGATTCGGAAGGTAAATTAACCCCTTTACAAAATAAAAATATTGATACGGGAATGGGTCTGGAAAGAATGGCCCAAATCCTACAAAAAGTTCCGAATAATTATGAAACCGATTTAATTTTTCCCATTATAGAATCCGCCGCTAAAATTGCTGGCATTGACTATCATAAATCTGATGAAAAAAATAAAATTTCCCTCAAGGTAATCGGCGATCATGTTCGTTCTGTGGTTCACATGATTACGGATGGCATTAGTGCCAGTAATATTGGGCGGGGTTATATTTTACGACGTTTAATTCGTCGAGTGGTTCGGCATGGAAGACTGATTGGGATTGAAGGAGAATTTACCACCCAAGTAGCAGAAACGGCGATTCAATTATCCGAATTAGTTTATTCTCAAGTCAGAGAACGGGCTGATTTTATTAAACAGGAATTACAACGAGAAGAAGCCGCATTTCTAAAAACCCTAGAACGGGGTGAAAAACTATTAGCGGAAATTATCGAAAAAGAGAAACAACAGATTTCGGGAGTGGATGCGTTTACCCTTTATGATACCTACGGTTTCCCCTTTGAATTAACCCAAGAAATTGCAGAAGAACAGGGTTTAACAGTGGATGAAATCGGCTTTCAAGAGGAGATGAAAAAACAACAGGAACGCTCTAAAGCGGCCCATGAAACGATTGATTTGACGGTACAAGGTAGCCTTGATAAACTTGCTGAACATATTCATCCGACTGAATTTATGGGTTATACCGAACCCCAATTAACCGCAACCGTTGAAGCAGTTTTAATTGAAGGAAATTTAGCTCCAACGGCTGAAGCAGGAAACATCGTGCAAATTGTCCTCAATCAAACGCCTTTCTATGCGGAATCAGGAGGACAAATTGGCGATCGCGGTTATTTAACGGGCGATAATTTAGTCATTCGCATTGAGGATGTCAAAAAAGAATCGGGCATCTTTATTCATTTTGGTCAGGTTGAACGGGGAACGATTCAAACGGGTCAAACGGTAACAGCTATCATTGATCGAGCTTGTCGTCGTCGCGCCCAGGCGAACCACACAGCAACCCATTTATTGCAAGCGGCATTGAAAAAAATTGTCGATGATTCTATTTCCCAAGCAGGTTCTTTAGTGGATTTTAATCGGTTACGCTTTGACTTTAATTGTTCCCGTGCGATTACTCCTAATGAACTCCAACAAATTGAAGATCAAATTAATCATTGGATTGCCGAAGCCCATGATACCCAAATTGAAGTTTTAGCGATCGCAGAGGCCAAGGCAAAAGGCGCGATCGCCATGTTTGGAGAAAAATATGGTGCCGAGGTGCGGGTAATTGATGTGCCAGGGGTTTCGATGGAACTTTGTGGGGGAACCCATGTGAATAATACCGCCGAAATTGGACTATTTAAAATCGTTTCGGAAACGGGAACCTCTGCGGGAGTACGTCGCATTGAAGCCGTTGCTGGCCCGTCGGTTTTAGAGTATCTCAATCTACGGGAAAAAGTCGTCAAAGATCTCAGCGATCGCTTTAAAGTGAAACCTGAAGAAATTCCCGAACGAGTTAACAGCTTACAAAATGATTTAAAAAATATTCAAAAAGAGCTAGATTTAGCGAAACAAGAATTAGCCATTGTTAAATCTGAGCAGTTAATTAATCAGGCTGAATCCGTCGGAGAGTTTAAAATTTTAGTCGCAAATTTAGGTGAGGTAGATGCCGAATCCCTTAAAACTGCCGCCGAACGACTCCAACAAAAACTAGGGGAAGGAGCGGTTATTCTTGGCTCAATTCCTGAAGCGGATAAAGTTAGTCTCGTCGCAGCCTTTAGTCCTCAGGTGATTAAACAGAAACAACTGCAAGCGGGTAAATTTATCGGGAATATTGCGAAAATCTGCGGCGGTGGCGGTGGGGGTCGTCCTAATTTAGCCCAGGCAGGGGGACGCGATCCTAGTAAATTAGCTGAGGCATTAGAAAAGGCTCGCAATCAGTTATTGCAGACCCTAGAATAATGAATCTAAGTGGGCTAAGTCCCACTTTTTTATTGACGTTGATTTAGTTTACAAATCAGGGAAAACGGACTGGATGCTGGGATGAATTAGAGCGTTATTCTGGATATTTAATCCTTTTGCCAAAGATTCATCGGTTTTAAGGGCATCTAATCCTTTGTTTGCCAATTTGAGGACGTAGGGTAAGGTGCTGTTATTTAATGCCTGGGTTGCTGTCCAGGGAACCGCGCCTGGCATATTGGGAATCCCCACATGGACGACCCCTTCTTCTAGATAACTGGGATCGCTATGGGAAGTGGTTCGGAGGGTTTCAATACAACCACCTTGATCGACTGCCACATCGATAATGACGGAACCAGGGCGCATTTGGCTTACTAATGAACGAGAAACTAAAATAGGGGCGCGTTTATTGGGAATGAGGACGGCCCCGATCAATAAATCGGCTTCACGGACAACCGACTCAATTTGGGCGGCATTACTATGGAGTAGCTCTACCCTGGAGCCGAAGAGAGTTTCCAAATAACTCAAGCGATCCACATTGACATCCAGAATTTGTACCTGCGCCCCCATGCCGATCGCGATCCGAGCCGATTCTGTTCCCACAACGCCACCGCCTAAAATAACGACCTTTGCGGGTTTTACGCCTGGGACTCCTCCTAATAAAACCCCTCTTCCTTCCTGTTGTTTTTCTAAATACCTTGCGCCAAACTGCACAGCAAGCCGACCCGCAATGATGCTCATGGGGCTGAGGAGAGGTAATCTTCCATCGGTTAATTGCACCGATTCGTAGGCGATCGCGGTAATCCCAGAACTCAATAATGCTTTGGTTAATTCTCGGTTAGCGGCCAGATGGAGATAGGTAAAGAGAAGTTTCGGATGGCGGAGATAGTCATATTCTGAAGTTAAGGGTTCTTTCACCTTCACCACTAATTCCTGTTGCCAAACTTCCTGGGGATTACTAACAACTTTTGCCCCCGCTTGTTCATAGTCGCGATCGCCAAAACTCGATCCCATACCCGCCTGGGTTTCCACTAAAACCCTATGGCCTTGATCAGTTAAGGCTCTAACACTACTCGGTGTTAAACCGACCCTAAACTCTTGATCCTTAATTTCCTTGGGAACACCAATTTTCATAAATTATTTTGCCTCAATTTTTTCTAATTACTTTTCTAATAACAATTTATTTTTCGGATGTTGCTTGAAGTTTTTCCCTGGGAGTTCCAACAGATTTACTTTGTGGTGTGCGCCGCCAAATCCAAAGAAAATTTGTGGCCATACTCAAACAAACAGAAACTACGGTTGCTAGCAGAGCCGCAATCCGATGATCTACCTGAAGTTTTTCGCCTAATGCAATAATAATAAAACACCATACGAAAAAACTACTGGCATTGGCAATATGATATTCTCCACATCGTTTCCAACTTGGGTGAGGATTACCAAAAACCCAGCAATCATTAATCACATATCTAGTGATCGTGCAAATTTCAGCAGAGGCGACTGTTGCCCAGGAAAGAGACCAATTTAATGTTCCTTTAAACCAATCTAGTAAAACAATATTGATCGCCATAAAAGCGATTCCCACAATCCACCAACGCACCATACTATTATTAATGATTGGGGTTATTTTTTTGAGTGTTAGCATTAATCTTTTGAGTTTTAAAGGTAGGTTTTTATGAAAAATTCAATTAAAAGTAAATTTTGCTTGGATTAACTATTGATATTCAAAGCAATCAATCGGAATTGATCGAGACTGTCAACCCCAAGAATACCGCAAACTGCCAATCGGGTTAAACCGTTGTTTCTTGCAAGAGCAAAGAAGGGTAGAGATATTCCATTTCGGGATTAATTTCCAGATTAGTCGATTGCCAAATTTGTCCATCCAGGGCCATTTGCTCAATTAAACTCGCTAATCGTAGAGCTTTCAGGGCCTGTTCTCCTCCGACAGACGGTTGATCTCCACCCCGAACACAGTAAACAAAATGCTCTAGCTCGGCATGGAGGGGTTCAATGTTGCTAGTATAAACTTTTTCAATTAACCCATCTTGGCGGTAGAGGACTTGACCGTAATCGGCTGAATAATTGGCGGTGGTTTGTCGGTGAATTAAAATTTCGTTATTCAGAAAATCCGCTTCCGTCAAACAATTATTACAGTGAGCCGTAATTTGTCGAATTTTCCGATGGGTCACTTTACTCGCTGTTAAGGTTGCCACAATGCCCGTCGCAAAGCCTAACGTCGCGGTCACATAATCTAGATAACTTGAACCTGGCGCACGACTACCGCTTGCGGTCAATTTAACCACAGGCGCACCCACGAGTTCCAGTAATAAATCAATATCATGGATCATTAAGTCCAGCACAACGGAAACATCGTTGGCCCTCTGGGAATAGGGACTCATACGATGGGCTTCTAGGGCAAGGAGTTCTTCGGTTTTTAAAACTTTGCTTAATTCTTGGAAAGCAGGATTAAATCTTTCGATGTGACCGACTTGTAAAATACAGTTGGAGTCGGCGGCCGCATTGACTAATGATTCAGCTTCGGCAATACTGGCGGCGATCGGTTTCTCTATCAGGGTATTCACCCCCGCTTGCAAACAGGCCATCCCGACAGGATGATGGAGACGGGTCGGAACTGCGACACAGACCGCATCAACGTGGGGCAGTAAATCCTGATATCGTTCAAAAAAACGGATGCGATACTTACTGGCGGTATCTAGCCCTCGTTCCACATTGACATCAGAAATGCCAACTAACTCCACATCTTTGAGCAGACTGAGGACACGAGTATGATGCTGACCCATACTTCCTACACCGATAACACCAATGCGGATGGGTTCTAAAGAGCTTCTTTGTCCTTTGAGATGACTAGTCGTCATGATTTAATTCAATTCCTCTACACACCACCATGATGCTTGACCCTATAAGTTAAATTTTGTTTCTAGGGAATCATGAGTAAGATAGTAGCACAGTCCGAAAAATTCCGATTAATGGAATCAATTTTATTTCAAAGTGTCTTTTTCTTAGAGCAGAATTTGATATCGGTTGTTCAGCGATCGCTCTCTAAATCTCTCAATTCTGGGGGACTTTCTATGCAGAATCAGCGATCGCTGTCTAAATCCCCCAATTCTGGGGGACTTTCAATTTAATTATTCTCCTCGAAGCCTGGCTTGAGCTGGTTGAAGGTTTGGGGAGTTGGGATAACCAAAACATCCTCCAAGTCAGCAAAGCCGAATTTTATGCCTTCGCGGGGATGAACTTTAGGGAAACGCCATTCATGCAATACCGTTTTCCCGTAGGAGCGGGGCCATCATTAAAGACGTGGCCGAGATGCCCGCCACAACGACGACAATGAACTTCCGTTCGGGTCATAAAGAAGCTACGGTCAACGGTTGTCGCGATCGCGTTATCGAGGGGGGCGTAGAAACTGGGCCAACCCGTTCCACTGTTAAATTTGGTGTCCGAGGAAAATAGGGGTAAGTCACAGCCTGAACAATTGTAAATGCCTTTACCATATTCCTTATCTAAAGGACTGGTATGCGATCGCTCTGTGCCGTGTTTCCGTAAGACATTGAATTGTTCGGGAGTTAGCAGTTTACGCCATTCCTCTTCGGTTTTGGTGATTTCAAAGGTTTCTTTTGTGCTTGCCATAATAGTTTCAGTCGTTTGAATAGTTTTAGGTGTGTCAGTAGTAGAGATATAACGGGTTAACCAGATAGCACCCAGGGTTGCAGTACCCGCTTCTAACAGATAACGTCTTTTCATGATGGATCATGCCATTACTAATTGACCAGCCATTTCTAAAAATAGTTGGAGAATGAGGTTTATTTATAACTATTACGCAGTTCTCTGGATTTTGGATGAGGATTTCCTGAAAAACCCAAGACTTCAAGGCTTGTCAGCTGTGTCAGAACAGCCAAGAATGACGACCACTTTTCATATCCTCAGCTAATCCTCCCAGCTTTCACTTGTAAAATCTGAGAAGATTTCAGCCATTGACTATCAAAAGCATTCAAATGGGTCGTCGTAATCAGGGTTTGAAAACGATCCTGAATGGCTTCTAATAATTGATTTTGTCGATGGAGATCTAATTCGGCTAACACATCATCTAATAATAATAACGGTGATTCCCCGATCACTTCTTCTATTAAACTTAATTCTGCTAATTTTAACGCTAAAACTAAAGTGCGTTGCTGACCCTGGGAGCCGTAGGATTTGGCAGGGGTTTGATTAATGGTAAAGGAAAGATCATCTCGATGAGGCCCCACCACTGTTGTTCCTAATTGCATTTCTGCGATGCGGCGTTGTTCTATTTTATTCAAAAAAGCTTGTTGAACTTGTTGAGGAGCATCGGATTCCCAGAGAACATTGGGTAAATAATGAATTTCTAAAACTTCTGTTTTACCACTAATTTTTTCATGCCAAAGCTGGGCTAAAGGAGTTAATCTTTGTAAAACTCTAGCACGACGACGAGTAACACGGGAACCGACTTCGGCGAGTTGTTGATCCCAAAGTTTTAATTGTTCTATATGATGGGGTTTATCTGCACTAGAAGGATTATTTTCCTGTTGTTTGCGAATATTTTTTAATAAGGCATTACGCTGCTTAAGAATATGTTGATATTGTCCCAGAATATGGGCATAAATCGGTTCTAGTTGAGTTAATAAAATATCTAGCCAATGACGACGAATATCTGGCCCTCCCCTGACTAAATCGAGGTCTAAACAGGAAAATTCTACCGCATTAATGACTCCCAAAAAATCCATATTACGGCGGACTGATTCATGATTCAGGGTTAAGGTTCTTCGTCCTGTTCTCCGTAATAAAATAGAGAGTTCTGCACTGCCATAATGACGGTCTAAGCTTGCAAAAATCTGTCCTATTTCCTGCTCTTCTAAAATAAGGTCGCGATCGCGAGTAGTACGATGACTTTTAAGGGTCGCTAATAGCTCAACGGATTCTAATAGATTAGACTTTCCCTGGGCATTATCTCCCACTAAAATAGTTTTATGAGCCTCAAATTTAACGAATTGATCCGTATAATTACGAAAATTTTTTAGCTGTAATTCCTTTAAATACATGGCTCCCAGCAAAATTTAACAAAAAACGACTGTCATTAACTCTGAGCCTGCATGGAAAATTGTTGGGCATGGAATTTAGCATAACGACCGTTTTCCGCAATTAATTCTTCATGGGTTCCTGATTCAATGATCTGACCTTTTTCCATTACAAAAATGCGGTCAGCGCGTCGAACTGTTGCCAGACGATGGGCAATCACAAAAACCGTTCTTTCCTGGGTAATACGGTCTAAGGCTTCCTGAACTAAAGCTTCTGATTCTGAATCTAAAGCAGAGGTCGCTTCATCTAAAATTAAAATTCCTGGATTTCTTAAAATTGCCCTCGCGATCGCGATGCGTTGCCGTTGACCTCCTGATAAATTAACGCCCCGTTCTCCCACATAGGTATGATAACCCTGGGATAATTCGGTAATAAATTGATGGGCATTGGCAATTTTTGCGGCGGCTTCAATGGCAGGTAGGTCTAAATCGGTTTTTCCAAAAGCAATATTTTGGGCGATCGTTCCCGAAAAAAGAATATTATCCTGGGGAACAATCGCAATTTGTTCTCTCAAACTTTTGAGCGTTACATCTTCGACATTAATGCCATCAATTAATATTTTTCCTTCAGTGGTATTGTAGAGCCTCATTAATAAATTGACCAGGGTACTTTTTCCTGCCCCTGATGTTCCCACTAAGGCAATCATTTCTCCTGATTTGGCAATGAAATTAATATTTTTTAGAACAGGTTTATTCGGTAAATATTCAAATAAAATATTTTGATATTCCACTTTACCGGTCACTTTAGGTAAGGCGATCGCGTCAACTTTATCTTCTACTAAGGGCTGAACCGATAAAATTTCAAAAATACGGTCAATAGACGCTTCTCCCTGTTTAAAAAGATTATAATCACTGGTAATGTGGGTAATGGGATCAATCAACATGGCGACGGCAGTGAGGTAACTAATAAAGCTAATACCCGTTAAATTCCCCTCAGAAATTTGCCATCCTGCTAATAGAAAAAGTACAATAACTCCCATTGCTTCCAGGAAACCAACGACCACAAATTGTAAGGCTTTGACCTTTTCCGCTAAAAATTGCGATCGCCGATGTTGATGGGCTTCTTCCATAAAAAGCTCAACCTGATAATCTTCTGCGGCAAAGGCTTTGACCAAACGAATCGCACTCAATCCTTCCGTTAATAAAGACGATAAATTAGAAATTCGGTTTTGGCTACGGCGACTAAATTTAAGTAATTGTTCCCCAAAAAAGCCGATCAAAACTCCCATTAAGGGCGCGACAATGGAAACTGCTAAGGTCAAGTACCAATTGACATAAAACATAAAACCAAAGACGACCACAAGTTGCAATACCGAAGGAACAAAATCATGGAAAAATTTATTCACCACTTCTCCAATGCGGTCAATATCTTCCGTTAATCGATAGGATAAGTCTCCTGTTTTAGAGGCTTCAAAATAGCTTAAACTAAGTTTTTGTAGGTGAGTATAAACTTGTTTTCTCAAATCTAAGGCAACGGTTAAGGCGGCCTTGGCCATCAGTGAATCCTGTCCATACTGGGCCGCACCTCTGACTAAAAAAATGGCGGCGGCAACTCCTGCTAAAACCGCGATCGCCCTCACATCTCCAGCGGAGATATATTTAGCCATTTGTCCCACTAACCAGGCAAGAATCGGCCAAAAGACAGTGAAAACCAAGGTACAGAGGAAAGCAGTGAAAATTGTCCGTGAATAGGGTCGAATATAGGGAACCAGTAACCAATAGTGGGATTTCTTTTGCAAAATATTTAAGAGAGGATTATTAATATAGACTTCTTAGTATAGGGTTTTTGGGACTTCTTTCCAAGCAAATGTTGTTAAACTGATCAGTAAGCTGTCACAAATTTGGATTGTATAATAATATTTGCTGAAAGTACTGTAACAAGGAGCTTAAGCCCCTTGCTTGTATAGATTTTAAATAATTAACAGCTTCAACAATTATTTAAAAGTAATTAAATAAGTAATAGAAAGTTTAAGTAAGTTTCTGAAATCATCGAAATTCAATGAGGTGTTCTTCTAGAAAATATTCGATCCATCTTTAAGGGGGTGAAGTTATGGGCAGGTCTATTGATAATAACCTGTATGCTCTCTTTTACGACAAGATGAATTCTTTCTCTCATGGATTTGACTTTCTTCATCTGTTCAATTCTCTCTTCTTCACTACAGATATATAAAGGTGGTAAACGATTTAGAGCATAGGCAATAACTTCGTCAGAATTGAGAGATTTATGAATACTAGGGGATAATTTTTCTAATTCGTTAAAAATAGCTTCTTTCACTAACACTTCCATTAAATTAATACAGGCATTGGATGAATGACTTTGAGCTATTTCTTTTTTGATTAGATGATAAATTTTAGAGCGTTCTACTTCATTGTGACTAGCATTATAAATAAGAGCCATTTCTTCTAAAATAGCATTGGCTATCTCTGCATATTTTTTTTGATGATTAAGGCATTTCACAAGGTCATACATTGCCAGGGAAAGGCGATTAATTGTTGGTTGTATCCTAATTAGTTCAAAAAGAAGGTCGTCCAAAGAATAACGATTGATCACCCTAAAATCGTTTTCCCAATGTTGCTTAGTCAGGCAATAAACAAATTTTTTAATCCTCAAAGCTTCTTGATGACTTTCTAAGTTTTTGACAGCTTTTGGCAAGAATTCGATGGACAATTCCATTTTTTTTCAAAAATACTGCATTTTTCGGTAATTCAGGAATAATTGAGCAAAATTTAGTTGATTTTTGTTGACATTATTACCGTTTTATTATCCACTTTTTCTATTTTAGCCTTTTCTACAATATTTGATAAATAAAAAATGATGGGCTCTTCTGGATTCACAGTAAAAACTGTATAATAGAGTACATTGTATGAGGATG
>QBMS01000004.1:0-42085 GCA_003249095.1 Snowella sp.
TTTTAGCTTGCTTTTCATGATAAGTTTTGATTATCACTTTTTATTCAGGAGAGCCGATTTCCAGAAGATATTGATCGCATATATTTTATCCCCGATACGCTTTGGCATCGCTTACTTTTGAAAATAGCAATACTTCTACCCCACAGAATATCTTTTTTTACTTTTGGTTTTTTATTAAGATTACTTACCCAGAGTCTTCAGAGAGGTCTGGCTAAACAAATTATTAGAGAGCAAAAAATAGATATTATTCATCAACCCATTCCTGTCTCTCCTAAAGATCCTTCAATGCTTTTTGACTTGGGTGTACCAATTATTATTGGCCCAATGAATGGAGGAATGAATTATCCCCCTGCATTTCAAAAAATGCAAAGTAGATTGGTGGAAGCAGCAATAAGTTTTGGACGTGCTTTATCTAGCTTTATGAATGTTGTTATCCCAGGTAAACTTAAGGCAACAACTTTATTAGTTGCTAATGCGCGAACAAGGGAAGCTTTGCCGTCAAGTGTTCGAGAGGTTCCTACGATTGAACTAGTTGAAAATGGCGTAGATTTATCATTATGGACACAAGATTTATTAGAAAAAATTGAGCCAAATAAAGAAAATTTTCAGGGAAAAGATCAACCAAATTTCACTCGTTTTGTCTTTATTGGAAGGTTAGTCGATTGGAAAGCGGTTGATTTGTTGTTAATCGCGTTTAAACAGGTATTAGAAAAAATTCCTGCTCGGTTAGATATTATTGGAGAGGGAGACCAAAAAGCTAATTTAGAAGAAATTGCTAGAAATTTAAGTTTAATACCTTCTTCCAACGAGTTAAACTCCGATCGCTCTCAAGAGAATCTGCGTTTTTTGGGGTGGTTATCTCAAGCTGATTGCGCTAAACAATTAGGAGAATCCGATGTTTTGGTTTTACCGAGTTTGTATGAATGTGGTGGTGCTGTTGTGTTAGAAGCGATGGCTTTGTCCTTACCCGTGATTGCAACTAATTGGGGCGGCCCTGCGGACTATCTGGATGATTCCTGCGGAATTTTGGTCAATCCAGATTCTAGGGAAGGATTGATTGATGGTTTGGCGGCGGCCATGTTCGATTTAGCGAATTCTCCTGAACTGCGACAATCGATGGGAAAAGCGGGAGCGAAGAGGGTCGTGAATTTTTTTGATTGGGATAAGAAGGGAGAAAAAATTCTAGAAATTTATCAGGATAGTATTGAGCGATATGCTAAAGATAAAAAACGTTAGAGGCGATCGCATTTTTATGTTGACTTTTTTAGTTATTGCTCAGAGTCTTATTTAGATATCATTTATGATGCAGCGATCGCGTTAGTAGCTAACGTGACCAATAATTATCCTATATCTTCTTTTTCTTGTTGATAAATACGGATACGACCTCTTTGAATAATCCAAAGTTTACCCACAATATTTTCTATTTTTAATCCTGCAATCAATGTTTCAATTGCATCATCTAAATCTACTGGAGTTGGTCTAGATGGTAATCGTAAAACAGCAATTCCATTATAATTTTGTGGATTAAATTGTAATGGATTACTAAAGTCTAAATCGAGAGTGACTAAACACTTTCTTCAGCTTGACAAACATTGATCACCACAGTATCAACGGCCGAGGTTAAACCCTGCTCCAGAACTGTAGAAACGTCATAACCTTCTTGTCTTAATCGCCGAATCCCTCGCGTTCCTAAATTTTCATCTAGCTTAAATTTCATGCTGTTTCTCCCAAGGGAATATCAATATAACGTTCCCTGGACATTTCTGCTCCGTAGGCAAGACAGGCATAGATATCTTCTATTTGCAATTGAGGGTATTCTTCGAGTAATTCGGAAATTGTCATTCCGCTTGCTAAAAAATCTAGTATTAAAGAAACCCAAATTCGATGGCCTTTGATACAGGGTTTACCAAAGCAAATATTAGGATTAATCGAAATTCGAGAGAGTAGGTTTTGTTTATTCATCTTATTATTTGTGTTTGATTTAATTGTTATGACAATTTTGTTTTAAATATTAAGCTATAATTCGGCGATCGCGTGTTTGATCTAAAAATAATTTGATTCGGATTTGGCGATGGTTTTTATTGTTTGGCGATCGCGTTATTCAGCCAGTGAATTCTCGATCAGCTTGGGGCGAATAGGGGAGGATTTTGCGATAGGCATTATCGTCTCCCTTTAATTTTTTAAGATTGCTAATTTCTTTAAGATTCCGAACCGCTAAAATATCAGTAAAGACAAGGCTTTTTACAACTGAGTAAGAGGATGTACTTTTTAGGCTTTTAATATCTTTAATAAAAGTAGGAAGATAATTGATTTTCATTCTTTTTCTAATTCAATTAGAGCTTCCTCAAGGCTTAAGGGAGTTTCATCTTTAACAGCTATCATGGCACGATAAAGTCCTGTATCTTCGTAGGTTTCAATCATTTGTTGATAATCTTCAAAGTTAAGGATAACCTGTTGAATATGACCTTGATTATCAATAATCAATTCTTGAGCTAAAGGATAATCTTTTATATTCATGATTTTTCCTCATTATTATAGGGTTTTGAATTTTCTGCTAATGTAGCCTGAATTTTGGCGAGGAGTTCTTCGCAGTCTTTGACTAAAGGAATGCCAAGTTCTTGGGAGAGAGTGAGGGCATTTTGGCAATGGCTGAGGGCGAGTTGGGGTTGATTGGTTTGATGGGCGATCGCACCGAGAGCTTTGAGGCTATGGGGAATTAAAGGTTTAAAGTTAATCTCTTGGGAAATCACTAAGGATTCTTGAATTTTGGTTTCTGCTTCGCTATAGTTTTCAAGTTTGATCAACGTCTCCCCTATATTATGTAAAGAAATTGCCACCCCTCGCCGAAAGCCGATTTGTTCACTGATGTCGTGAAATTGCTGATGATGGTTGATCGCTTTTTCATATTGCTCCAAGGAATTATAACAACTGCCTAAAACACTCAGAGAAATTGCCACCCCTTGTCGATTGCCAATTTCTTCATCGATTTCGAGAGATTGCTGTTGATAGGCGATTGCTTTTTTACACTGCCCCAAGAAATAATAACAATTGCCTAAATTGCCCAGAGAACTTGCCACCCCTTGCCGATCGCCGATTTTTTCTTTGATTTCGAGAGATTGTTGTTGATAGGTGATCGCTTTTTTATACTGCCCCAAGGAATAATAACAACCGCCTAAATTGCCTAGAGAATTTGCCACCCCTTGCCGATCGCCGATTTCTTCACTGATGGCGTGATCTTGCTGGTGGTGGGCGATCGCTTTTTTATACTGCCCCAAGGAACCATAACAAAGTCCCAAACGGTTTAACGATTCGCGATGACAATCTTGTTCTCGCTGACTCCCTGCGATTACCTGCTCATATAACTGCGCGTTCTGACGATAAAACCCTTGAAAACTCAGAAAGTAATGAACTGATTTATTTTTCCCTTCTCCTCCTCGATCCTCATTCAAAATATCATAGGCTAACTGCCATTCTCCCAATTCCCCTGCATGGTAAAACCCCTCTAAATACGCCGTCAAATCTTCCAACGATTCCCAGGGAGGCGAAGGTAAATGGGCCAAAAAATAATCTAACGCTGACTGATGCGCCGATCGCAACACTTCAGAATCCGCTTGCTGTTGCACCACCATCGAAATTAAAAGCAAAAACTGAAACCGTCGCCGTTTTCCCTCCTTGGGTTCGGGGGGAAACTCCTGCAACAACGACAAACGGGCTAAATACCGTAACTTTGCCTCTTTTACCTCGGCTGTTAACCCCTGAGCTAACCCTAGATCAAAAATCCCTCGCAATACCGATAACCGCTTTAAAATATCTCCTAACTTTGCCGACAATCGCGCCAAACTCGCCGCTACCACTTCTCTGACACAGGTTTCTGTATCACGGTGATAACCCTCCACCGTAAACAAATCTAAGCCCAAATTTTCCGCCTCTGTCACGCAAACCCCTTCCCCCAACTCCTCCCGCATCCAACTCGAGACCAGTTGCATCAAGAGGGGATGCCGATCCATTCGGTTCACAAAATGGGCTAATTCTTTCTGCGTTCCCGTTAAACCATAGTCTTCCGTCACCAAACGAATCGCATCGGCTTCTGCTAACCCTTTTAAGGGCAACCAATAACAACGCGGTAGTAAATTGGGGGCCAACGTTGGCTGTTCCCGACTGGTGAGCAATAGCTTACTATTACCCCCATTCCCTAACCATTGGCTCAAAAATTGACCATAAACCGACTTCCCTTCTGCTGGTATTACCGTTTCCATATTGTCCAACACCAACAAACAAGGCTCGGCGGTTAACCCTGCGATTATCTGCCCAATTAACGTCTCCTCGTCCCATTTTTCATCATAAGCTCGTCCTAATTGCTCCAATAACCATCGCCCAAATTGCGCCAAGGGGTAAGGCTGGATAAAACTCACCCACAACACCTGCCAATTAGGGGTTAACTGCTCCTTGAACTTCACCGCTAAAGCTGATTTACCATAGCCTCCTGCGGCTGTCATGCCGATTAAACGTACTTTGTCATTGCTTAGGGCGGCTTGTAGTTCATCTATTTCATCCTGTCGTCCCTGCCATTCATCCACAGGCGGAGGTGTGGTATTCAGGGTTGCTGATTGCGTTGGGGCTAACTTTGTCTGTTCCCTACCAGACGAATCCAGTCAATCAGTCTCTTGCACTCCAAAGTACATTTTCTCAGCGATATATTGCTTCCCACCTTGCTCTGCCTTGGCCTGAATATTCCTGTTATTATCCCCAGTGGAATTGAGGGTCATATTGCTATTGTCTTGAATTTTTCCCGCCTGAATTTGCTGGGCTAAGGTTTTGATCTCTGTGGCAAAAGTCTCATCATTATCCATTTCCACATCTAAATTTTTAGCAATGATTTCCAATGCCTTTTTGTCTCCCTGTTCTGCTTGAGTCAAAGCCTGATCCAGTTTTTCCGATTTGCCCTGCAATCTCTCCCAAAGCTTCTTTCGCAAACTATCCATTGCGGCGATCGCTTCCGTCGTAAACTTTTTACCTAATTCACCTGCCCCAGATTCTAAAATTTTTTGGAAAGCAAGATTAGCAATGACCGATGCTGTTAACGTTAAGGGTTCTACCATAATGGGCTTATAAACTAGAATCTGTTTTAAATCATACCGCTTTTTCCAAAAAAGAATAACGTTTGCTTAAACTGCTGTATTAAAGTCTAGTGATCGCCGGAGTTGTGAAGGGTTCCATCGTCTTAATCAGGCGATTTTATGAGATTTTTTGATTCTAATACATCCATGTCGAAATAACCAGCGATCGCATTTTAGTAGTGGAGATTGAGAACAGCGATCGCGTTAATTTAGAAAGATTATGATTATGATAGAAATGTAAGTACAGCAAGGAGTCGTAAACAAATGACACAAGCCTTAAACTTAACAAAATCGCCGACAACATTATACGATAACGACTTTTTGCAATGGACAGAAACAACGATCGCCCAATTACAGAATAGAGACTTTAAACAATTAGATATTGCCAACTTAATAGAGGAAATAGACTCATTGGGAAAAGCGCAAAAAAATGCCTTTAAAGGACAAATTCGAGCATTAATAGAGCATATCTTAAAAAGATGTTATGTCGAGATGCCCTGGGAATATCACGGCTGGGAACGGACAATTCGCAACATTCGTCCCGAAATTGAAGACTTGATTGAAACGTCTCCCAGCTTGCAAAATGACTTTTCCGATGTTTTAGATAAGGTTTATCAGCAATGCCTCAAAAAACTGCGACCCGAATATAAAAACACAAACTTTCCTGATACTTGGCAATTGACGCGATCGCTGGATGACCTTCTGAATTTAGATGTATGGGAATAGCGATCAACGACATTCAAGAATCGGATTTTAACTGAAACGACCTTTATTGACCTTACTTAAAGATTTCGCCAAATCGGGACTAAAACTATTACAATGGTATATTTGCTGCGGATGTAACTGATTGCGATTCCCCGTAGGCAACAATATATGCTCAACCCAAACCTAACAGAGATAGAACTCTCAAAAGATGAATACCAACGGTATTCCCGTCACATTATATTGCCAGAAGTAGGACTAGACGGACAAAAACGCCTAAAAGCCGCTAGTGTCCTCTGTGTTGGTACGGGGGGACTCGGTTCTCCTCTCCTGCTGTACTTGGCCGCGGCTGGAGTCGGTCGGATTGGCATTGTTGATTTTGATATTGTTGACAGTTCCAACCTACAGCGTCAGATTATTCACGGGACTTCCTGGGTCGGTAAGCCCAAAGTCGAGTCTGCCAAAAACCGAATTTTAGAAATTAATCCCTTCTGTCAGGTCGATTTATACGAAACCCCCCTCAGTTCTGCCAATGCGATCGATATTATCAAACCCTACGATATCGTCATTGATGGAACCGATAATTTTCCGACCCGTTACCTGACCAATGATGCCTGTGTCTTGCTAGATAAACCGAATATCTATGGGTCGATCTTCCGCTTTGAAGGCCAAGCAACGGTCTTTAATTATCAAGGTGGCCCCAACTATCGCGATTTATACCCCGAACCACCCCCACCAGGCATGGTTCCTTCCTGTGCAGAAGGTGGCGTTTTGGGCGTATTACCTGGCATTATTGGTACAATTCAAGCAACGGAAGCCATTAAGATTATTCTAGGGGCAGAAAATACCCTGAGTGGTCGTTTATTACTATTTAACGCCTGGGATATGAAGTTTAGGGAGCTAAAACTGCGTCCCAATCCTGAGCGTCCTGTGATCAAGGAACTGATTGATTACGAACAATTCTGTGGGATTCCCCAGGCAAAAGCGGCAGAGGAAGCCGAAAAATCTGCAACGATGGAAATGACGGTCTCGGAATTAAAAACCTTGATGGACAATGGCCCCCAGGACTTTGTTCTGATTGATGTCCGTAATCCCAATGAATACGAAATTGCTCGCATTCCAGGGTCGGTTCTGATTCCCCTTCCCGATATTGAACAGGGTAAGGGCATTGAACAAGTCCGTGAATTGCTGAATGGTCATCGATTGATTGCCCATTGTAAGTTAGGCGGGCGATCGGCTAAGGCCCTAGCAATTCTCAAAGAAGCGGGCATTGAGGGAATTAATGTCAAAGGCGGCATTACGGCCTGGAGTCAAGAAGTTGATGACCGTGTTCCCCAGTACTAATCCAGTAGAAATCACTTTTTTGAGGTAATTTAGAAGCACGGAGGGGATACATCTTGATCTTCCGTGCGTCTTTTGTTTAAAATCCGATTGATCCAACCGTTCTCCATTTTTTGAAGAGTCCCCCATGATGAAGCCCGAAATTTTTCAGTCTTGTTTGCGTAAAACTGCCCTGCTATCTCTCCCTGTTGGCTTAATGCTCTTGAGTTTACCTATGCCCCAGGCCCAAGCGGGTAATTGGAATCAATTTGATGTTTGTGTTGGTCAATTGAAAGATAGCGGCGTTGCGGCGGATAAGGCGGGGACAGCTTGTTCGGGGGCTTTAATTCCCAAAGAGTTATCCGAATGTGTGGTGATTGTTCGGAGAAATTCTCCCATTGATGCGGATAATGCTCTACAAGGTTGTTATCAAGTCCGACGACCGATCGACTTAGGGAATTGTGTGGCAGATATTCAACGCGCAACCCTGGGGGGCTATACGGGAGACAAAACGACTACTGGAACAACAACGGATTCTCCTTCCCTTGCGGCTTTAAATTCTTGTCGTAAAAGCTTGTTACCTGGCAGACATTCGGAATGCGTAATTGCCCTTAGTCGAGACACGGCGACCTATACACCAATCAAGGCGATGGATACTTGTCTTGCGGCGGAAGATTTTCCCAAGGATCTTTTTCCTGCCTATGTTCAACAGCCTGTTCAGTAGGGAATATGGAATTAAAAATTGGCTGGTTATATCCGACCTTGATGAGTAC
The DNA here is from genome assembly GCA_003249095.1 of Snowella sp. Classification (GTDB taxonomy): domain Bacteria; phylum Cyanobacteriota; class Cyanobacteriia; order Cyanobacteriales; family Microcystaceae; genus Snowella. The sequence continues at coordinate 7,913 of QBMS01000004.1, forward strand.
CTACGGCGATCGCGGCAACGTGATTTGTATTCAACGTCGCGCCCAGTGGCGGGGGATCACCGTAGAAATCGTTTCCCTGGATCAACAGAGTTCGGCGATCAATTTTCGTCATGTTGACATTGTGGCGGGGGGCGGTGCCCAAGATCGTCAACAGGAAATTGTCATGCGGGATCTCCAAGGCGAAAAAGCAGTGGCCTTGAAAGCTCAATTGGAAGCAGGAACGCCTGGGGTCTTTACCTGTGGTTCTCCCCAATTACTCGGTCATTACTACGAACCCGCTTTTGGTCAACGGATTGACGGTTTAGGATTATTGGATTTAGTCAGCAAGCATCCTGGCCCCGATGCGAAACGTTGTATTGGCAATGTGGTTTTTGAAATTACTGCCGAACCTTTAGCCTCTGATCTTAAAAAAATCTTAGGGGAACCGCCGATTGTTATTGGGTTTGAAAATCATGGGGGACGTACCTATCTGGATAGTGTGTCTCCCTTGGGCAAGGTGCAAAAGGGCTATGGTAACAACGGCGAAGATGGCTATGAAGGCGCATTTTATCGAAACGCGATCGCGACCTATTCTCATGGGCCATTGTTGCCCAAAAATCCCTTTTTAGCCGATTGGTTGATTAAAACAGCCCTAGAACGTAAATACCAAACGGAAGTTAATTTAACTCCCTTGGACGATACGTTGGCCAAACAAGCTAGAGCCTCGATGTTAAAACGATTAGAATAAATCTAATTCCTCTCACGCCCCTAATTTTATGAATGAAAATCGTTTACGCATCTGCATTTTAGGAGGAGGTTTTGGGGGATTATATACGGCCCTCCGCCTCAGTCAATTACCCTGGGAAACAAATCAGGCTCCCGAAATTATTCTCATTGACCAACAGGATCGTTTTCTGTTCGCCCCCTTTCTCTACGAATTAGTGACAGGAGAAATGCAAACCTGGGAAATCGCGCCACCTTTTGAGGAGTTACTCGCAGAAACGGGGGTTCGTTTTCATCAGGGACAAGTCACCGCGATCGCCATAGAGGAAAAACAGGTACACCTAGAGCCATCAGTTAGCCTCGGTTACGACAAACTGGTGATTGCAATGGGCGGCAAAACCTCTTTACCAACTGTGCCAGGGGTGAGGGATTATGCCCTGCCTTTTCGGAATCTAGAGGATGCTTACCGACTCAAGGAACGCTTAAGATTATTGGAACAATCCCCTGCCGAAAAAATTCGGATTGCCATTGTCGGGGGCGGTTATAGCGGGGTCGAGTTGGCGTGTAAATTAGGCGATCGCCTGGGAGAACGGGGCAGACTGCGACTGATTGAACGGGGTGATACTATTTTAAAACTGTCGCCTGAATATAACCGCAAAACGGCTCAGGATGCCCTAGCAGATCGGGGAATTTGGCTAGATTTGGAAACCGATATTACGGAAATCACCTCGGATAGTTTGAGTCTGCGTTATAAAGGACAAATTGATACCATTCCCGTTGATATTGTCCTCTGGACGGTAGGAAATGACGTTTCTGAGCTTATTCGAGATTTACCCCTTCCCCATGACAAAAACGGACTACTAGAAACCAATCATTTTCTCCAGGTGATCGACCATCCCGATGTCTATGCCCTGGGAGATGTGGCTGCCTGCGAGGATGCAACGGGTCAACACTTACCCGCAACGGCCCAGGTTGCTTTCCAACAATCGGATTATTGCGCCTGGAATATTTGGGCAGGGGAAACAAACCGACCGCCTTTGCCTTTCCGTTATCAAGCCTTAGGAGAAATGTTAACTCTCGGTATTGATAATGCAACGATCAACGGTCTAGGGATTAAGTTAAATGGAACTCCCGCCGCGATCGCAAGACGATTAATTTATCTCTATCGTTTACCGACTTGGCAACATCAATTAACGGTTGGTTTTAATTGGTTAACTCAGCCGTTATTAGAACTTTTTAAGGGATAAAAGGACACAATATATTATGTCCCTACAGAGGTTTTGTTTGTCATCACAACTTTAAATCAAATGTCCATCTTCTAATTCAATAATACGGTCTGCCACATCTAAAATACGGTTATCGTGGGTGACAATTAAAATCGTTGAGCCTTGCTCCTTCGCCAATCGTTGCATAATATCTACTACATCATGGCCCGATTTACTATCCAAAGAAGCCGTCGGTTCATCGGCCAAAATCATTTTAGGGTGACTCACTAAAGCACGGGCGATCGCGACCCGTTGTTTTTGACCGCCCGATAAATTGTGGGGATAATAATCCAAATGTTCTCCTAATCCAACGGCATTTAACATGGCGATCGCGCGAGCCTTGGCTTGTGAAGTCGAGTATTCGGGGTGTAATTCGATAGACATCTGCACATTTTGCCGTGCCGTTAGACATTCCAGCAGATTATGAGCTTGGAAAATATAGCCGATAAAACGACGAATTTTAACCAACTCGCGCTTTTTTGCCCCCATCATTTCTTTCCCAAAAACTTGTAAACTTCCCGATTGGGCTGACCGCAAGGCTCCCATCAGCGTTAATAAAGTGGTTTTCCCAGAACCCGATGGCCCCTTGAGAATAACGACTTCTCCCTTATTTAAAGTTAAATTAATATCAAATAAAATTTGTTTTTTAAGCGCACCTTCTCCATAGAAATGATTGAGATTCCTAATCGCAACCATGACATTTTCTAGGTTTCCTTCGTTATTGGTATCGGTATTAGAAAAAAGTGTTTGCATTGATGCTTTCTCCCTTAAAAAATATCCGCAGGATCGGCTGATCGTAATTTCCCAACGGCGATCGCCCCCGAAAGAGTACACATCAGCATTGTTAACAATAAAATCATGATCGCTCTCGTAACGGTCATTAAAATGGGTAAACCCGTTGCTTTTGCAGTATTTGCATAGAAAAACAGAGAAAACCCTAAACTGGGAATAAAACCAATCACCGCTAACAATAATGCTTCTTGAAAAACCACCATCAACAAATAATTATCCCCATAACCCATTGCCTTTAAAGTGGCATATTCGGGTAAATGATCCACCACATCCGTATAGAGAATCTGGTAAACAATGATAGTTCCCACAACAAAGCCCATCACCGTTCCCAAGCCAAAGACAAAACCAATGGTCGTCCGTTTTTGCCAATAACTTTTTTCGTGTTCAATCAAGCCTTCTTTGGTAAAAATCTGTATGTCTTTTGACGACAATTTATCTTTGATTTTTTTAAAAGTAACGTCTAGATTAGCATTCGGTTCTAACTGAATCACACCGACATCAATTAATCCCTTGGTACGAGTCGGAAAGATGCGAAAAAAATTAAGATCACTGGTGATAACAGTTCCATCTGCCCCAAAAGATGCCCCTAACGCAAATAATCCCCCCACAGTAATTTGTCGATTAGCGACTTCTGTTTTAACGACTTTTCCTGCATCAAAATCTTGTTTAATGGGGCCAAATTCTCCCCTAGAACGTTCATCAAATAACACTACATCAGGTTGCTTAATGAGGGGTAAAGCTTCTTTCATTCCAGGTAGGGTAAACAGATTGTTCACAGGATTTACTCCCACCACAAAAATTCGCCTAGAACCTTTGGTAATTGGGTTTTTCCAGTCGGTAACGTTGATATAAATCGGGCTAACATTTTTAACGCCTTCAACTCCCATTACTTCGTATAAACGTCTAGAGGAAAAACTTTTGCCCCCGACTAAACTATCGGTTTGGGAATGCAGAATAAAAATATCTCCCTGTAAACTTTTGTGCAACCTGACTGAACTATCAAATAGTGCATTTTTAAAACCCAATTGCATAAACATCAAAATATCCGCAAAGGCTATTCCCGCGATCGCGACCGCTAGGCGCATTTTTTCGTGGGTGAGTTGGAGCCAGGACAGGGGAATTTTCATGTCAATTTTTTAAGCATGGGAAAAGTCAAGATCATTTTATTCAGGCAAAATTTTCACTAAAACCTTGGCGTAGGTTAGACCTTCAACTTTTTTACTCGATTCAGGACGGAGTAGAATTTTGACTTCTACCACACGGGCATCAATATCGGCGGAAGGATCGGTTCCTAACACATCTTTTTTACCAATTTTGAGACCAATTACCCTGACTTGTCCTTCTAATTCATCGGGGAAACTACCGTTTTCACTCTTGATGAGGGCAGGTTGACCAGGTTTAATATTGCGAATATCACTTTCATAGACCTCGGCCACTACCATCATCTGTTGGGTTTTCCCAATATCAGCAATGCCGTCAGTATCGTTTACTTTCTCCCCAGGCCTTGCATAAATTTTCAAAACTTGTCCTTCAATGGGAGATTTGACTAAGCTGGTTTCTAGATCCGTCTTGGCTTGATTGAATTGTGCTAAGGCTAAATTAAGTTCGGCGGCGGACTGGAGTACATCAACGTTACGCACTTCTGATACTTTATAAAGATTTGCCTGGGCTTCTTTGGCCTGTTGATAAAGGGTTTCCGCGTCTTTTTGAGTAATGGCTTTTTGTTGTTGGATTTGTTCTTCTAGGGTGGCTTCCGTCTTCATTAAACGAGCCTGGGCTTCCTGGAGGCGTTGTTTGGCGGTGGCTACCGTTAGTCCCCGTTGTTCCAAATCCGCCAGGGCGATCGCGCCTTGATCCGCCAAAATCCGATAACGTCGATAATCATTAGCCGCTTGCTTCAGTTCGGCTTCTAAACGATCAATCGTGGCCCGTTGTTCAATTTTTTCCCACTGTAACTGCTTACCTAAAGTATTAACCGAAGCCTCGTTCACCGTTATTTTTCGTCTAAATTCTGACTGAGCGCGATTCACTTCCGCTTTTTGCGCCTCGATTTCTCCAATTTTTGCCCCTGCCTTCACCACCGATAAATTTGCCCTGGCCACCTTCACGGATTCCCTTGCCGCTAGCAGGGCCGCCACCTTACGGTCATAATCATCCATAATCGCAATCACTTCCCCCGCCTTGACTTTTGCTCCTTCGGGAACCAAAATCCGCGAAATCTTTGCTCCGCCCATCGTTGGAGTAGCCGCTAACTTAATCACCTCACCAACGGGTTCAATTCTCCCCAGGGCCGAAACCACTTCTGGCTCTTTTTCTAGAACAGGGGAAGCAGTGGGCGCAGTTGACTCTGATGCCCCCGTTTTGGTACTTTTTAATCCATAAACAATAGTTCCCCCTGTGATCAATAGACCTAACCCAAGGGAGATCATGACCCAACGAAAACTGGAATCTGGAAGGGCGGGTTTGGAAGATTTTAAGGATTCACCCATAGAATTGGGCAAAGGTAAACTGGATTCTGGGAGAGCAGTTTTGGCAGACTTCAAGGATTCACCCATAGAATTGGGAAATAGGTACTAAATTGTACTATTTTGATGATTTAGTAGAAGGGGACAAAGTTTCAACAAATTACTAGATTTTTGCTGACAACTTTTAAAAACCAATTATAACGTAAAGTTTCGTAAACCGCTTTGGGTAATGGGGCGATCAACCGTTGCTCAAGCATTACTCAAGAAGGAATATCAAAAAGCACCTGGGTCATATAACGCTCTGCCCAGTCATCTCCAAAGGCTTTTTCCAGAACTCGCCGAGTTTTATCATTTTGTTGTTGTTTGGTGCAGTAGTATTGTTGTCCTGCTAGGTGTTCTAACCGTTCTTGTTCCGAAAGTTTTGTGAATTGAAGTGAAAATTGACAATGGACTCGCAAAAAATCGCTGACCCGATGGATAAAAGCGGTTTCTTCCTGGGCATCACTAGGACGGATAAATAAGCAATATTCAGAGAAAATATCCCCCCATTCGGGTAATTCACGGGATTGGGAAAAGTCAAAGGGGGTTAGTTCGGCTAAAGCGTGACGGTAGGATTCGGGTAAAATCCTCTCTGCATTGGTCGGTGATAAATCGGCGATCGCGGCACTAATGGCTCCCCGACCCGAAACAATATCACAACCAAACATAGGCAACCCGTATTCAGGATTAGGAAACATCACGCAATGGAGAATATCCAGATTACTCCCGACCTTGGCCAATTCCAGGTGCATTTTACGAAACTGGGGGGTTTGATAACAGCGATTTTCAATGATTAACTTTTCTCCTTCCAGCCGACCTTCGATATAACCCAAGTCTTCTGGTAATTCGTAGGGAGATAAATCTAGATATTCGTGCCAATTGGCTAAAACGCGATCGGCTAATTGATGAATTAAAGGATGGAGTTGTTCGCGGAGATGGGGGGAAGAAGTTTCTAACATAATGGGTTATTGATGTAGATGGGTCTTAAAAATTATCAAATCCCTTTGTTGGTTTAATAGATTATTTTGGGTCGCTACTCAGGATTAAACTGATAATTTTTAACCCAAGCCGAGCTAACCAAGATTCGTCGATGTATTTTCTAGCTGAATACCTTCTTCTTCCTCCTGCAACTCTAGACAATAACCCGCCCCATAAACTGTTTTGATATAGCGGGGACGACGGGGTTCGGGTTCTAATTTCGTCCTGAGATGGCGGATATGTACCCGTATTGTTTCAATATCATCATCGGGTTCGTAGCCCCAGACCTCTTTTAAAATGGCACTGGGAGAAACCGTTTGCCCATGACGCTGTAAAAGACAATGTAATAATTCAAATTCTAAATGGGTTAATTTAATCTTTTTACTAAACCAAATGACTTCAAATCTCTCAGGAATGAGAGTAAGCGGGCCTTGACTTAGAATTTCTGAATGTTTAGCGGCCTGGGGAATGCGGTCTGTCCGTCGCAACAAAGCCCTAACCCTCAATAACATTTCTTCCACATCAAAGGGTTTGGTTAAATAATCGTCTGCTCCTGCATTAAACCCTTCCACCTTATCTTGAATTTGACCAAGGGCAGTCAGCATCAGTACGGGAATGTCGGCTGTTCTAGCATCTCGGCGCAAGCGTTGGCAGACGGTAAATCCATCCACCTTGGGAAGCATCAGATCCAACATGATTAGGTCGGGGGGGGATTGGAGGGCGAGAGCTTGGCCTTTAATTCCGTCTTCTGCTTGATTTACGTCATAACCAGCCATTTCCAAGTTAATGGACACAAGTTCAGAGATTGTCGGGTCGTCGTCAATTACGAGTATTCGGGGCATTGCTAAAGAGAAATAGTTGTTTGGGATTGCGAGATATTACTGAAAATATGACTCAAAAAATTTCTTATGATTATAGGATCATCTCAGCTTTTGGACGCGATCGCCTAATTTTTTACTGAAAAAAATCAAACCCCAGTAATTAACTGAAATTTTCAATCGAGCGATCGCAGATTTGCGGATTATTTTCCCTGATCTACTTTACCGAAAAGGATACCCTTGGGGGAGTGGAGAGCATAAAAAAATCACAATGTAGCTAATTTTACAACACTCAAGTGGGGAGAATCATCTATGATAAATAACCATATCTGGCGTAATCCCCAATCCTCTAACACCATATCTATGGTATAGTCAGGAATAACGCTACTTTTTGACCGAAAAACCAATCGATTTTTTTGAACTATGCAACCGACGTTAGCCGCGACCCTTTCCCCTCAAACCGTCCCAACATCGCCCCTTTCTAGCTCAGGATTAGCAACCACCAATGCCCACCATCGAATTCAAGTGATTCGTCGCGATGGCACTTCAACGGCATTAAACATTAGTAAAATTCGGGCAGTAGTCGATTGGGCCTGTGCCAAACTGAATGCAAACTCGATCGCCCTGGAGGCAGGTTTAACGACTCGTTTACGGGATGGTATTAGTACCAGGGAAATTCAGGATAATTTGGTCAATTGCGCCCTAGAAATGTGTAGTCCCGAAGAACCCGATTGGCGTTACGTGGCGGGAAGACTCCATATCTGGGGGTTGTGGAAAGATATTTTGGTCAGTCGCGGCTATCAGTACGGGCAGTATGCAACAACGGTGAAGGAAAAAGTTGCATCGGGTCAATACGATGAACGGATGTCGCTCTATTCTGTCCAGGAATTAGAAGAAGCGGGAAATTGGATTAATTCAGACTGGGATACGGACTATGACTACGCGGGGGTCGTTTTATTGACCAGTCGCTATCTATTGCCGAATGAGTTACCCCAGGAAGCGTTATTAACTTGCGCGTTACTGTTGGCATTGCCTGAAAGTCCTGAAAATCGCTTGGCTTGGGCAAAACGGTTTTATGAGGCGATCGCGTCCCGTAAGGTTTCTTTGGCCACACCGATTTTAGCAAATTTGCGGGTTCCCAAGGGTTCTCTCACCAGTTGTTTCATCGTTGCCCTTGACGACAATTTAGAAAGTATTTTCCGAGAAATCACCAATGCGGCCAGAATTTCCAAAAATGGCGGCGGTGTCGGGGCTAATGTGAGTCGCATTCGGGCCACAGGTAGCGTGGTGATGGGCAAACCTAATGCGTCAGGCGGTGTCATTCCCTGGATAAAACTGCTCAACGATACGGCGATCGCGGTGAATCAGGGAGGTCGTCGAGCGGGTGCAGTGACGGTCGGTTTAGATATTTGGCATTTGGATGTGCCTGAATTTCTGGAAATGCAAACCGAAAATGGGGATCAAAGACGAAAAGCCTACGACATTTTTCCCCAATTAATTCTGCCCGATGAATTCATGCGACGGGTCATCAATAAAGCGGAATGGACATTAGTTGATCCCTACGAAGTTCGGACGAATTTAGGGATTGAACTCGCCGAATTATGGGGAGAAGACTTTGAAAAAGCCTATGCCTTAATTGAATCTAAATTAGGGCAAGAAATCACCCTTTATAAACAGGTGAATGCCCGTGAATTATTTAAAGAAATGATGCGATCGCAGGTAGAAACGGGAATGCCCTATCTCGCGTTTAAAGACACGATCAATCGCGCTAATCCTAATAAGCACGCGGGTTATATCCCTGGTGTCAATTTATGTTGTGAATCGTTTAGTAACGTAGAATCAGGACAAACTGCACACTGCTGTAATTTACTAAGTTTGAATCTTGCTAATGTTGAGCAACATGAACTTGATGATTACTGTCAAATTTCTGTCCGAATTTTAGATAACACCATTGAGTTAACCAGTCCTCCCTTTGAAGATGCGGCGAATCATAATAATAAATATCGGACGATCGGTGTGGGTGCGATGGGTCTAGCGGATTGGCTCGCTAAAAATCGTTTTTCCTATGATCATCTCACTCAAATCAGTCATTTATTTGAAGACATTGGTTATTACTGTACCCAGGCTTCAATGGAATTAGCCAAGGAACGCGCTCCTTATAATGCCTTTGCGGGGAGTGATTGGAGTAAGGGGCTTTTAATCGGCTCGAAGCCTGTGGAATGGTTCCAAGAAAATGCTGCTCAACCCGAACGCTGGCTCAAACTTTCCGATGATATCCAGACCTACGGCATTCGCAATTCCCACATCACCGCGATCGCGCCGAATACGTCTTCCTCGTTGGTACAGGGTTGTACTGCCAGTGTGTTACCCGTTTATAGTCGTTTCTTTTACGATAAATGGGCTAAGGGAACGGTTCCGATTGCTCCGCCGTTTATCAATAATTGTTTCTGGTTCTATCCTGAGAATAAAAACCTCGATCAAAACAAGGTCGTGAAAGCGGTGGCAACGATTCAGCAATGGATTGATACGGGAATTTCGATGGAGTTATTGTTTAATCTCAATCATGGGGTTTATTTTCCTGATCAACCCGACAAAGGTTTAACGGCTAAAGATATTTTTGATACCTTGGTTTTGTCTTGGAAAGAGGGCTGTAAGGCGGTTTATTATGTCCGCACTGTGCAGAAGGATAATTTTAAGGAATCGGAGGCGGGTTGTTCGGCTTGCGCGAATTAGTTGACAGATTAAAAAATAAAATTTTCTTTGATTTATTTACTTGCAAAATTCAATGAGAAAGACTGCTAATGAGTAATTACGAAGACTACAAAACACATATAACTCAAGACATAAAAGATTGTTTGGAAGGAATGGTATGTCAACCGATTCTTTTCATAGGTTCTGGTTTTTCTATTCGCTATGCAAAAACGCCTAGTTGGGAAGGTCTTTTAAGGGAAATGGCTAATTTGTGTTCTAACATAGATAAAGAATTTGCTTACTACAAACAAATACATAATAAAGACTATATCCAGATTAGTACCTTATTTGCTAATAGCTACAGAGATTGGGCTTGGGGGACTGGAAGGGAAAATTTTCCAGAAGAATTTTTTTCTCAAGAGTTTCCTTCTGATGTCTATATTAAACATCAAATTTCAGAATATTTAAAGAATTTGATTTCTCATGATTGGTTTGGTAAATTAGACGAACTTAAAAAACAGGAGATCGAAGCAATTAAAGCTATTACTCCTTATGTAATTATCACAACAAATTATGATACTCTAATTGAGTCAGTTTTTTCTAATAATTATGAAACAATTGTGGGTGAAAAAATCCTTAAAAATAATACATTTGGTACAGGCGAAATTTTTAAAATACATGGTTCTGTAACAGATCCATCATCATTAGTATTAACTGTTAATGACTATGAAATATTCCGAAAAAAACGTAAGTATTTAAGTGCTAAGTTGTTAACCTATTTCGCGGAGCATCCTTTACTTTTTATTGGTTATAGTGCTAATGATCCCAATATTCAAGATATACTTTCAGATATTGATGAATTAATTTCTCCTGATGGATCTTTAATCCCTAATATCTATATGTTGGAATGGAACGAAGAGATTTCTAAAAATGTTTACCCACAAAGAGAAAAAATCATATCTATCGACAACTCAAAAAGTGTAAGAATCAAAAATATTATTGCATCAGATTTTACATGGGTATTTGAGGCTTTTACAAATCAAGAACCTCAGAGTATTAATCCTAAAACTTTAAGATTTTTACTATCAAGAACATATAATCTTGTGAGATATGATATCCCTAAAAAAACAGTTCAAGTAGATTTTGAGTTATTAGAGAATAGAGTTAATTCTGAGACTGAATTTGTGAAATTATTTGGAATTACAACTATTGATGACCCCAGTAAAATCAATGTATCTCATCCTTATCTTATTTCTATGCTTCCTGAACAACTTGGTTTTGTACATTACTATCATGTAAATCTTTTATTTGATAAAATTGCTGAAGATAAAGGAGTCAAAATCAAAGACAATGATAACAAATATCACGTAAGTTTAAAAACAGGCAAAAAAAGCATAACTCATAAATATTCTCAAGCTTGTATTGATCTTTTATTAAAAGTTAAAAACGACCTTGATTATGAAATTGAGTTATAGATTATTGAAGTTTTTACCATAGCTACACTCTTTACATTAAATTTTAATTGAAGGTAAAATAACATGAATTATTCCAATGTATTTCATTTCGACAATTCAAAAGAAAATTTTAATGACCTTTATCAAGAAGGAAATTTTACATTTTGGTATGCTCGTGATTTTATGGTTATGCTTGGTTATAAAAATTATGAATCTTTTTCCAAAGCTATTAATAAAGCAATGACAGCTTGTATGACGCTTGAGATTCCTGTCTTAGATAATTTTGTTCAACAAAAAAGAATTCTTGAAGGTCAAAGCATACCTGATTACCAATTGTCTAGATTTGCCTGTTACTTAATTGCAATGAATGCCGATGTAACTAAAAAAGAAGTTGCACAAGCCCAAGCTTTTTTTGTGACAATAGCTGAATCATTTCGCCAATATATTGAAGAACCAGAGGAGATAGAAAGACTTTTAATAAGAGAAGAAATTTCAGAACATGAAAAAACGTTAAACTCTACCGCGAAAAGAGCTGGCGTTAAAGAATATGGTTTATTTCAAAATGCTGGATATAGAGGAATGTATAATATGAATTTAAAACAACTAAAGCAGTATAAAGGTATTAAATCAAGTAGAACTCCTTTAGATTTTATGGGAAAAGAAGAATTGGCGGCTAATTTATTTAGAGTTACTCAAACCGAATCAAAAATAAGAAATGAAAATATCAAAGGACAAAATAACGCAGAAATTGCGGCAGAAAATGTGGGACGTAAAGTTCGGCAAACAATGTTAGAAATTAGCGGAACTGTCCCTGAGCAACTTCCAAAAAGTGAAGACATAAAGAAAGTTAAATCTGCTCTAAAATCTTCCCATAAAGATTTTAAAAAAATTGATAAAGGAAATAGAGACAAAAATTAAAAATTAATTTTTTAACAATAAGAAAAAATCAAAAAAATAAGTCTGATGCTCTACTATTAAGATTATTATTATTAATGAATGCAAGAGACAGTAAAACTCCTAGAGCAACGTAACTTTCAAGAACTTGATCTTGATAACCTAATCGAAGAAATTCAAGACTTGGCACTTAATGAAAAACAAACCATTGAAACTAATTTAATTGTCGTTTTAAAACTTTTGTTAAAATGGCAACATCAACCCGAACAACAATCAGGAAAGCTCACAGCCTCTATTCGTCAGCACCGCTACCAAATTCGAGATGATCTGAGAGTTAGCCCCAGTTTAAAAACCTATCTATCTGAAATTTGGTTAGAATCTTATCGAGAAGCCAGATTACAAGCCGTCGATGAAACAGGTTTATCTGTAGAAATCTTTCCTAAACAATGTTTTTTTACAGTTGAAAATACTCTAAATACAGATTACTTACCCTAGCAATAAACAATGCAAAACAATGTCTCAATCAATTTTACAAAATGTTAAACAACAGATTGATCTCCTAACTTGGAATGAGCGTTTAGACCTAATCGCTTATATTGCTCAAAAGGGGACAAGCGATCGCCCTTCGTTGGCAGTCGAAAAAGCAATTGAACGAATTAAAGATTTAGATGATCCTAGTCAATGGATTACAACAATCCAAGAAGGGGATGAAATTAATGAACAAGAATTAGAGGAATGGTTAAGAAAACGTGGTTATAAAGTCTAAATATCTCATTCAATTGCATAAACTTATTAATATCGAAGATTTGCCACTCTTACCATCGGAAGTTCGTACAGATTTTCAAAAATATCAGCAAATACTGTCATTAAACCCTTATCAAACTTATGAAATTCCTAGCCATAATTTATCAGGAAAATTAGTAAACTGTCGAGCTTTAGAAATCGACCAAAATCAGGTAGTTTACCGATTAGTTTATCGAGTTTATGAAGTCCCTGCACCCAAACGTATTCTAATTTTGAGTTTTGCTGAACATGATCTTGCTTATGCCAAAGCAAAAGAGAGAAAATAAATAGCAATTCACTTTTTTATAAACGTATAACTTCTTGACAATTTATGAATACCACACTTCATAAATAACATTACTACCAATATTTAACCAAAAACAGTCAATTTATCAGGTTGGGGGATTTTTTTAAATAGCTTATCTAATTCAATATCTCATAATTAAATAATTCGTGTAGATTGTAATTATCTAGAATTTAATGTTAAATTAGAGAAGCAATAATTAATTTATTCACTTGTTATTTTATAACATTGATATGCTACTGACTGAGCCTAAAATATCTCAAAAAATGCCCGTCACCCCGATATTTAATCCAACGGGGGACGATTCAACAGAAAACCGTTCTATTTGGTTTGGCAATACCACCAATTTGATGCAACTTAATGATGTCCGTTATACCTGGGCAGTCGGTTTGTATCAGCAAATGCGTGAAAATTTTTGGATTCCGCAGCGATTAGATATTACCCAGGATGTTACCGATTATTGGAATTTAACCGATGATGAACGCTATGCTTTTGATGGAATTCTATCCTATTTAACCTTTTTAGATTCCGTTCAAACCTGTAACATTCCTCATATCAAAAATAGCATTACCGCTCCTGAAATTAGTCTCTGTATGGCAGAACAAATTTCCCAGGAAGGAATGCACAATCAGAGTTAATTGATAGCTCCTTTCGTCAGTAATGGCGATCGATCACTCCTTTAATTGCTGGAAAATCTCATCCCAATAGCGTACAATATACGATAGAGACAATCAGCAGCTAAGTGACCAGAAATGAAAAAGCCTGTTCCTTTCAATCCCGAATATAGTGTTACTCCTGATGGAAAAGTTTTCAAAGGAGATAAACTCTTAAAGCAGCATACGAAAGGTTGTATTCGTGTATCGCTTTCGAGAAAGCTATACTTAGTTTCAGAAATTGTTGCTGCGGCTTATTTACCAAAGCCAAAAAATGCCATCAAATTAGTTTACTTAGACGGAAATAATCTTAATATTTCTCTCGATAACTTAATGTGGGTTAGCGACAACTATGAAGAAATTAATGTTGAATATGTTGAATTTAATGGTAAAAATTTTCGGCACATAACTCATATAGAAACCAAGCAATATTATATTAGTGAATCAGGAGAAATCTTGAATTTTGCTACACAAAAAATAATTAATCCTGTTTGTGATTCTATCGGTTATGCTCGATTTACTTATTATTTTCGACAGATAGATTCTCTCGAAAAACGAACGATCGCTGTCCATATTTTAGTTTACATAACCTATCATGGTCAGTATGATAATTCGTTATTTGAAGTTAATCACATTGATGGGAACAAGTTAAATAATCATCTATCCAACCTTGAGATTGTTTCTCACCAAGAAAATATAATTCATGCAGTAAAATTAGGATTACAAAGTCGCAAATACCCTGATTCTACGATCAAGTCTATTGCTACAATGTTACTCCATAATAATTCTTGGACTGAAATCTATGAATTTCTTCGTGAAAAGCACCATGAACTAAACAAGACAACCGCATTTTCGCTAATTAATAGCGTGGCTCATAATCCGTCTTGTTATCCTGATTTATGTCAAGAAGTTGGATTGGTCAAAAGTTCAACGACTAGCTGAAAAGCGTAGGGCCAAGCGGCTCGAAATGGGGAGCAACCCAATGGGTTGAAGATATAGTCTGATCTCCTATGGTGACATAGGGCAGCTTGAATAAAGCGGGTTAGGATTCGCGTACCTAACTGAACACAATGTATCAATACATGATTGAAACCATTATTCCGCCCGAAAGAAGAACGGCGGTTTATGAATTTTGGCGTACTGATAGAATTCTTAAAGAACGCTGTGAATTTATCGCTGGACTCTATCAACAATATGTAGATAATCCCACTCAGGAAAATTATTTTATTGCTCTTATGGCAGATTTTCTGTTAGAAGGACTTTATTTTTATAACGGTTTTATCTATTTTTATAATCTAGGATCACGGATGTTGATGCCAGGGTCAGCCGATATCTTCAAAATGATTAACAGGGATGAATTAAGCCATGTTCGGTTGTATCAAAAACTGATTCCTGAAGCGATGAAAGTCTTTCCCTATTCGCGGGAACAAATCTATGAAATGTTTGATACCGCCGTTGAATATGAATGTCGTTGGACAAATCATATTGTCGGGAATAATATTCTAGGGATTACGGAACAAAGTACGGAACAATATACGAAATATTTAGCCAATATGCGTCTGCGTTCTATTGGTTTAGATCCCCTGTATCGGGATTCTAAATTTGATAAGAGTCCCTATACCCATTTAGAACGTTTTTCTGATACTAAAAAAGAAGGCCATACTAAGGCCAATTTCTTTGAGGCAACTGTGACCAGTTATGTGATGTCTTCGGGGATTACAGGATGGGATGAAATTTAATGTTAACAATGTTAATGTTGTGGTATAAAAATATTCCTATGGTGGTAAATAGCTTCTATAGTCCCAAGAATACTATTTATTAAGTTGGAGGAATATTTCTTAAATAATCGAACTATTCAGGAGGAAAACGAAGTAATTATTGTGGTAGGTTATCACATGAAATTATGAGATTGACTCTTTGCTCACATTGAGAAGAGAACTAAAACTAGATGTCACTAATTTTGTTCCTCCTGAACGATTATATTTTTTATCATCATTTACATTTTTTATTTACATTTTTTCAATATTGTAAATATCAATAAAGACTAAATGTATAGTGTAGAATTCAATTATAATTTAATGGAATGGTCTTTTTTGCATATTAATAAAATTATCCTACTGTAAATTATGACACTACATACCATAGAGCCAACGGTTATTATTGGGGCGGGTTTTACGGGTTTGTTTGCCGCTTTGCATCTACGTCATCAGTCTTATATACCAGAGATTTTACTGATTGATCAGCGATCGCAATTTGTATTTAAACCGATGCTTTATGAATTATTAACAGAAGAACTGACGGAAGGGGTAATTTGCCCTAGTTATGCTGAATTATTAAAAGGTAGCAATATAAGGTTTGTGCAGGGTGATGTAACAAGATTGAATTTATCTGAAAAGGTAGTGGAATTAGGAACAGGAGCAGTTTATCACTATAGTAATCTTGTTTTGGGAGTAGGTTGTGTTCAGGGTTATTTAGGAACAGAAGGAGCGGAAGAACATAGTTTTGCTTTTCGTTCCCCAGAAGAAGTGATCGTTCTTCAAAAGCATTTAAAAAAATGTTTACAAGAATCTTTAGTAACTACTGATGCTTCATTAAAACAAGCATTATTAACCTTTGCGATTGTCGGAGCAGGGCCATCGGGGGTAGAAATGGCGGCAACTCTAGCTGATGTGTTGCCACGTTGGTACGCTCTATTAGGCGGGAATCCAAAAGAGATTAAAATTGTATTGATTAATCATGCTACGGAAATTTTGGCAGGAGATGCTAATGCCCTTCTCCAAAAAGATGCTTTAGAGGCTCTAAATAAAAGAACAATTCCTGTTGAATTAAAACTTGGAATAGGGGTTAAATCTGTTACCAAAGAGGCAGTTGGTTATCAAAAAAAAGATGCAGCAATAGGAGAAACAATTCAATTTTTAGCTACTTATACGACGATTTGGACAGCAGGTAGTAGCTTAAATCCTCTGATTGAAAGTCTCCATTCTCAACTAGCGGCTGACCAGATTGGTAAACATGGTCAACTGTTAGTCACTCATACTCTACAATTACCTAATTTTCCCGAAGTTTTTGCCGCAGGAGATTGTGTCGAAGTCCAAGGTCAATCCCAACCCGCTTTAGCCCAAGTGGCTTATCAACAAGGAGCCGCGATCGCCTCTAATCTCATCGCGCTAAAGCAAGGAAAAAACTTGCATGATTCTACTGTGACTTTGCGCGGAACATTGATGAAATTAGGTTTGAATAACGGAGTAGCTAACCTATTTGATAAAGTTCAAATTCATGGTAAAGCCGCCGATCTAATTCGTCGTGCGACTTATTTAGAAATGTTACCCACTCCTCTTCATAATTTCAAGGCGACAAAAGAATGGTTAAAGGAAGAAACGTTTAACCGTTATTTAGATGGCATTTGAAAAGGATCACAGGTGGTATAACTCATTTATACCAATCGTTTTAATATCAGACGAATCATACAGAATTTAAGTTTTAGTTAGGCGATCGCTATAGTAATAAAGTAGCGTTATTATCCACATTTTTAGCATTGGGTGGACGATTAAAAATACTAAATTGATAGAAAAAATATCGGATTAGGGGAGGAAATTCAGGAAAATCAAAATGTCCATCTCCCCCCGCTACATCTGCCCAAAAATATTGGAGACTCGGAATATATTTTTCGGCTTCTATTTTGGATAAATTTAAAGGAGGTAATGTTAACAATTGGGACATAAAAAAAGCAGAGCGATCACCGAGAAATTGCCGAGAAGTTATCGACAAATCTTCCCAACCAGGAACAGATTCAACGCGATGGGACTGGACGGTTAATTTTAATTCTCCTGGGTTTTCGTACTCCCCTTCAATGATGCGGTAGGGATGGGGATAACTCACCAGGGAACCCGTTGTCATTTCATAGATTCCATCTTGGTAGGCTAAATCCTGTACGTGGAGATGTCCCGTAAAAATTAATTTAACACCATATTTTTTAAGAATTTTGAGTAAATCCTTAGAATTTTCTAACATATACCTACGCCCCAATTCATGTTGGGATTGTTTGGGTAAATGTTCAATTACATTATGGTGAATCATGACAAATATTTGCTTATTTTTTAAGCTGGGCAAGATAACTTCTAGCCATTCTAATTGCTCTTCATCTAGACGACCGATTTGCCTTCCTTTGTCATCAAATTGATTGGAATTTAAGCCGATTAATTGTAATCCTGGCATAATTTCCTGAGTGTAATACAGTTTTTGTGGATTGTCATAACCACAGTGACTGTAATAATCAGAAAAATTATCTAAACCGACGTAGCAATCGCGGTTTTGAGGGAAGGGGACATCGTGATTGCCAGGCACAACATAGGCGGGAAAAGGCAATTGCTTGAGGCGTTGCTGTAACCAATCATGATTTTCCGCTTCACCATCCTGGGTCAAATCTCCAGGAATTAATAAAAAATCCAGATCTAAACCTTCTAAATGTTCAATTGCTTGCTCAAAGGCGGGAATACTGACTTCTACGAGATGGAAACGACTCGGTACATCGTCAATCGTTTGGGGAATCGCGATATGGGGATCACTAATAATCGCAAAGCGAAACTGCATAATGAATAATGGAAATAGGGCATATCTAAATATAAGCAGGAGAATCAAATTTTGGGCAGAGTCCGTGTTCGTCAGCACGTTAATCCCCTCAGTCAGAAGTATTGTTCCGTCCTGGAGACTCCTGATTGGGCAAAGATTTATCGCAATCTTCAGCAACCTTTGCATCTGGATATTGGTTGTGCGCGGGGTAAATTTTTGTTGCAAATGGCCCAGGTTCAGCCCGACATTAATTTTTTAGGAGTCGAAATTCGGGAAGTCTTGGTGATGGAAGCTAACGAAATTCGCGATCGCCTGGAATTAGGGAATCTGCATTTTCTCTTCGGTAACATGAATACTTCAGCTTTAAGTTTATTAAGTTCTTTTAATCAGCCAATTGCAACCGTTTCCATCCAATTTCCCGATCCCTGGTTTAAGCAACGCCATAGTAAACGTCGCGTCGTCCAACCCGAATTAGTCCAGGCGATCGCCCAATTTTTAGCCCCCGATGGTAGGGTATTTCTCCAATCCGATGTGGAAAGTGTGGCAATGGAAATGCGCGATCGCTTTGCTGAAAATCCCCATTTTAAACAAACCTACCCAGAAACCTGGTTAGCGAAAAATCCCCTACCTGTACCAACGGAAAGAGAAACCGCTTGTTTTAATCTACATCGTCCTGTCTATCGAGTTTTATTTGAAAAAGATAATTTACTGTAGGGGCGAATGGCGTTCGCCCTTTGATTAATTAGCGAATTACGATCACCCTTTGATTAATTAACGAATTGCGATCGCCCTTTGGTTAATAATAGAAACTTAAAAGCATAGAGATAAAAAATGGATTTAACTGCCGCCTTACCGATCTTTGTAATAACCCTCCGTGAAGGATTTGAAGCCGCCCTCGTCGTCGGAATTGTTCTTGCGTGCCTCAAAAAAGCAGAGCAAACCCAACTCAACTTTTGGGTTTATCGGGGCATCAGTGCGGGCATCGTGGCCAGTGTGATGGTCGGCTTTTTGCTCGGTGGGGTGTTACAAGGCGTTGAAACAGGGCAAGACCCCTACACTCCCGTCTTAAAGGAAACCTTGGGCGGATTATTTGGTCTGATTGCGATCGTTATGCTCAGTTGGATGCTGATTTGGATGACGAAACAGGCGAAATCCCTCAAAGCGGAAGTAGAAGGCGAAATTCAATCAGCCCTAGTAGACCCAGAAAATGCAGCAAAAGTCGTTTTTTTATTAGTATTTATCGCTGTTTTACGGGAAGGCTTTGAAACCGTTTTATTTATTTTGGCTAAATTTCAGGACGGTTGGACAGTTCCCACCCTTGGCGCGATCGCGGGTTTATTAACGGCTACGGTCTTGGGATTTCTGCTCTTTGCGGTGGGAGTCAAAATCAACCTACGGCTCTTTTTTCAAGTAATGGGCGTATTTTTGCTATTAATTATCGGCGGACTAGTGATGAGTGTCCTAAAAGACGGAGATTTGGCCGTCCGTCTTCTGGGGGAACTCGATCCTCGTTATCAATCCCTATGTCTTTTTGCGGGGGATTCTTGTTTACTGGGAAATCAAGTCTGGGATGGCTCCCAGGTATTACCCGATCGCACCTTTCCAGGCATTTTACTCAAAGCCCTATTCGGTTATCGTCAAACCCTCTATTTAGTTCAAGTGATTGCCTATGTCTTATTTTTAGGAATTATGGGAACCGTTTACTTTCGCAGTTTTCAATCTTCTCCTTCCACTGTTCCCTCCTCTTCCACGAAACTAAAAAAAGCAAATTAGACTGGGATAGAATTATTTGTCGCAAAAATAATGATTAATTCAATTTTGCCTAGATAAAGACAAAAGAGGTAATTTAAGCTACATTTTCGCGATTTTTAAACCTAGCAGATTAACCCTTATAGGGAAACTTTGTTGTTTGAATTTTCGTCGGCTTCAGAGTATTAATGCTCATTTTTTGTTTATTCAGCTAAAAATTGCTTATTTTCATCCTCTAGATTTGTGATTTATCGACAAGATTGAAATTAAGGATCGTAAACGCCATGAAACCCCCACTTTTTTTCCGATTCATTCCCCTTCTAACGGCGACCTTTACCGCTTTTATTGCGAATCTTCCCGTACAGGCCGTTGATTTTCAGCAGCAGGAAGTCGAGCAAAATCAATTTGTGGCGATCGCGAGACCCTACGGTGGGAATAAATATGACCTGCTCATTTTGCAACAAATCCCAGGAAAACGCCAGTGCTGGCAAGAAAAAGGTAATAATCCCATTGTTATTGACCCCTTATTACTGAATTTTGATTTTACAGGAAGTTGTGAACGTAGCACCGACAGCAATGGCTATTCCATTCGTCTCAATGGTCAAGATTTAGGACTGGATTATTTATTACGAGTGGTTGAACGCAATGGCGAATTGGTGTTAGTGGGAACCAGTCGCCGTAACGGGAATTCCGAAGAAATTGTGATCGGTCGGACTCACGGATTAGGTCAGGGATTGATGAAGATTGATTTAGATGGAGGCTGGCGTTTCACTAAACGAGCTTACCAAGGACGGCCCCTTTCCCATGTTTATCTCACAGGCGATCGCAACGCCATTAATACCCCTCAGCCAGTACCTACACCCCAGCCAATTGCAAATACTCCAATAATTTCTCCCGTTATAAATTCAAGTTCTTCAAGTTCTTCAGATTCTTCAGGTAATGTCGTTAAAGAATTAACTTTTACTGCTCCCGATAGTGGCATGGGCGTTTCCCCTCAAGTTCCCCCAAAAGTTCCTAATTCCCCCATTCCCCAACAACCCTTACCTCCTTTGAATCGGAATGTTATCCAATCCTCTATCCAATCACCTCTTCAACCCTCCTTACCTTCTGTTGACCGCAACTTTACCCAATCTATACCCCAAAAAGCTCTAGCTAGTTTACCAACGGTCAGTTCTGGGGGTTATCGTAATCCTAATTTACTACCGCCGCCCCCTTCGCCTAAGATTCCTCGTTCTATTAATTCAGGTATCCAACCCTCTAACGGTTTTGGTTCTGGTAATTCGGGACTTAATCCTTCTTCTAAGGTGCTTTCCCCTGATAATTCCCCCATGAATGCTTCAATTTCGGGTGTTTCTTACCGTGTTATGGCTGCCGTTTCAGGAATGCAACAGCAAGAGCAAGTGCGATCGCTTTATCCCGATGCCTTTGCGACATCCTATCAAGGACAACGGGTATTACAGGTAGGGGTTTTTAGCACCAAAGAAAACGCAACTCAAGCTTATCAAAGCCTTCAAAATGCTGGTTTACGGGCGATTATAATTCCCTGATTATTCTTGAATGTTGATAAGTCTATTTTACTTTATCTATTCTTCTGATAAAGCTCAAAAACTTAAAAGCGATGATTTTACCGTCGAAAATTTTAGAAATACTCTGAATTGTAATCAGTTTAGTATGCCAAAGCGTATAATTCAGTAAGAAAAAATCTGGATACATCAAGGAATCCCCATGCAATTTAGCAAAGTAGTTGAAAAATTAAGTCCTTCTATCAAAGCCCATAGTCTCACGGCCCAACCCGACCATAATCCAGAAATTCAAGGAGTTGCCGCCATTGATGAAGCCGTCCTGGGTCAACTCAGCTATATTGAGGGGAAAAAATTTGCGGGAATGCTCACTAAAACTGCCGCTAATGCCTTGATTTTACCCCTAGATGAATCTCTACAAGCCCAAGCAACTGCCCAGGGAATCGCATGGATAGCAACGTCCGATCCCCGTTTACTCTTTGCCCAGGTGATTCGGCTTTTTTATCAACCCTTTCATCCCGCTCCCCAGATTCATCCCACTGCTGTGATCGATCCTTCGGTGGTCTTGGGTCAAGATATTTACATCGGCCCCCATGTGGTGATTGAAGCAGGTGTAACCATCGGCGATCGCGTTTGTATTCACCCCAATGTGGTGATTTATCCAGGGGCAAAAATTGGCGATCGCGTGATTCTGCACGCCAATTGTACGATCCATGAACGGGTACAAATGGGAAATGATTGCGTGATCCACAGTGGTGCGGTGATTGGAGCAGAAGGTTTTGGCTTTGTTCCGACCGCCGACGGATGGCTAAAAATGGAACAATCGGGTTACGTTGTCCTCGAAGACGGGGTAGAAATTGGTTGCAACAGTACGGTGGATCGTCCTGCCGTCGGGGAAACTCGCATCGGCAAAAATACCAAACTCGATAATTTGGTACACATTGCTCATGGCTGTCAGATCGGCAAAAATTGTGCAATGGCGGCCCAGGTCGGTCTTGCGGGGGGGGTAAAAATTGGCGATCGCGTTATCCTAGCAGGTCAAGTCGGGGTTGCCAATCAAGCAAAAATTGGAGACGGGGCGATCGCCTCTGCCCAAACAGGTATTCATAACGATGTCGCGCCTGGGGAAATCGTCTCCAGTAGTCCCGCTGTTCCCCATAAGATTTATCTAAAATCTTCAGCGATTTATAAACGCTTACCCGAAATCTATCAAACAGTTAAACAGTTACAAAAAAAATTAGCCGAACTCGAAATGGATGATTCTAAAAATATCTAACCACCACCGTAGGGACTTAACAGTGTTAAGTCCTTTAACACTTCTGAAAATAAGAACATAATCTATTATGTCCCTATGAAAGGATCTACTGTACTCAGAATGATAAATCTGACGCAAAATGACACTACTACGATTATTTAAAACTTCCATCACTGCATTCATCGATGGATAAAATAATTGCAAATTTCCTCAAGATTTTGACGAATAGTATTGCAGATTTCTCCATAGAAAATTCCAGCTATTCGTAGCCCTGACTTTTCCGTTAAGTCTGAAAATGACGACAGAATAAGGGTTTTACGCTCTTTGCTGTCTTCAATAAGCTGGTCTTAATGATAATAACCGACGAGAGAATAGGACTTTGAGATAGGAGGAAATCAAGCGATTGCTCAATGAAAAAGATAACGGGAAAAGTCAGATTTGTAGCCAACTTCTTATTTTTTTAGTTCCCCGACTAATCGTGCGAGTTCTTTTGTATGCTTGTCTTGAATCTTCTTTTATTTCATAGTCAATTTGTAGAATAGGCATATCATAAAATATCTTTGATTTAATAGTATTATGAAGATGTCTAATACAAACAAAATTCTGACATATAGCGGTTTTCGCTGACATGAGGTACACTGAGACGGCTGTAATGCTTATTTATCAAGGCTTCTGCTGTACTGCATCTGATCAGGAACTGCTATAAAAAAATACAATTTTATGAAGAGAAAGTCTGTTCGTTTGGCTGTCGCTGTCGCTGGTGCTACCTTAGCCTCCGTGATCGCTTCTATGCCCGCCTCTGCTTATTCTCTGACGGTAAATGGTGCTAGTTGGGATTTGACGACGTATACTACATTCGGTTCTTGTAGTCCTGAATATTGCTTTTATTCCCAACCTTGGTGGGGTGATGAATCCTTGGCTGTAGAGTTTGCCACCGCTGTTTCGTACAACCTGGGGGGACCAAATTCGTTAATCCTTCCCTTAGGAGGGACACTTCATGAATCGATGGGCCCATTATTTGTATATGATTATGATCAAAATCGGGATTTCGGAGGAGGAATAATCGGCGCTGATGTGTCTGCCGCTTATATTTTTGAAAAGAAGGTAGTGGAGAGTGGGATTGGGACTTGGGGTGGGTATATTGCAGGCCCCTATGTATTGGAATATACTTATGCTAAAGCTGATCTGCTGCCTATGTCTGCTGTGCCTGAACCGCTTACTATCCTTGGTTCTATTACAGCCGCAGCTTTTGGAGTCGCTTTCAAACGGAAAAAGAACAGCAACAAAGAAGAATAAAACCAAGACAGAAGGGGAGCAAAGGCTCCTTTTTTTAATGGACAATTGATAATGGACAATTATCAATTAATGGGTGATCGCAACAAACAAAAATCGCATTTCAAAATATTCAACCACTGTAGAGACTTAACACCGTCAATTCCTTTAATGCTGTCAATCCCTTTAATTCTAATGAAACAAAACAAATATCGCATTGCATTGATTTGATCGTAATTCAATATAGTGTAGAGATATAATAAATTGAAGCATTCTAGTCTTTGAAGGAGTCACCATGACAACCTCACTCTATGAACAAGATATTTTGTTGTGGGTAGAAGATACAGTAAATAAACTCAAAAATCATGACTTTACAAACCTAGATATTGATAATTTAATTGAAGAGGTAGAATCCTTGGGAATTTCTCAAAAAAAGGAATTAATCTCTCGTCTAATGGTTTTATTAGAACATCTATTAAAACGTCTTTATGTTGATCTTCCCTATAACTATAATGGTTGGGAACGTACTATCCGTAAACAACGCTCAGAAATTGATCTCTTAATTAGTCAAGTTCCTAGTCTTCAATCTCGATGGGATATCAGTTTTGATGATGCCTGGAAAAGAGCTTTAGCTAAAGTAAAAAAGGAATATCGTCAGGTTTCCTTTCCCGATCGCTGGCCCTATTCTCAGAGTGTAGAAACCATTTTAAATGACGATTTTTGGGAAGAAAATTAGATTTTAAAGAGCGATCGCGTTTAAATAAGAACCAACGACTGATTAGCCGACCTCTACCGTATTCACCCGCCGAAGATCCAGAATATCTCCCATATTTTTGATCTTGGCCATGATGTGTTCTAACTGTTCATGATCCTTAATATCAATTTGTAAACTAATCATCGCGGGTTTTCCCTTCGCAGTCTTGACTCCCGCATTACGCACATTAATATTTTGATCACTTAAACGAGATAAAATATCCTTGAAAACACCCACCCTGTCCAACGCTTCGATAATTAGATCCACAGGATAGGTCTGGCCATTGTCATGAATACGATTCCATTTCACGGGAATTAAGCGATCGCCTTCTACCCCTTCCACATTAGGGCATCCCTGCTGATGAATAGAAATTCCTTTTGCCCCCCGCGTGACTACCCCCAAAATCGGTTGACCAGGTAACGGATGACAACACCCTGCAATATGGTAGAGCAGACCCTCTACGCCCGCGATGGGAGACTTCGTTCCTTTGCCTGATTGAGTCGATGGCGAAGAAGGATTGAGCGTCGGGATCGTATGGGGTTCAGGTTGCTGGGCTTTGACGGTAATTTCTCTCAGACGATTAACAACATGAGTTTGGGTAATCTCTCCGTAACCCAAGCCCGCCAAAAGATCTTCCACAGAATGATAATTGCAGCGTTCGGCCACTGCTTGCATGGGAGCGGACTTTAACAAAGCATCTAAGCCACTTTTTCCCAAATCTTTTTCTAATAACTCCCGACCCCGAAGAATATTTTCATCCCGACGCGATCGCTTAAACCATTGACGAATACGATGTTTCGCGCCCGTTGTGACCGCAACATTGAGCCAATCCATACTAGGATGGGCATTTTTCTGGGTAATAATCTCAACAATATCGCCGTTCTTTAAAACCGTATCCACCCCTAACCATTGCCCATTAACCCTCGCTCCTTTCATGTGGTGACCGACTTCCGTATGGATGCGATAGGCAAAATCAACGGGGGTTGCACCTCTAGTCAGGGAAATAACATCTCCCTGGGGAGTGAAGACATAAACATCATCATCAAATAAATTATGTTTAAGGTGATCCACATATTCCTGGGGATCTTTCATGTCGCTGGGCCAATCTAACAACTGCCGCAACCAGGTAAATTTTTCATCCGCGGAGGTCAACTGGGTTGGGTTAGAATTCCCCGACTCCTTATATTTCCAGTGGGCCGCAATTCCGTACTCCGCAATGTGGTGCATTTCTAAGGTGCGAATTTGTACTTCCAAGGGCCGACCGTTTAAGCCCACAACAGTGGTATGCAAAGATTGATAGCGGTTGGGTTTGGGTAAACCGATGTAATCCTTAAAGCGTCCAGGGATCGGTCGAAAAGCATCATGAACAATAGCCAGGGCGCGGTAACAATCTTCGTTGGTTTTAACAATAATTCGTAGAGCCGCAATGTCATAAATTTCTTCAAATTCCTTATTTTGCTGCTCCATTTTATGATAAATACCATAGAGATGCTTGGGTCGTCCCTGAAGTTCCAGTAACTCTACCCCAATATCTTCTAGTCGTTTCAGGAGGGTTTTTTTGACCCGTTCTAAACGATCTTCGCGATCGCCTCTTTTTTCAGCTACTAGGGATTGAATATTACGATAGGCTTCAGGTTCTAAATATTTAAAAGATAAATCTTCTAATTCCCACTTAAATCGCCAAATTCCTAAACGATTCGCCAAAGGCGCAAAAATATCCTTCGTTTCCCGTGCAATGCGTCGTTGTTTTTCAGAAGAAAGAGACTCCAAAGTTCGCATATTATGAAGTCGATCCGCCAACTTGACCACAATCACCCGAATATCTTTGGCCATCGCCAGGAACATCCGCCGAAAATTTTCTGCCTGGTGTTCAGTTTTACTGGAAAAATTGAGTTTAGAAAGCTTCGTCACTCCTTCTACTAAAACCGCCGTCTCTTTCCCAAATCTCTCTTCGATTTCTTGCACCGTAACCATCGTATCTTCTACGACATCATGGAGAAAACCCGCCGCAATCATGGCGCGATCGCCCCCCAAATCCCGAAGCAATCCCGCCACTGCAATGGGATGAATAATATAAGGTTCTCCCGATTTGCGATATTGCCCTTCATGCAACTCGTAGGCAAATTTGAACGCCTGACAAATTAAACAAAAATCCTCGGCTTTGGGATTTGCCTGATATTGCTCCATACAATCCTGTAGCCAGCTCGGTAGTTCTATGTTGGGGGCTTGAAAAGTTGGAACAATGGTAGCCTGGTTAGGCAGAGTGGCGATGGCATTCATGGCATTGAATAAAAAAAAGTAATGAAGGAAAGGCGATCGCGGAGAAAAATAAATTTGATGCAGAAAACCCGTTCAAAGAATTTTGCAAACACAAAAGTCTTCAAGCTTAACTGGATTCAGTCTATGTTCTAACATTATTTAACAAGACTCGTCCAAAGAGAGTATTCTATCTTAATAATTTCTTAAATAAGCCCGCAACGGCAATGGCAATAAAAATACTTTACTATAGGTAATACTGTAGCATAATTAACTGATCAATGTCGCCTAAACTACATAGGGAATTAATCCAACAATTTCTCAATCGCCTAGAAAGTCTAGAGGATGCGGTACTTCTTCCCAAACCCAATGGTGAAGCCGTCAAACAGCAATTTCATGAAATAGAGCGGCAATTTACCGAAGAAATTTTGCCTATCTCCTTTGAAAGCGTCAAATCACTTTCGTTTGCGAGTATTTGGGTAGGCTTACAAACAGAGATGCACCGCAACTTGCGATTATTAAAGACAGACTTTGCTTTCTTTGAATCTTCTCTCCAAAAAGGGAAGCCACCGAAAACTACGCGTATTTGCCTCCAGATTGATCAAGTCATTGCCATGTGTAATTTCTTGTTAAAGGAAGACCTCTAGCCCGTCTAGGGAATTCTCTGCTTTTTGGGTAAAACTTAATTCATGCTGATCAAATTTAATTCAACGCAAACAATAAATGATGGTTATTGAATGGCTCAAATTCCGTGTTCAACCAGAGGTTCGAGAAAAATTTGTTGAACAGGATCAGGCGATTTGGACAAAGGCTTTGGCAACTCAATCAGGATTTTTGAGCAAAGAAATTTGGATTAATCCTGATATTCCCGATGAAATTATTCTCGTCATTCGTTGGCAGACCCGTGAACAGTGGAAGGCGATCGCGCCCGAACTATTAGCCCAAACCGAAGAAATTTTTAAAGCAAGCATGGGAAAAGACTCCTACGAAATGACGGAAGCCAAAGAACATCACATCCGCAAATTTTTAAACGCTCCGTAGGGGCGCATTGCGATACGCCCTTAATTTATCCCAGTTTGACAAGATTCATCGGAAAAAACTATTCATCTTCCGCAAAAACAAAGCGATAAAGTTCACTCGGATCGGGTTCTGGGCTACTTTCAGCAAATTTAACTGCTTCATCAATAATCGCTTGTACCTTTTTATCAACTTCCTTGAGTTCTTCCGAGGAAACCAAATTATATTCCGTCAAATAGGCGGCAAATTTTTGAATGGGATCCCGCGCTCCCCAGAATTGTTTCTCGTCAGGCGATCGCAGTTCGTCGGGATCGGCGAGGGAATGGCCGCGAAAACGATAGGTCAAAGCTTCGATCAAAGTTGGCCCTTCTCCTGCCCTGGCACGAGCAACGGCTTCTTCGGCAACGGAATGAACCGCTAATAGATCCATACCGTCCACTTCTACCCCCACCATATTAAAAACTTCTGCTTTTTTATAAATTTCAGGCTGAGAAGTTGCCCTTTCGTGGGCCATGCCGATCGCCCATTTATTATTTTCAACCACAAACAAAATAGGGAGTTTCCAGAGAGCCGCCATATTTAGACACTCAAAAAACTGACCATTATTACTGGTTCCATCACCAAAAAAACAGGCCGTCACGGAATCTGAAGAGGTATCTCCCAGGGCATCGCGACGATATTTACTTTGGAAAGCTGCTCCCATCGCCACAGGAATTCCCTCGCCAATAAAAGCAAAGCCTCCTAATAATTTATGGGGTTCGGAAAAAAGGTGCATTGAGCCGCCTCTGCCCTTGCTACAACCCGTTGCTTTCCCGAATAATTCGGCCATTACTTCTTTGGCGGGGACTCCTGCACTGAGAGCATGGACGTGATCCCGATAGGTACTGCAAACATAATCCTGATCCCGCCGCATGGCCCGAATAATTCCCGTAGAAACAGCCTCTTGTCCGTTGTAAAGATGGACAAAACCGAACATTTTTCCTCGGTAGTACATTTCGGCGCATTTATCTTCAAATAAGCGCCCTAAGACCATGTCTTCGTAGAGTAGAAGACCCTTTTCCTTGGACATGGAAATACTCGCGGTATTGAATTCGGGTAGGATACGTTCAGCAACCATAACGTCTGTAGCTCTGTAAAAATAGATTAGGTTGTTAAGAATTATCTCAGATTTATCAGCTAACTGGATCGAGCCAAGAAAATCTTTGCTTAATTTTTTTAGGAAGAACGGGAGATATTCCTGCGCAAATTGTCAATCTTTACGTCAAAATTGCGCCAAATTAAAAATCCTGGGAAATTCACACAATAATCTTAAAATTAATGTTATAAATCTTAGATGCTACTTATCTTATTGATAGGAGTCTTGGCTCATGGGCAACTATCGGGAAATGGTTTTACCATAGTAGAGCTAAACTTCGTCTCCCTAATACTGTTTTGAGGATATCGACTGTGCGAATCCCGCTCGATTATTATAGGATTTTAGGAATTCCTTTGCAGGTAACAGAGGAACAGATTTCTCAAGCCTATCAAGATCGATTGGTTCAGTTACCCCGTCGTGAGTACAGTGAGGTGGCGATCGCCTCTCGGAAAGAATTATTAGACAGAGCCTATAGTATTTTATCAGATGCAGAGCAAAGAACAGAATATACCCAAAAATGGTGGGGAACAGCTGAAAATGAGACACCAGAGCAAGCTGAATCCGTCCCATCGGAAAGTAATAATGAAGAAATTAATTCATCGACTGAGAATGATGACCTAGACCCCCAATCCCCCTGGATCGAAATTAGTGATCCTCAATTAATAGGAGCCTTACTGATTTTTCAAGAATTAGGGGAATACGAACTGATTGGTCAGTATGGAGAGTTAGCGCTACGAAATTGCGATGATCCGACGGTATTTTCCACCAGTCGCCAGGATTTAGTCCTAACCATTGCTTTGGCTAATTTGGAATTAAGTCGAGAACAGTGGCAAAACCAGAATTATGAAAGAGCTTCTTTTTTTGGGGTCAAGGCTCTGGCCTGGTTGCAGGAAGAAAATCTTCATCCCACTATTCAACAGGAAATCCGCAATGAACTTTATCGCCTACGTCCCTACCGTATTCTGGAAAAGTTAACCTTGAGCCAGGATGACAATAGCGATGCCGTAGGCACACTTCGTGACCGCGACCAGGGATTACAACTTCTCAAGGAAATGATCCAGGATCGTCGAGGCATTGAAGGACGGGGGAATGATCGGTCTGGGTTAGGAACTGATGACTTTCTACGCTTTGTTCAACAATTGCGGAATCATCTCACGGTGGATGAACAACTCTCCTTGTTTGTTCAAGAGTCCGAACGGCCTTCCGTCGCCGCCAGCTATTTGGCTAGTTACGCCCTGATCGCTAAAGGTTTTTCCCAAAGAAAACCAAGTTACCTCATCCAGTGCCAAAGTTTGTTAAATAAATTTAAAAATCGTCAGGATACTGGACTTGAAGAGGCAATTTGTGCTTTATTATTAGGACAGACCCAATTGGCTAATCAATCCCTCGAAAAAAGTCAGGATCAAAAAGCACTCACCTTTATTCAACAGCGATCCGAAGGGTCTCCCGATCTGTTGCCTGGACTTTGTTCCTACGGAGAAAGTTGGCTACAAACTGAGATTTTTCCGCATTTTCGAGATTTAGTCGATCAAACAGCATCCCTAGAAGACTATTTTTCCGATGCGGATGTCCAGATCTATTTAGAAACTCTCTCCCCCGATGCTCCCACACCCTATTTTTCCGTGCATCCCCCCACAGATTTGGAATCTCCCATGGCTAGAAATCTAGCAGAATATCACAATACGCGAAGTGAAGATGTCCCGCCCCGAAAACGGCGTGCTGATTTTCGTCGTTCTCGGTCTGCTCGTCATGCTTCGGAATCGAATGGAAAAACGGGTACGGCGACGCTTACTCCTCTGGGTGACGTGGCTGACGGCGATATGGTTTCCTCGGTTGAAGGTTATTGGCCTAATCCAGCAGAGTCTCTTCTTACTCCGAAATTTCCCCCTCTTACCGCCGATCCACTGGATTTAACTGAGCAAAAAGACCCCGAACCCCGTAGAAAAAGAAAGCGTAAACGCAAAACGGTCATTAATCCTGTGCGCCTTGGAACCGTCGTTTTGTCGGGTTTGGTCATCGTGGGATTGGGAATTTTTGGAATTCAATCCATGCGATCGCCTTTGAATGCCTTGCAAGGGGATCAATTAAATATTCAATTAAACCAAGCTCCCCTTGAATTTCCTAGTACGGCTTCTGCGACGGCTCATCTAATCCCCAAGGGAGAGTTAACTAATGATGTGGCTTCTGGGGTCATTGAGAGCTGGTTATCGAGTAAATCAAAGGCTTTTGGTCAAAATCATGACATTGCGGCCCTATCAACTGTTTTAGCGGAACCCCTTTTATCCCAATGGCAGGTTAGAGCGGCGCGGGACAAACAAAGAGGAATTTATCGTCAGTATGACCATAAGATTGAGATTAAATCGCTGAAATTTGACCCTAATAATCCCAATCGAGCAACCATTCAAGCTAGAGTTCAGGAAGCAACGAAGTATTACAGGGACAACTCTAATGCCAAACCGACTAAATTAGAAAATGACGATTTGTTAGTGCGCTATCAACTCATTCGTCAAAATGATCAATGGCGGATTATAGCGATCGCCGTAGAATCTTCCCGTTAGGAAGGGTGAGAAATGAGATAATTGGAGATAGACCCCTTCATCATGCGCTAATTTTGACTTCATCTGTTTTTGCTTCCTACTTTCCCCTTGCCGCGATCGCAACGACTCCCCAGGCGGCTCTGACCCTTGCTCCCCTTTGTCAAAGTATGGGCGCGACTTTATATGTGCCTGAAACTTTATCTGGGATAGAAAATGCAACGTTCTATTCAGGCAATTTAAAAGATTATTTAAGTCAAATTTGGGGACAGCATAAAGCCTTAATTTTTGGTTTGGCAACGGGGGCGGTTGTTCGTTTAATTGCACCTTTGTTGCAGGATAAAGCCACTGATCCCGCCATCTTAGTCATTGATCCCCAGGGGAAATTTGTGATTAGTTTATGCGGTGGTCATCAAGGAGGAGCCGACCAGTTAACTCGTTTAATTGCTACTCAATTTGATGCAACGCCCATTTTAACGGGAGCCGCTAATGACTTGAATTTACCCGCCATTGATCTTTTAGGAACACCTTTGGGCTGGAAAAAAGGAGCAGGAGATTGGACAGGGGTGAGTGCGGTTTTGGCTCGAAAAGAAAAAATCCAAGTGATTCAAGACGCAGGAAGCTTATTTTGGCAAAAACAGTTACCCGCCGATCATCCATTTAGTTTTGATCCCTCGGAACTGCAACCTCAAGCCAGAATTTGGATTAGTGCGACACAAAGAAATTTTGCGACCCAATCTGATTTTCCGAAAGTGCAATGGCATCCCCGTGTTCTCTGGGTGGGAATTGGCTGTATTCGCGGAACTTCTCAACAATTTATCAGTAACGCTATCACCCAAGTTTTTCAACAACAGCACTTATCCCAAGACGCGATCGCGGGCCTAGCAACCATTGATATCAAGGCGGATGAAATTGGATTATTAGCGTATTGCCAAATCCATCATTTATCCCTAAAAACCTTTACTTCAGAGATTTTAAATCAAGAAGTTGTCCCCACTCCCTCCGAGGTGGTTTATGAAGAAGTCGGGACTGCTAGTGTCGCGGAGGCATCGGCCCTTTGTGCCGCGAAAAAATACGGTGAAACCCAACTTTTAGTGACTAAACAAATTATTAAAAGTCAAGAAGAGGCAGTGACGATCGCGATCGCCCAATCTGCGGTGGAATATCTAGATAAAACAGGAGCATTATGGTTAATTGGCACTGGGCCAGGAGCCTTAGAACAAATGACTAGTGCGGCAAAAACAGCGATTAGTCAAGCCGATGTGATTATTGGTTATTCCCTTTATTTAGATCTGATTGAACCGTTAAAACGACCAGGGCAAATCATTGAATCTTTTCCCATTACCCAGGAGCGTCAACGGGCAAAAAGAGCCATAGAATTAGCCAAATGGGGACTCAAAGTTGCTGTTATTTCTTCAGGCGATTGCGGTATTTATGGTATGGCGGGTTTAGTCTTAGAAGAATTACAAAAATCTGAGCAAAAAGACAATCAGCCAACCGTTGAAGTGTTTCCTGGCATTTCTGCCCTACAAGCGGCGGCGGCTAGAGTGGGTGCGCCCTTAATGCACGATTTTTGTGCGATTAGTTTAAGTGATTTATTAACACCCAAAGCCCTCATTGAAAAGCGATTATTAGCCGTTGCTCAAGCAGATTTTGTAACCGCGATTTATAATCCCAAATCCCAAAAACGAACGGAATTAATTGAAACAGCTCAAAGAATTTTTCTGGAAAATCGAGATCCCCAAACTCCTGTGGTTTTAGTGCGTTCGGTTTATCGTCCCGATGAAAAGATCACCATAACAACCTTAGAAAAGATGTTAGATTTTTCCATTGATATGTTAACAGTTATTTTAATTGGTAATTCTACAACCTATTATCAAGGAGGATTTGTCATTACGCCGAGGGGTTATTAATTTAAAATGGGAGAGTTTTTATTATTTTTTAAGTAAAGTTAAAATACGGAATTTTACCTTTAATATCATTAAGAGTAAGGACACAATAGAAGGACATAACCTATTATGTCGCTACTGCTATTTTATCGGTTATATTTTTGTGATATTCTAGAAATTGACTCCAGTTCTCACGTCTTCATTTATGAAAATAATCTTAAAATCCCTATTAATTACCCTATTAGCGATCGCAACGTTTAGTTTAACGGCTTGTAGTATCGGAGTCGGTGGCTTGCAACGTTATCTAGATTCGGGCGATGGCTATCAATTTTTATATCCCAATGGTTGGGTTCCTGTGGATGTTAAAAATGCCTCGGCAGGGGTC